>NZ_CP132336.1:1200000-1500000 GCF_030758315.1 Pararhizobium sp. IMCC3301
CGCAGTTCGCGCCTGTCATAATGGCGCCGAGTGATTTCAGTCCAGGACATCCGATCCTCCGTAGTCTTCGCAAACCACAGAGAATCACAATCCACTGAAATCACTCAATTTAATTTTCGGTCAGGCTCTTAGGTACAAACTGTTACCTATGTCTCCGGGTCGGACAAAGAGTGACTGGTAGGCCTGGAGGGACTCGAACCCCCAACCAAGCGGTTATGAGCCGCTGGCTCTAACCAATTGAGCTACAGGCCTACAGGGCACGCCGCAAAATGGCGATGCGCCGTCACGCTGCTTGGCTATCGCATCTTGGCGCATTGGGCAAGTTGGTTTTGAGCCATCTTTCTGACTTTGGCGTGCCGGCAGAGCGCTTTCCACGAGCATCGGCCAAATGCCACCACAATTGCCGATTAGCCATTTGGCAGATCATGAAAAAAATGGAGACTGTCCATGCGTCCTGTTCCGGTTTTCGCCTCCCTCACACTTGTTGCCATATTGGCCTTTGCACCCCTCACCGCCAGGGCGGATGAGATCAAACCACCAACCCTGTCGCTCAGCGGCACCGGCACGGTTTCCGGCAATCCGGATATGGCGGTCATCACCATTGGTACGGTCAGCGAAGCGGAGGATGCTGTCACCGCGCTGGAGAAGAATACCGCCAGCACAACAGGCTTTATCAACGCGCTCAAGAGTGCCGGCATTGCCGCGCAGGATTTGCAGACCAGCAATTTCTCGGTTGAGCCGAAATTTGTCTATCCAACCAGCAAATCCGGCTCTCAGCCGAATACCCCCAACATTGTCGGGTATACAGTGCGCAATATGGTCACTGTCCGCGTGCGTGATCTGAAACTGATCGGCAGCGTTTTGAACGAGGCTGTCACCCTGGGCGCAAATTCCATCAGCGGGCCGCAATTTTCCGTTGATGATCCCTCGGCCCTTGAAGCCGAGGCCCGGCGCATGGCGATGGCAGATGCCATTGCCAAGGCAGAGGATTATGCCGGCGCGGCAGGAATCAGTCTCGGTGCCATCCGTCAGATCACCGAACAGGGCAGCTTCCAGCCGCGGCCGGAAGCCATCATGATGAGCCGCAAATCAGCTGACAGTGCAATGGTGCCGGTGGAAGCTGGTGAGGTCAGCTACAGCGCGACCGTAGCGGTGGAATGGGCGCTGCAGCAATAGGATTGGTCAGCGCCGTCAAAGGCGCATCCCGGCGCTACAGATGAATCGATAACTCAAATTCCCGGTTGAAGCCGCTGCCGCGATTGGCTTTTTCTCAATCGCGTTCTAACGGACCCAAGAGTGCGGAGGAATCACTTTCCGAACCAGCCAATGCAAACACCTGTAAACCATGGATATTCAGTCTATATCACGGTCACATCGGCTTGGTCGGATACTCAGCCTGCCGCACTTATATCCGGTACTGGACGCGGCTTGCCGTCTTCATCGATGGCGACAAAGGTAAAGGTCGCATCCGTCACCTTGTGACGCTCGCCGGTGAGGAAGCGTTTGGCAAAAGCCTCGACGTGAATTTTCATCGAGCTGCGCCCGACCTGCTCAATCTCGCAATAGACGCACAACACGTCCCCCACCCTGACCGGCTGAATGAAGGTCATGCTTTCCACCGCTACGGTCACCACCCGGCCCATTGCGCGTTCCACACCGGCAATGCCGCCAGCCTGATCCATTCGCGACATCACCCAGCCGCCAAAAATATCGCCATTGGCATTGGTATCGGCTGGCATTGCCATGGTGCGCACGGTCAGCGTGCCGCGCGGCTCGGCGGAAATCTCGGTCATGCAGCGCCTTTCAGGCTCGAAGTGACATCAGCTCAGATGCAGCACCACCCGTCTTTGATGCGGACGGGTACGGTGTTCAAACAGATAGATGCCCTGCCATGTACCCAATGCCAAGCGGCTTTTCATCACCGGCACACTCAGATGCGTCTGCGTCAATGCGGTTTTGATATGCGCCGGCATGTCATCTGGTCCCTCGGCAGTGTGGATCATCCAGCGCATTGAGGCGGCATCCCCGTCCGGGACCAGCCGGGCGAAGAAGTTCTGCAGATCAACTTGAACATCCGGATCGGCATTTTCCTGAACCGTCAGCGAGCACGATGTGTGCTGGCAGAACAATGTTAACAGGCCGCTCGCAACGCCAGCTTCCCGCACAAAAGCCTCCGCAGCAGCAGTAAACTCATAAAGGCCGGGCCCGTCGGTCGGCAGGATCAGAATGGTCTGGGTCAGAATAGTCTGGGTCATATGATCGCCGGTTGTGATTTTACATCACCATAGCCGGGCTTCTCGGACGTGAAAACAAAACACAACCAAATGGCCTTCAGCCGTACCACTTCCCGGACCCTGCCACCTGCTTTGCCGCCCCGACTTCTCTTGGGGTCCCCCTACCTCTCTTGAATCATTGAATCAGGTCCTCAGTATTCATCAGTAAACCTCTCTGCAGACTCACCATTTTGACCCATCGGCAAACCAGAGACCATCCTGGCAGAGGTAATTTGGCGGCACGCTTGCCCACCTGCCCCTTGCAACTTGGCTACGCGTGCTTATTCCTGTGGCATGGTATCTTCCGGTCATCCCATCCTCTATTCCTTCCGCCGCTGTCCCTATGCGATGCGGGCGCGGCTGGCGCTCGCCTCCGCAGGCTTCACCGTTGAACTGCGCGAGATTGTGCTGCGCGACAAGGCCGCAGACTTTGTCACGGCCTCACCCAAGGCAACCGTGCCGGTGCTGGTACTGCCTGATGGCACGGTGATTGAGGAAAGTCTCGACATCATGCTGCATGTGCTGGGTCAGCACGACCCGGAACATTTGTTGCGACCCCCGCATGCCACGCAGGAGGATATGCTGGCGCTCATTGCCGAGTTTGACGGACCGTTCAAGACCGCGCTCGACCGCTACAAATATGCCAATCGGTATGACGATGCTGATCCGCTCAACCAGCGCGATAAGGCAGCAATGTTTCTGCACCGGCTGGATGATCTGCTGGCACCACAGGTCGGGTTTTTCTATGGCAGCCGGCCATCGCTTGCGGATTTTGCCATCCTGCCATTCATCCGGCAATTTGCCAATGTCGACAGAGCCTGGTTCGATGCCGGACCCTGGCTTCACCTGCTCAGCGCGTTGAACCAGTTTACCTCTTCTGCCCGGTTTGCCGCGATTATGGGGAAATACCAAAAATGGCAGCCCGCTGACCCGCCACTCTGGTTCGCAGTCCGTGCCGTCCCAAACGCCCATATCCAAGCCGAAAACGAATGATGGCCGCAGACCGTCTTGGGAACCGGTCTGCGGCCATCGTTTTGTCAGTCAGCTACCGATCTTCCGGCTTGCGCCGCCGATCAGGGCTGCTCAGGTTTGCTTCGCGATCAGTACAGTTCGATCTGTGCCAGTCCGACGGCAACATTTATGCCGGTTGAACCGGACACGCTGACCGGCTGCAGGGCAAATGACTCAGAGGAGCCACCCACCAGTACATTGGCGCCCAGACCCACGGCAAATGCCGCCGATGCGGTCGCACCGGTATAGGTTCCGGCAAGAGCGCGCGGCGCATATACGTCGTCTTCAGCCGCCACAACGGTCCACAGAATGACCGATTCACCGGTAATGCCGATATCGATGCCGTATTTGTTGATGGTACCGGTATAGATTTCTTCCGGCAAACTATCATTGGCAGGATTGAATGTGCAGATCAGATCTTTGGATGATCCGAAAATGAAGCCGACACCGCCTTCAACTTCACAGGTCAACTGACCCAGTTGAACGCCGTGTTCATCGGCCAGCGCGGAGGGAATATAGCTTGATGCAGCCAACAGGGCGGCAGTGGTCGTCGAGAGGATCGCTTTTTTGAGTGTCATGATATGTCCTTTCAAGAGGGATTGGTCGCCGCAGTCAGGGAGTGAACGCTGCAGTGCGAAAAACGTTCCCGGCTGAGGGAGCATTGCGATCTTGGCTGGTGAGGCGTTTCTTGCGGCTCGCCACGGCACTTGGCATGCAGCAGCAAACATTGAATCAGACTATCAAGCAGGCCAGTCAAGTTAATGTAATAGTTGGATTTTTTTAAGATCAGGTCGTTACTGCGGCCTCTGATGACCCGTCCTGATTGCCGGTCTTGCGGGCCATCCATGATTTCGAACCAACAGGTTGTGCGCCGCACTGGGCAGCTTCTACACAATTCGTGAAGGCGATGGATTTGGTCAAAATATTGCAGCGCCAAGCAGCAATCCGGCCATCAAATCCGGGGAACGCCTTGTCCGGACGCCCCGTTTTTCACGGCTTCGCGGGAAAGAAGAACCGCTCTAACTGTCCAGAAAACTGCGCAGTTTACGCGAGCGGCTTGGATGTTTCAGCTTGCGCAAAGCTTTTGCTTCGATCTGGCGGATACGTTCGCGGGTGACGCTGAACTGCTGGCCGACTTCCTCCAGAGTGTGGTCAGTGTTCATACCGATACCGAAACGCATACGCAGCACACGTTCTTCACGCGGTGTCAGTGAGGCCAGCACACGTGTGGTGGTTTCCCGCAGATTGGACTGGATCGCCGCATCAATTGGCAGGATCGCGTTCTTGTCCTCGATGAAATCACCCAGATGGCTGTCTTCCTCATCACCGATCGGTGTTTCCAGAGAAATCGGCTCTTTGGCGATTTTCAGAACCTTGCGCACTTTTTCCAGCGGCATCTGCAGCTTGTCAGCCAATTCTTCCGGGGTCGGCTCGCGGCCGATTTCGTGCAGCATCTGGCGTGATGTGCGGACAATCTTGTTGATCGTTTCGATCATATGTACCGGAATACGAATGGTGCGGGCCTGATCGGCAATCGACCGTGTAATCGCCTGTCGAATCCACCATGTCGCATAAGTCGAGAATTTATAACCGCGGCGGTATTCAAATTTATCCACCGCCTTCATCAAGCCGATATTGCCTTCCTGAATAAGGTCGAGAAATTGCAGGCCGCGATTGGTGTATTTCTTGGCAATCGAAATCACCAGGCGCAGATTGGCTTCCACCATTTCCTTCTTGGCAAGAGCAGCTTCCCGCTCGCCCTTCTGCACACCGGATACGATGCGGCGATATTCCCCGATATCGAGGCCGGTAACCGTCGCCAATTCCTGAATTTCTTCGCGAAGGCGGCCGATGGTTTGCTCTTCCTTTTCGGCGAAGGCGTGCCAGTGCTTGCTCTTCAGGCCGGAAATATGCTCGACCCATTTCGGATCCAGTTCGCGGCCCTGATATTCAGACAGAAATTCATCGCGCTTCACCCGATAACTGACCGCCAGGCGCATCAGCCGGCCTTCCCGCGAAATCAACTGCTTGTTGATATCGTAGAGTTGTTCGACCAGGCTCTCGATCCGGTTATTGTTGAGTGCCAGCGATTTAACATCTTCAATCACCGAATGGGTCAGTTCACCATAGGCTTGCTCTTCCTTGTCGGAGAGTGCCTTGTTTTTCAGTTGCAGCTCCACCGATTTGTCGTGCAGCTTGCGCATTTCCTGATAGGTGGTGGCAATCTTGTCGAACATTTCGACAACTTGCGGCTTCAGTTCTGCTTCCATGGCAGCGAGTGACAGATTGCCCTCGTCTTCCTCGTCATCATCCTCTTCGGCGGCCCGGTCTTCTGCCTCTTTGGCTGCAGCGGCCTTGCGCTCTTCCTCAGCCTTGCGTTCTTCGGGAGTTTTGGCGCTGTGATCTTCCTGCAATTTCTTTGCATCCGGGCCCGCATAGGTGGCTTCCAGATCGATAATATCGCGCAGCAGAATATTGCCTTCGGCCAGTTCATCGCGCCAGATGATAATCGCCTGGAATGTCAACGGGCTTTCGCACAGGCCAGAAATCATCGCCTCGCGGCCGGCCTCAATGCGTTTGGCAATGGCAATTTCGCCCTCGCGGGACAACAGTTCGACCGAACCCATTTCGCGCAGATACATGCGCACCGGATCATCGGTGCGGTCGGTCGGTTCTTTGGCGGTGGTGGCTTTGGCAACCGATTTATTGCTGTTTTCCACCTGAGCCAGATCGCCGCCTTCACTCTCTTCGGCTTCGTCGACCTCTTCCTGCTCAACCACATTGATGCCCATATCAGACAGCATCGACATAGTGTCTTCGATCTGCTCGGAAGTCACTTCGGCAGACGGCAGAACAGCGTTGAGCTCTTCATAGGTCACATAGCCGCGTTTCTTCGCCAGCTTGATCATCTTTTTGACGGCGGCGTCGTTCAGATCCAGCAATGGACCATCGCTGCCTTCACCGCCCGCTGGCGGCGGTGTGGTTTTTTTAGGCGCGGTTTCTGCTGTTTTTCCTGCCAAGGACATGCAAACTCTCCAAACGAAACGCCGGGTCGGCTGAGGCCCGGACCCGGCTGCTCGGTTATATATTGAATGAAGCGGATCAATTATGAGCCACAGCAGCGAAAAAAACGCGCGCCTGCGACAAGCTTATGATGACACCACTTCGAAAATCATTAACTCACGTATTACCGGTCCTGGCACTTCGAAACCTTTCAGCAGACTTCGTCATCCCGTTGCGGCCGGAAATTCCCCTATTCTACAATTGAAAGACGGGAGCTTGGCCAACCGGTGGCCAATTCCGCCTTCATATCCCAGTCATAGATTTTGGATATTAATCGCCGATTAACCCTAAAATCCTTTGTCGGCTTTACCGACATGTTTGAGACACTTCTGCAGCGTCCTAACAAGATAGGCACAAAGCCAGCATTTTGAAGCCTTGCACAACAAATATGTCGCGTTTCGTGGCCCGGCTCCGCATTTTTCAGCCATTATGTCGCGGGTCAGACGGTAACTGCAGCGAATCACGTCAGGATTCAAGGAGAATCATTATTTTGCGATTCGCATCAAATCTCAGGTGATTCGGTCAAATTAAGCCCTTTATGTCATCGCTGCGCCGCTACCCTTGCCGCAATCGCCTCCACAACTTCAAAATCTGCATCAAGTGTCAGCGTCTGCTTTGCGCGCGCAAGTGCGGTTTTTGAGTGCGCCCGGGCGATGTCGGTCAAGCTTCTGTTTTCCAGATGTGTCAGACCAACAAAAGCCTTTTGCAGCCGCACGCCGACTTCCACATTACCGGCCCCATCACGGGCGATGGATGTAAAGGCATCGGTGAACAATTCTTCCAGCGCGAGCTCCGGCACATAGACATTGTCAAATTTGATTTCCGGGCGTTCCTCATCGCTCAAAGGTGATATCCAGCCGGCGAACAGGCGCACAATTGTACCGATGATGGCGATTGCAGTACCCGGATCATTGACCCCGGGCGACAGCGCACGCGCGGCAATTTCCGACAGCACGATCAGGCCAAACCTTGGATCCTCGTCGAATGAGCGCTGATCTGCAATCAGGAACGCATGGGATATCTTGTTACACACTTCTTCCGTCAGCTCATCGCTTTCGCCGTTCAGAAAGGCCACCGGTTTGCCAGGGCTGGTGAATGCGCCTGGCAGGCAGAAAACGGTGATTCTGGCGTCAACAGCTTCGGCAATTCCCTGCAATGATTCCATATCTATGTGCTGAACGTATCCGATATCGCTGGCATAAATCGGAGTTCCCTCTGTTCCCGGCTCATGCGCCGTGCGGCCGCCAAGCGTCGGGTTCAACCGCCGTCTCTGCAACGCCTCCCTTGCGGCAGTTTCAACCGTTTCAATCGTCGTTCCCATCCGGCCCAGCCGGGCAATGCTGTCGACCCATCGCACAAAGGTCAGGATGACGGCAGCAAATATCAGCAGGGTCAGCAGGAATAAGACGAAACGGCCGGATTTGCCGTAATAACCGGTGCGAAGCGCGATAGTGGCAACGATGCTGAAGATGAAAGCTCCGACAAAAACCGACAGAGCCACCTGCGACATGTCGTCTGCAACCACCAGGGTGAAGGCACGCGGTGTCGCCGAACCGCTGGCGGAGGCATAGGCCGAAATCATCGACGCAACCGCGAAAGTGGCAACGGCCAGCATGGTGCTGGAAATGATCGACAGCAAGGTCGAGACCGTGTCCGTGGTAATTTCCGGAATATAGGACGCCATTTCGGTGAAATCAGCCGCATGGGCGACAAGAGCGCCCAGAACCGCCAGCAGGCAATAGCCCAGCGGCTTGACCCAGAGCCGTTCGCGCAGACGGCGGACCAGAAATTCAAGTCGGCTGCTTAACAATGAAATACTCCCGCACTGCAGTTCTGTTGCAAAACCTAGAGTACATTCAATGAATGTCGAGTCGTTTGATACCGCAGATCAGCTCATCGGCAGGCGACCGACCCGGCACAACGCGGCACAATGGATATATCCGGATATCAGGACCGGTCTGCATCTGGTACCGCCGGGCGGAATAGAGATACCTTAATACTGGCAGCTATGGACGGCGAGTTCTGGCTGACCACCACAGAGCTTGATACCGGAGCTACGGCCATCATCCCGGAACTTGAAATCCGGCCGGGCCAGTTTATCACCGCGAAAATGTAACCGGGACGCCGCATCTGCCGCCAGCCGCATCTGCCGCCAGCCGCATCTGCCACCAATTGACGCCTTCCCGGCTTCCATCGCATGGTCGTGGCACAACCAGTTGGAGCCGGTAAATGCGCAGCACCAGAACCATTCATATTATCTCCTGCCATGCCGAAGGCGAAGTCGGCGACGTCATTGTCGGCGGTGTGGCTCCGCCGCCCGGCGAGACTTTATGGCAGCAGCGCAGCTTTCTGGAGCGCGATCAGTCCTTGCGCAATTTCGTCCTCAACGAGCCGCGCGGCGGCGTATTCCGCCATGTCAATCTGCTGGTGCCGCCCAAACACCCGGAAGCCGATGCCGCTTTCATCATCATGGAACCGGAAGCTTCGCCGCCCATGTCCGGCTCCAATTCGATTTGCGTCGCCACGGTGCTGCTCGACAGCGGCATTCTGCCGATGCGCGAGCCGGTCACACATCTCACGCTGGAAGCGCCCGGCGGGCTGGTGCGCGTTGAGGCCCATTGCAAAGACGGCAAGGCCGAGCGCATCTGCGTGCAGAATGTTCCCTCCTTCGCTCAGCTGCTGGATGCTGCGCTGCCGGTCGAGGGCCTCGGCACCCTCACCGTTGACACCGCCTATGGCGGCGACAGTTTCGTCATGGTCGATGCCGCTGCCCTCGGCTTTGAGATTGTCGCCGGTGAGGCCAGAGAAATTGCCCGCACCGGCATTCGCATACTGGATGCCGCCAACGCCCGGCTGACCTTCAGCCATCCGGAAAACCCCGACTGGACTTCGTTTTCCTTCTGCCTGTTTGCCGGCCCCTTGCGCCGCACGGATACCGGCTTTGCCGCCCGCTCCGCTGTCTCCATCGCCCCCGGCAAGATCGACCGCTCACCCACCGGCACCGCCGTGTCAGCGCGCATGGCGGTGCTGCATGCCCGTGGCGAGATGCAGCAGGGCCAGACTTTTGAGGCCCGCTCGATTCTCAACTCCCGCTTTGACGGGCGCATCGTCGGCCTCACCGAAATCGGCCCCCACGCCGCGATCATCCCGCAGATCACCGGCCGCGCCTGGATCACCGGCACCCACCAGCACATGCTCGACCCGGACGACCCCTGGCCCCAGGGCTACCGGCTCAACGATACCTGGGGCGTGGGCTGATCCGCCCGCGGAAAAAGTTGTGCTCTCCCGATGACTCCCCTCGCCCGGCGATCTGTCACAATGCCGCCAAGCGTTTCAGGCACGCCGTCGTAGTGCCACTCAATTTTCGAAACAATTCGCCTTTTCAAAAACCCCCATTGCATAAAAGTGCAAACTATGTGAATATTCACAGACTATGACCCTTTAACAGTCTTGGCTGATATGCGCGGTGCCGATTTTCAGGTTTCAAAACTGCCGATGTTCCATCTCAATTTGCTGGAACGGCAACACCGGCTGAATTCTTCCCGCGTGCTGCGCCGTCATGGCATTGATCATCGCATCTGGCGCGTTCTGGTGATGCTTCAGGAACAGGGGCCGCAATCGGTCCATGATTTGGCCGCCTATGGCGGGTTTGACCGCTCGACACTGAGCAAGATTGTTGACACAACCGAGGAACGCGGCTTTGTTGCCCGCAGGGTTGACCGGGCTGACCGCCGCCGCTCCGCCGTCAGCCTGACACCCGCCGGCAGAGACATGATCGCGCTGGCGGCACCGGATATTATGAGCTTGTTTGACGCTTATTTTTCAGAGTTTTCGCCCAACGAAGTCGAGCAGCTGATGCAGATGATCGTCAAACTGAAAACGGCCGTGCAAACCCACGGTCTGGAACTGGAACGGGGCCAATTCAGGGAGAACGCGTAACGGCAGATGGCCCTAACCAGCCGGTTACGCATGTGGAGGAAACTTATGCGTCTTACAATCAGAACACTGCTTCTGGCAGGCCTGCTCAGCAGCCTTGCCGGCGTTGCCAACGCCCAAACCCGGCTGCTGGTCAATTGCTTCTGGGCACCGCAACATTATGTCTGCCAGTCGGTCCTGCCCAAATGGATTGAAGAAGTCAAACAAGTCACCGAGGGCCGGGTCACCGGCATCATCCCGCCCAAATCGGTCGCCGCCCCGCCCGAACAGCTCAACTCTGTTGAAAAAGGCATTACCGATGTTGCGGTTCAGTTCAACGGCCTCATTCAGGGCCGTGTCACTGGCCCGCTGGTGGCCATGAACCCGTTCATCGCCACAACGGATGCGCCCGCCATGTCGGAAGCCCTTTGGGAAACCCGCAACAAATTCTTCCCCGATGAAATGGACTCCGTGCATTTGCTGTCGCTCTGGGTCATCACCCCGGCGGAATTGTTCAGCCAGACCGATACGCCGCTGAATTCCATGGAAGATCTGGTCTCGCGCAAGATCTGGGCCCTGCCCGGCGCACTGGCCGCTACCATGAAGAAAATCGGCGCCGGCGTTGTCTCCGGTCCGGCAGTGCAGGCCAATGAAATCATCTCCCGCGGTGTGGTCGATGCTCATATCGGCCTCAGCCCGACAGCGGTGCGCGATTTCCGCGTCATCCCCTATACCAAATCCATGACCCGCTTCAAGGATTCCATTTATTCGACCAGCTTCTCGCTGATCATCAACAAGGATAAATGGAACGAGATTTCCGAAGCGGACCGCGAAGCCATCACCAATATCAGCGGCGTCAAATTTGCCCGCATGGCAGCGCAGCACTGGGTCGATGCCGACAAGACGGCATTGGAAGAGTTCAAGGAAGCCGGCATTGAAACCGTCGATGCCGATCCGGCCTTTGAAGCGGCTTTGCACGAAGCTTCAGCCTTCGTCGCGGAAAACTGGATTGCCAAGGCCAATGAGGCCGGCATCGATGGTCAGGGTGCCTATGACTATTATGTCAAACGGGTCAAGGAACTGTCTCAGTGAACCAACAGCCGGTTTCCGGTGTGAAAAAACTGGCAGCAGGGGCGCTTGCGCTCCTGCTGCCGGCAATGAATTTCATCGCCGCCGCTCTGCTGTTCATCATGATGATGCTGACCTTCTTCGACGTGGTTGGCCGCTATGTGTTCAGCGCGCCCATTTTTGGCGCGGCGGAAATGATCCAATTTCTTCTGGCCATGTCGATCTTTGCCGGCCTGGGCCTTGTCAATGCCTATGATGAGCACATTTCCGTAGAACTGTTTGACGGTCCGCTGCAGGCTTGGCTGCCCAGATTTAGGCCTTTCATCATCCAGCTATTCTCGCTGATCGGCATGTCGGTGATCGCCTGGCAGCTGGCCGTATTCGCTGGCGAAGCGGCCCAGAACAACCGCATAACCGTCGTTCTGGAATGGCCGCTGGCCTATCTTGCCGCCATCATTGCCGGCCTGTCCGCCCTCAGTCTTATCGCCCAGGTTCTGGGTCTGATCGAGCGGCCCCGTCATGGGCCGGGCGAAGACATCGCAGGTGATCTATGACAACAGCTCTGATCGGCTTTGCCATATTGCTGGCTTTGTGTTTCTTTGGCTTCCGCGTCGGCTATGCCACGCTGCTTGTCGGCCTGGTCGGCTTTGCCACACAACGCGGCTGGACCGCTGCCTTCGCCATGACCGGGCAACAGGTCATCGAAGACGCCATGAGCTACAATCTCAGCGTCATTCCCCTGTTCATTCTCATGGGTGTTTTCATCTACCGCGCTGAAATCAGCCGCGATCTGTATGATGCCGCCTATGCCGGACTTGGCCGCTTCCGCGGCGGCCTCGCGCTGTCGACAGTGGCCGCCTGCGCCGGCTTTTCCGCCGTCTGCGGCTCGTCTCTGGCGACCGCCGCCACCATGACAAAAGTCGCCATGCCGCCGATGCGCAAATATGGCTATTCCGATTCGCTGGCCTCCGGCACCATTGCCGCCGGCGGCACCCTTGGCATCATGATTCCGCCCTCCGTGCCGCTGGTGATTTACGCAGTGGTGGCCGAGCAGGATATCGGCGAATTGTTCATTGCCGGTGTTCTTCCGGGCATTCTGCTGGTCTCGCTGTTCATGGGTGCCGTTGCCATTACGGTGCGCTACAATCCCGACGCCGGGCCGGCAGGCGAGCCTCTGTCAGAACAGGACAAAAAGCGCGCCTTCAAGGCGGTCTGGCCGATTATCGGCCTGTTTGTGCTGGTGCTGGGTGGCATCTATGGGCGCATCTTCACACCGACGGAAGCCTCCGGCATCGGTGCATTCGGTGCAGCGGTCATTGCTGTCATGCGCGGCCATCTGCGCACGCCGAGGGAATGGATCGACGTGCTCGGCGAGGCGGCCAAAACCACGGCCTCGCTGTTCATCGTCATTTTCGGCGCGCTTGTCTTTGCCCAATTCATCAATCTGTCGGGCATGCCTTATGATATCGTGTTTTTCGTCGAGGAACTGGACCTCTCGCCACTCGGTCTTGTGATCGCGGTCGCGATCATTGCCGTGTTCATGGGCATGGTGTTTGAGTCCATCGGTATTCTGCTGCTGCTGGTGCCGGTCTTTTTGCCCACTTTGGTGCAGTCCGGCGTCGATATGGTGTGGTTCGGCATTGTCGTGGTTCTGGTCACCGAGCTTGGCCTCATTACCCCGCCCATTGGCATGAATGTCTTTGTCGTCAAATCGGTGATGCCGGATATCCGCCTCGGCGATATCTTCCGCGGCGTCACTCCCTTCATTTTTGCCGATGTGCTGGCCCTTATACTGGTGCTGCTGATACCGGCAATTGCCACAATCCTGCCCAGTCTTATGCGATGATGGCTGATGCGTTAGCGGCTGATGCAATAAATCCGGGTCCAATGTTTCAGGTACAAAGTAATGGCTAAAGTCAAAAACATCCTTTTCATCATGGCGGACCAGTTGCGCTGGGACTATCTGTCCTGCGCTGGCCATCCCAATTTGCACACCCCCAATATCGACCGCCTTGCCGCAAAAGGTGTGCGCTTCGACCGCGCCTATGTGCAATCGCCGGTCTGCGGCCCCTCGCGTGCCTCCACCTATACCGGCCGCACCACTTTCAGCCACGGCTCGACCTGGAACCGGGTACCGCTGCCGATCGGCGAATGGACCATGAGCGATTATCTGTCACCGGCCGGCCTGCGCACTGCCGTTGTCGGCAAAACCCACATGACGCCGGACAAGGACGGAATGGAGCGCTTTGGCCTGACGCCCGACACCGAACTCGGCATGATTGTCTCGGAACCCGGTTTTGAGCCTTATGAGCGCGATGACGGCCTGCATCCGGATGCCGGGCTGCGCGCGCGCGGCGGCAAGCTGGCCTATAATGACTGGCTGCGTGAAAAGGGTTATGACGGTGAAAACCCCTGGCACACCTGGGCCAATTCCGCCGAGGGCCCGGACGGAGAAATTCTCAGCGGCTGGCATTTGCGCAATTCACATCTGCCCGCTCGCGTAGCCGAGCCGCATTCAGAAACCGCCTACATGACTGACCGGGCGATCGACTTCATCACCGAAACCGGCGATCAGCCCTGGTGCCTGCATCTGTCCTACATCAAGCCGCATTGGCCCTATATCGCCCCAGCGCCCTATCATGCGATGTATGATCACAACCAGTTCCTGCCGGTGCACCGCTCGGAACGCGAGCGCGACAACGCCCATCCGGTACTGGATGCCTTCGTGAAGATGGATGTTTCGGAAACCTTCTCCAGGCGCGAGGTCCGCGAACGGGTAATGGCCGGTTATATGGGCCTCGTCAAACAGATCGATGATCATCTTGGCCGCCTCTTCGACCATCTTGAGGAAACCGGCCGCATGGACGACACCATGATTGTCTTCACCTCCGACCACGGCGATTATCTTGGCGATCACTGGATGGGTGAAAAGGAATTGTTTCATGAAGCCAGCGTGCGCGTGCCGCTGATCATTTACGACCCCAGTGAAGCGGCTGACAGCACCCGCGGCGAGGTTGAAACACGTCTCGTGGAGGCGATTGATCTGTTGCCCACCTTCATGGACACGTTGGGCATGAAGGTGGCGGATCACCGGCTTGAAGGCCGTTCGCTGCTACCGCTGCTGCATGGCGAAAACCCGGGCGATTGGCGCGAAGCCGTATTCAGCGAAATTGATTATGCGTTCTACTCAGCACGGGAAACTCTGAACCTGCCGGCCAGCAAGGCAAGAGCCTACATGATGCGCACCGAGCGCTGGAAATACATTTATTACAAAGGCTTCCCGCCGCAATTATTCGACCTTCAGACGGACCCGGATGAATTTGATGATCTTGGCACATCACCGGACCATGCCGAAATTCGGGCCACAATGCAGACCCTGCTGCTGGAACGCCTTACGGACCGCAAGAACCGGGTCACGATGACGGACGAACAGGTTTTGCAAACCCGCGCCGGCGAAGGCTCATCGGGTATCATGATCGGGGTCTGGTAACACCTGCTGCTTGCAAATGGGGTTCTTGGCCAACGTGCGGGCGAGGCAGGCAATTCAGCGTTCCGTGCTCGGCGGCCATTCCGCGATCTCCTGGTCGATTCGACCGAACTGGCAGGAAATTCCGGCCTGATCGGCATTACAACCATGGTGTTTGATCAGCCAATGGAGGCGCGTTAGAGCCTTATTGCCCGGACAAGGCTCCAAACCCTTCAATCAGCGCATGAATATGCTCGTTGCTTTCAAGATCATGCTGAATTTCGACAAGTCTGGCAAAATTGGCTTCGGTCGCATCGTCATTGAGCGCCCGCTCTGCGGCGCGCAGCTCATCGCGCAGCACAGCCCCCTTTTCATGCAGCGCCAGTGCCTGCCTCCAGCCCTCCTCTGCATCCATCGGATCGGCCTGCTCACGGGTCTGCCACAGCCCGACAGAGGCCAGCGTATGTTCCAGACGCCGCACCAGCGTTTCATGGCCGCGCCGTATCAGTGCATCCTTGATGGCGCTCGCAGTTTGCTCCGGATCCTCTGCCAGAATACCGATCAGCGCCTGATGCAGCCGGTTCAACTCGCCCTGGTTGAATTGCAGCGCCGAGAAGGCCTCATCGTGGCGGTCCAGCAGCACCGGATGGTTGATCATTGTCATCAGCAGCACCGCATTGCGTGGCGAGATCGCGGTGGCACCGCCGCCAGCGGCGAAACTGGAGACCAGCGGGCTCTGGGACAGGCTGCGACTGACGGAAAAAGCTGCATGACGGCCACCAGCCCGGCCTTTCCCGGCCTTGCCGGAAAAGCCGCCGGATCGCTTTGACGACGATTTTCCCCCGGACTGGCCGAAAAACGCCTGAAGCCGTTCGCGGAACTCTTGTTCATAATGGCGGCGAATGGTGTCGTTGGTCATGATCCGCGTCAGGCTGCGCATCCGGTTTTCCAGTTCGGCCCGGCGCTCCGGCGTATCAAACACAGCGCCTTCAGTCTCACGCGACCACACCATATCGCTCAGTGGCCTGGCGTTTCGGATGAACCGGTCCATCGCATCGCGTCCGGCGCTGCGCAACAGATCGTCCGGGTCCTGCCCGTCAGGCAGCAGCGCAAAGCGCACCGTCTTGCCGGGTTTCAGATGAGTCAACGCCAGATCTGCAGCACGGCCAGCTGCCTTGAAGCCGGCGCTGTCGCCGTCAAAGCACAGCACAGGACTGTCATTCATCCGCCACAGCAGTTGCAATTGTTCTTCCGTCAGCGCCGTACCCATCGGAGCCACCGACCCGTCCAGCCCATGGGCCGCGCAGGCAATGACATCCATATAGCCTTCCACCACCAGTAACTGCGCACCATGATGCACCGGCTCCCGGGCGCGATGATGATTATACAGAAGGTAGCTTTTGGAAAACAGCGGGGTTTCCGGCGAGTTGAGGTATTTGGCCGGCACATCTGCCGAAAGCGCGCGTCCGCCAAAGGCAATGATACGCCCCCTGGCGTCGGCAATGGGAAACATCACCCGGTTGCGAAACCGGTCATAGGAAACCGCGATATCCGGCCCGGCAATCAACAGCCCGGCCTCGACCATATCATCCTGGGAAACGCCTTTGGCCGTGAGATGTTGTTTCAGTGCGTTACGGCTGTCCGGCGCATGGCCGATGCCGAACTCCTGCTGGATGGCCAGCGACAGGCCCCGGTCACGCAAATACCGCCGCGCATCCGCGCCATCAGCGCTTTGCAATGCCTGCTGAAAAAATCCGCTGGCCAATTCCATGATCTCGTAAAGCGAACTGCGCCGTTCGGCGCGCTTTTCCGCTTCCGGATTGCGTTCCGGCAGTGCCAGCCCGGCTTCTCCAGCCAGCCGTTCCACAGCTTCAGGAAAGGAAACGCCTTCGGTTTCGCTCAAAAAGCGAAACACATCACCCGACTGGCCACATCCGAAACAATGATACCGGCCGCGGCGGTCATCGGCATGAAAGCTGGGAGATTTTTCGTTGTGAAACGGACAGCAGGCCCAGTAATCGCCCTTGGATGGCTGCGATTTCTTGCGGTCCCACGTCACCCGCCTGCCCACCACATCTGAAATATTCAGGCGGGCGCGGATGTCATCGAGAAATCTGTCATCAAAACGCATGAGCTCTGTTCAGGTTCAATAGGACATGGCTGCGGAAGAACACGGCTGCGGAAGAACACGGTTGCGGAAGGACATGTCTGCGGAAGAACACGGCTACCGAAAAATATCAGGCAGCATAACCCGGCACTTGGCAAAAATCTCCATGGTCAGGACACAATTGAAAAATTGTGCTCAGACCATGGCAACTGTCTGTGGAAAACCCGGCCGTGTTGCGGCTTACCGCAACAGCTCTTTCACTACGCCACTGGCTTGGCAGAAATCCATCTGTCCCGGATAGCGCTTTTTCAGCGTATTGATACACTTGCCCATGTCGCGCAGGCTGTTGGCACCAATATCGGATACGACATCCTTGACCGCCTTGCGCACTTCGTCATCCGGCAACTGGGCAGGCAGGAAGGTTCGGATGATTTCCATCTCCTTGCGCTCCTGCTCGGCCAGATCAAGCCGTCCGGCGTTCTCGTATTGACGCGAGGAATCCTCACGCTGCTTGATCATTTTACCCAGCAGATTCAGCACTTCTTCGTCGCTGACCTTGTCTTTACCAGTTCCGCGCAACGCAATGTCACGATCTTTAATGGCAGCGTTGATAAGCCGCAGGGTACACACCTGCTTTTTATCCTGCGCCTTCACAGCTTCATTCAAAGCTTCAGCAATTTGTTCGCGCATGTAGATCTATGACCCTTTTTTGCACTCAATATCACAACGGCGCTGTCGGTCCTGCCAACTGATTCTTTGTTTCAAGAACCTGCCGGGACGACCTCTATACCAGTTTTTGCCAGAATTTGAAGCAACCCTGACGTTCATCATGTCCTTTATGTGTAGTTTTTGTGACGGTTTGACAAGGCTCAGCCTATGCGATCTGTGCAGGACAGGCTTGAAATTCCGCTAAAGACGTGCGATCCGGGCGTAATCATATGTAATTCTGTCGAGAAGCGGCCAACGACGATTTGCCGCATCCGCAGCGTCCCCGCTGACATATCGGAGTGTTTTCATGCAAACCATCAGCCAGACCGCAAACAGTGCGGACCTGCCGGCATGGCAGGAACCGGTCCCGACAGCCGCTCTTGTGCTGGCTGATGGCAAGGTTCTGTACGGCAAGGCTTGTGGCGCAACAGGCGAAGCAGCTGGCGAATTGTGCTTTAACACTTCTATGACCGGCTATCAGGAAATCCTGACCGATCCATCCTACTCCGGTCAGATCATAACTTTTACATTCCCTCATATCGGCAATGTCGGCAGCAATGATGAGGATATTGAAAGCCTTAATCTGGCCTCGGTCAACGGCGCGCGCGGCTGTGTTATGCGGGCGGAGATTACAGATCCGGCGAATTATCGCGCCGGACAGCATTTTGACCATTGGCTGAAGGCTCGGGGCATTGTCGGCATCTGCGGTATCGACACCCGCGCACTGACAACAAAAATCCGTGAGGGCGGCCTGATTAACGGCCTGATCGTGCACAATTCGACCGGCGAATTTGACGAATCCGCGATGAAATCCATGGCCGCCGCCCTGCCCTCAATGGAAGGTGTCGACCTGGCGAAAGACGTAACCACTTTGCAGATGGTGCGCTGGGACGAGACACCCTGGACCTGGGAAAAGGGTTTTGGCCAGCAGATCAACCCCGATTTGCACGTCGTCGCGGTGGATTATGGCGTAAAACGCAACATTTTACGGCTTCTCGCCGGTCTTGGCTGCAGGGTGACAGTGGTTCCTGGCACAGCCACTGCCGAGATCATTCTGGGCCATCAGCCCGACGGCATCTTCCTGTCGAATGGTCCGGGAGATCCGGCCGCGACCGCTCACTATGCAGTTCCCGTCATTCAGGAGTTGATTGCCAGCGGCCTGCCGATTTTTGGCATTTGTCTGGGTCACCAGATGCTGGCTCTGGCGCTTGGGGCGAAAACCAGCAAAATGCATCAGGGCCATCATGGCGCCAATCACCCGGTTCTGGATCACACCACCGACAAGGTGGAAATCACCAGTATGAATCACGGCTTTGCTGTCGATGGAGCCACCCTTCCCGAGGGCGTTGAGCCGACCCACACGTCGCTGTTTGATGGCTCAAACAGCGGCATTCAGGTCACTGGCAGACCGATTTTCTCGGTCCAGCATCATCCGGAAGCCTCTCCCGGGCCACAGGACAGCCATTATCTGTTCAAGCGCTTTGTCGAGTTGATGAAAGCGGCCTAGAAGGCGTTTTATCGCTCCAGGCCTCGCCGGGGCGCAGGATTATGAAGGCATGTTCCGCAACATTGTTGGCAGAGCGCGCTTTGGCGAGCCGCTCAACCGGTTCTTGCAGCGGTTCATTGGTCAGCTGAAACGTGCCCCAATGGTGGGCAATCGACACCTTCGCCCGGCACAATAGATGCCCCTTCACCGCTTCTTCCGGGTTCTGGTGTTGTGCTTCCATGAACCAGCTCGGATCATAAGCTCCAATCGGTAGAATTGCGGCGTCGAACCCCCCATGTTTTTGCGCGGCAGCGCGATAATTGATGCCCTCGTGAAATCCGGTATCGCCGACCACATAGATCTTGCCTGCACGCGCCTCGATCACAAACCCCGCCCACAACGCCATACGCCGGTCGCGCGTGCCGCGCGCCGACCAGTGATGCACCGGCTCAAAATGCACACTCGTAGTGGCATTGACTGCAACAATATCGTCCCAGTTGCCGGTTTCCAAATGTGCATCGGGAATCGCTTTACGGACAATCGTATCATTGCCGTGCGGTGTTATGATCAGCGGATCATGCGCGTCGACCAGCGCCCGCAGCGAGGCAAGATCAAGATGGTCATAGTGATTGTGTGACAACAAAACAAAATCAATCGGCGGCAGGTCCTGCAAGGCCACACCCGGCTTTGTAATCCGCTTTGGCCCGGCAAACGACAGCGGGCTGGCCCGGTCTGAAAACACCGGGTCTGTCAGAAAATTGAGCCCCGACACCTGAATCAGAAGTGTAGCGTGACCGATCATCGTGATCGTCAGCTGTTCCTGCCTGTGCTCCGGTTTAGTGCCTTCAAACGGACTTGGAAAAGTCTCGGGCCATCGCGCCCTGCGCTCAAACAACTGCCATTTCAGAAAGTCGGCAAAAGCGCGCGGTGCTTGCCCGTCCGGATTGAAGAACAAAGTTCCGTCGAAATTACGCTCTGGCGGACCGGAATAATACGGGTTTGCAGATTTGCCCGAAGCCAACCGCGCAGCACCGTTCCAGAACGCGGCAACACCGGATAGAGACAGATATTTGGGAAATTTGCGTCGCATCATGGCACCCAACATAAGGTTGATTTACAGCAGCGAACGAACGGCCGGTTTACGATGCGGAAATCTTGCCTGCCAACCGTCGCCGGGCACGGGCCGCCTTGCTGTCCCGGTGCACTGTATAAATTCCTGTTGCGACAATGATCGCCGTGCCGACCCATGTCCAGCCATCCGGCAATTGTCCGAACACCAGATAGCCATACATGGTTCCCCAGATCAGCAGCGTATATTGCACCGGAGCCACGACCACGGCCTGCGCCACTTCCAGCGCCTTGATCACCAGTAACTCGGCAAACGCCGCCATGATCGCAATACTGACGAGCAGCGTGATTTCCAGCCCTCCCGTCGGCCATTGCCAGACAAATGGCAGCGGCACAGTGAGAACAAGACTGCCGACCAGCGCCGTATAAGCGACGGTCGTCTCAGTACGATCAGACCGGCTCAGCGCCCGCGACATTACCTGGCGCAGGGCAAAGCAGACCGCCGCAACCAGTACCAGCAACACCGCCGGGTGGACGACGCCCAGGCCCGGGCGGATAACAATCAGCGTACCGGCAAACCCGATAATAACCGCACTCCAGCGGCGGATGCCGACCGGCTCCTTCAGAACCAGCGCCCCCAGAATTGTCACAATGAAGGGCGCCACAAAACTTACCGCCACGGCATCCGCCAGCGGCACATAGCTGACAGCGACCACGAACAAGGTCGCCGAGACCGCCGCCACTGCACCGCGCGCTATCTGCAGGCGCGGATGCGTTGTGTGCAGAACCTTCAGACCGCGGATTGCCAGCAGCACAAACACCCCGAGCAGCAGGCCGAATTGACGCGACCAGACGATCTGGATCGGATGCAACGTTTCGGTCAGAAATTTGGCCTGCGTATCAACCGCAGAAAACAGGAACATACCGCCGGCCATATAGGCAAGACCAAGCGCGCTGTCGCCCTCTCTTACATCCGGCGTCGGCACGCCAGTTGCAATCGGGTCATTAGACATGACCGTGTCTCCTTGTCGGGGCTCATCCTGCCGGCACGTCCGGTGGTCAGGTCAGAGCATGATTTATTTAAGGTCGAGTCATTTGACCCGGCAATGATAAGATATGCTCTTGGTTGTTGTTGGCTGAAATCGCATCGCATCGGGAGCGTGAGTCTGCAGCGATATCAACTGCCTCAGTTTAAACCACGTTCCGGGAATGTCGAGCCCTTTGCCGGGAACAGCTTGGGCTTGCCGCCACGATGCAGCATCACTCCACTTCAGCGGCATATTTCATTACGTGAAAAATAAAATTCTGTTCAATTGTGCCATCAAGCAAATGCGCCCATGGGCCTCTTGCATAAACCGCCACATCCGCACCGGAATGGGTTTCTGCTGACAGCGGAATCAGTGCCTGCTGCAGATAATCGGGATCGCTCGCCTGTTGCTGTGTCACGACCGGTCGCGAGCCGCTGAAATTCTCGTCTTTTGTCAGCACCGAGCTTTTGCCGTTCAGATATCCAGCCACCGTATAAGGCTTGCCGTCTTTTGCCCTTGCGGGCGTATCAAGATGCTTCACGCCGGTCTTGTTGATCTTGTAGCACAGGCCTGTAATTGGGCTGCCGCGCCCGCAATAGCCGTTAAAGGCCAATGCACTGCTGTGATCTGCGGTGACGATGATCAGCGTGTCCTGCGCACTGGTCAGCTCGACAGCTTTGCTGACTGCATCGGCAAATGCCACGCCGTCGGTCAGGGCCCGGTACAGATTGCCATCATGGTTGGCATGGTCGATACGGCCGGATTCCACCGACAGAAAGAAACCGTTTTCGTTGCCCTGCAGGCGTTTGATCGAGGCGCCCACCATTTCGGCCAATGAGGGCTCTGCCCTGCGGTCATATTCATATTTCATATGATCCGATTCAAACAGGCCGAGGACCGGCGCTGAATCGCTCACGCTCAAAGCTGCAAATTCCACATCATCCCTCACGACCCTGGCACCTGCAGCCCGTGCCTCGTCCATCAAATTGCGACCATCCGTCCGTCGGCCGGCTTCGCCTTCAAAATCAGTGACCTCTTTCGGCAGGAAGTGCCGGCGGCCGCCACCCATCGCGATATCAACAGTACCCGCTTTTAGCGCGTCGAGCAGTTGATCGGCTATATCCTTGACGCCACACTTCTCCGGCAGTTTTGAATCATCTTCAAAGGTCCGGTTTGCAGAATGGGCATAGGCAGTGGCCGGCGTCGCGTCGGTCAGTCGGGCTGTCGAAATGACGCCCACAGATTTTCCCATTTCGTCCAGAATGGAAACGATCGATTTCACCTTGTTGGCTTCAACCTGGCTGCAATCTCCCCGCCTCAATCCCTCGCCGACACCGACCACACCTAGCGACGTTTTGACGCCGGAATGCAGCGCCGTGCCCGAGCCTGCCGAACCGGCAGTCTGCGCGTTGACATTGTAGGTTTTGACCAAAGCGAGATAAGGAAACTTTTCCTGTGGCAGAACCGCTTCATCACCAAAGCCGCCATTCTTCTGCCCCAGAAAAAGCCGCGTCGCATAATTGGTGGCGATACCATTGCCGTCCGAGATCATCAGGATGATGTTTCTGGCTCTGCCGGTGTTCGGCTGCCGCGCCAGTTTCTCTGTCAGCGTATTCTGGCCATCCTGATACCAGCGGTCGCCAGTCTGCGGCGTCACCTCCTGGGCCAGTGAGACAGACGCGCTCAAGACCAGCGCAACACCAGCCAGAATGATTTTCGTCATGAAATAATATCCGCGATATTCTGGCTTTTTTTAAAAGCCTGGGACAAAGTGCTGGCGTCATGCCGATTGGGGTCTATCCGTCGGGCTGACTGTCAGCGTATTAAAGGTCGCGGTCAAGTTTGATGGTGAATTTGATTTTCTTGCGTGCCAGCAGGCGTTTGACGCGCCGCCGGTACAGCAGAGAAATCCAGTCAGCCGCAGAGAGAAAACGCCGATCTTCAAGGAATTTCATGTCGAAACAGACAAGTTGCGGAGCATCACCTGCGCGTTGCAGCACTGCAAGATTTTCAATGCTGAGGCCAACACTGGGAAAGCCGGCCATGACGAAAAATTGCTGCAATTCGTCATATTGTTGCAAAATCCGCTCTCTTGGCAGCAATTGCAATGCCAGTTTCTTATCCTCTAGGCGGCGCAACTCATAAATCTGATCCTGCGGACCTGATCCGAGTTTTTCAAACACCAGACCAGGGCCGAGATTGGTTTCGATGGTGCCGAAAAACGCTGGGAAAAATCGCGTATCATAGAGGCCGATACGCTTTAGCAACTCGATAGAACGCAATTCCCGTTGATTGCCGTCCATATTCAGCCGGCGACCCAGAGCCCAGAAACGCTTGCGGTCACGGGCGCGCATCTGGCCGTGCTCATGCACGATTTTGACCAGTTTCGAAGCATCCTGCGGATGCAGATATGAGTTTCTGTGTGCGCCTCTGCCCAATAAAAAACGAATATCAAGCACCGCGGTTTGCGCGATCATGTCTGTTGCCACTCCAAACCAGGAAAACAGGCCACCGCATTGCCAGTGAACTATTTTTTACCGTCTGAAGTCTAACCGGGGAAATCGGTTTCAACAATTACCGCCATGTAAGGTTTCAGTAAGAATCCGCTACTGTTGCTGAAAAGCATCACCTTTCATCTGCTGGCGTCAGTAACGCTTTACTGGCAGGCGAATTCCAATTGAAGCGTGTGTTGAAATTTCGGCAGCAGCGACTGTGCAGACGGATATCACGTGAGGGTACAAAAAAGGCGGGCACAATGCCCGCCTTGGAAACCTGATGAAATGACGTTTAGTCGGTCTCATTACCAGCAGCTGCCCAGCGGCCAAGCCGGACGTATCCAGCGGGTTTGCAGCAAATTTCTCAATCAGTGCACTCCGCGCATCGCTGAGCTTAAATTCGCGTACTCTCAAACGTATTGCATTGCGACGTATCACCGGCTTCAAAGCCGCGGCGGAACCAGTATTTGCGCTGCTCCGATGTGCCGTGATTGAAACTTTCCGGGACGACATAACCCTGGGTGCGTTTCTGGATGGCATCATCGCCGATCTGCCTGGCCGCATTCAGCGCCTCATCCAGATCGCCCTCTTCCAGAAGGTCCTGCTTCGCTGCATTGAACCCCCACACGCCGGCATAGCAATCGGCCTGCAGTTCCACTCTGACCGACATGGCATTGGCGTCTGCTTCGCTCATTGTGCGCCGTGCTTCATTGAACTGCGGCAATACGCCGAGAAGATTTTGCACATGGTGACCCACTTCATGAGCCAGAACATAGGCCTGGGCAAAATCGCCCGGCGCGTCGAAACGTTTGCGCAATTCATCATAAAACGACAGATCGATATAAATCTGCTTGTCGCCGGGACAGTAGAACGGGCCCGACGCTGCCGAGGCAAAGCCGCAGGCAGAGCGCACCTGGCCGGTAAAAAGTTGCAGGCGCGGCTCTTCATAATCGCGGCCACTGGCTGCAAAAATGGCGTTCCAGGTATCTTCCGTTTCAGCCAGAACCGTGGAGATAAAGGCTGTCATTTCATCATTGCGCGCCGAACTTCCGGATGGTCCGGCAGGCGTAGTTTGTTCAAACGGCACTCCCCCGCCACTGCCCCCGCCGGTCAGACTTCCAAGAAGCTGCATCGGGTTGATGCCGAACACAAACCAGGCGATGCCGCCGATCACCACCAGTGTCAGAATGCCTTTCCCCGACCCGAGCAAGCCACGGCTGGACCTGCCGGAGGGAAACCGCAAGCGGGGTGATGAGGTCCGGCCTCTTGGGAAGCGGAAGCCGCCCCCGCCCGATCCGCGCCGGTCATCTACATTTGAACTTTTACGGCGGCCTTTCCAGCGCATGGGCAATCCTTGGTTCGTGTGACGCGCAGTTTGAAACGCAACATTGGCCCAAACATGGCGCTTCGACAACCAAGAAATCTTGGGCGATGCCCTTCCACAGCACGGGCTAATCGCCTATAGCAGCGTCAAACATCCCGACAGCTTCAGCACAGGTCGCATCCGGCCATCCGCAACCACAGACGTCCAGAAGATCAACCATGCCAAAACGCACAGATATCCAGTCCATTCTCATCATCGGAGCCGGGCCCATCATCATCGGCCAGGCCTGCGAGTTTGACTATTCCGGAACCCAGGCCTGCAAGGCGTTGAAGGAAGAGGGTTACCGCGTCATTCTGGTGAATTCCAACCCGGCCACCATCATGACCGACCCGGACCTGGCCGACGCCACCTATATCGAGCCGATCACGCCGGA
Source organism: Pararhizobium sp. IMCC3301 (assembly GCF_030758315.1). Classification (NCBI taxonomy): domain Bacteria; kingdom Pseudomonadati; phylum Pseudomonadota; class Alphaproteobacteria; order Hyphomicrobiales; family Rhizobiaceae; genus Pararhizobium; species Pararhizobium sp. IMCC3301. Next base: position 1,225,446 of record NZ_CP132336.1, read on the forward strand.
GATTGTCGCCAAGATCATCGAGAAGGAGCGCCCCGATGCGCTGCTGCCCACGATGGGTGGCCAGACCGCGCTGAACTGTTCGCTGTCCTTGCGCAAAATGGGTGTGCTCGAAAAATTCGGTGTGGAAATGATCGGCGCAACGCCGGAGGCCATCGACAAGGCGGAAGACCGCGATCTGTTTCGCAAGGCGATGGATAAGATTGGTCTGGAAAGCCCCCGCTCGCGGCTTGCCCATACGGTCGCCGAGGCGATCGACGCGCTCGAGGCAATTGGTCTTCCGACCATCATTCGGCCCAGCTTTACAATGGGCGGCACCGGCGGCGGCATTGCCTATAACCGCGAAGAATTCCTGACCATTGTGGAAAGCGGTCTGGATGCCTCGCCAACGTCGGAAATCCTCATCGAGGAATCCATTGTCGGCTGGAAAGAATATGAAATGGAAGTTGTCCGCGACAAGGATGACAATTGTATCATCATCTGCTCCATCGAGAATGTCGATCCAATGGGCGTGCACACCGGTGACAGCATCACCGTGGCCCCTGCCCTGACGCTGAGCGACAAGGAATACCAGATCATGCGCAACGCATCGATTGCGGTGTTGCGCGAAATCGGTGTTGAAACCGGCGGCTCCAATGTTCAGTTTGCTGTCAATCCCGATGATGGACGGCTGGTGGTCATTGAAATGAACCCGCGCGTCTCGCGCTCATCGGCCCTGGCGTCAAAAGCCACCGGTTTTCCGATTGCCAGGATCGCGGCAAAACTGGCTGTCGGTTATACTCTGGACGAGTTGGATAATGACATCACCGGTGGAGCCACACCGGCGGCATTTGAACCGACAATCGATTATGTCGTGACCAAGATCCCACGTTTTGCCTTTGAAAAATTCGCCGGTGCTGAGCCGATTCTGGGCACGGCCATGAAATCAGTCGGCGAAGTCATGGCGATTGGCCGGACCTTCCAGGAATCCCTGCAGAAGGCTTTGCGTGGACTGGAAACCGGTCTCACCGGCCTCAATGAAGTCGACATTCCAGGCCTTGGACAGGATGATGACAAAAATGCCATTCGGGCATCCCTTGGCACGCCGACTCCGGACCGTCTTTTGAAAGCAGCGCAGGCGATGCGGCTTGGTCTCAGCGACGAAGAGATTTTTGCCGCCTGTAAAATTGACCCCTGGTTTCTCGAGCAGTTGCGCGGCCTGATCAATCTGGAACAGCGTGTGCGCGCCCATGGCCTGCCGCAGACCCCCGGCGCATTGCGGGCGCTGAAAGCGTCCGGCTTTTCAGATAAACGGCTGGCCGAACTGACCGCTCTGGAAGAAGCTGATGTCTCGGCCCTGCGCCACCGGCTGAATGTGCGTCCGGTCTTCAAGAAGATCGACACCTGTGCCGCAGAATTCGCCTCGCCGACACCCTATATGTATTCCACTTACGAAGCGCCTTTCGGCAACGCGCCTGTCGATGAGGCAGAGCCGACAGATGCCAGGAAAATCATCATTCTGGGTGGCGGGCCCAACCGCATCGGTCAGGGCATCGAGTTCGATTATTGCTGCTGCCATGCCGCCTTTGCCCTGCATGATGCGGGCTATGAAACCATCATGGTGAATTGCAACCCGGAAACTGTATCAACCGATTATGACACATCGGACCGGCTGTATTTTGAACCGCTGACGGCGGAAGATGTGCTGGAAATTGTCCATACCGAAACCTCCAACGGCACATTGCATGGTGTGATTGTTCAGTTCGGTGGTCAGACGCCACTCAATCTGGCGCAGGCACTGGAAGATGCAGGCGTGCCGATTCTTGGCACTCCGCCTGATGCCATCGATCTGGCCGAAGACCGCGACCGCTTCAAGGCATTGCTCGACAAGGTCAAACAGAAGCAACCGGAAAACGGCATTGCCCGCTCCGGCGAAGAAGCCCGCAAGATAGCCGAACGGATCGGTTATCCGGTGGTTATCCGGCCCTCCTATGTGCTGGGTGGCCGGGCTATGGAAATCGTCCGTGATACCGCCCATCTGGAGCGTTATATCACCGAAGCAGTGGTCGTCTCCGGGTCCTCTCCCGTGCTCATCGACAGCTATCTGTCGGATGCCATTGAAGTCGATGTTGATGCCGTGTGCGACGGCACGGATGTGTTTGTCTGCGGCATCATGGAACATATCGAGGAAGCCGGCATTCATTCCGGCGACAGTGCCTGTTCCCTGCCGCCATTCTCGCTCGGTCCTGATATCCTCGAGCGGCTGGAACAGCAGACCCGGGAAATGGCCCTGGCGATCGGCGTAGTCGGCCTGATGAACATGCAGTACGCCATCAAGGGCGATGCCATCTATGTGCTGGAAGTCAACCCGCGTGCCAGCCGCACCGTGCCGTTTGTCGCCAAGACCATCGGGTTGCCGGTCGCCAAGCTTGCGTCCCGGGTGATGGCCGGTGAAAGCCTTGCCTCAATGAAGCTGGAGAAACCGGTTTTCGATCACATCGCTGTCAAGGAAGCGGTGTTTCCCTTCGGCCGCTTCCCGGGCGTCGATACCGTCCTTGGACCGGAAATGCGGTCCACCGGCGAAGTTATGGGACTGGACACCAGCTTTCCTGTTGCCTTTGCCAAAAGTCAGCTTGGATCAGGAACCAGAATTCCCACCGGCGGCACCGTCTTCGTTTCGGTGCGTGACAAGGACAAGCCACGCATTCTCGACACGATTCGCAAGCTTGAGCATCTTGGGTTTTCAATCGTCGCAACTGGCGGTACGGCGCGTTTTCTGAATGAGCAAGGCGTGCCCAGCACCAAAATCAACAAAGTTCTGGAAGGCCGTCCGCACATTGTTGACGCCATCAAGAACCATGAAATTGCATTGGTTTTCAACACCACGGAAGGCGCACAGGCCCTGACGGACAGCCGTTCTCTGCGCCAGGCGGCGCTGATTCACAAGGTTCCATATTACACCACTCTGGCTGGAGCGATGGCTGCCACCAATGGAATTGAAGCCTTTACACGCGGGACGCTTGAAGTTCGTGCACTTCAGTCGTACTTTAGCTGATGTAAGTATTTGAGCTGGACCGCCCATTCTTACCGGAATGGGCGGTCAGCTTTTCTTTTTGTCCGGGCTCTTTGCACTGACGCCGATGGCACCAGCAGGAACCCAATTTTTGGAGAGAGGGACATCGATGGATAAGATCCCTATGACCGCCAGTGGCAACAATGCGCTGCAGGACGAATTCAGAAGACGAACTCAGGAACAGCGTCCACGCATTATTGCAGCCATTTCCGAAGCCCGCGCCCATGGCGATCTGTCGGAAAATGCCGAATATCATGCCGCCAAAGAGGCCCAGAGCCACAATGAGGGCCGTATTGCGGAGTTGGAAGATCAACTCGCCCGTGCCGAAATCATCGACATTTCCAAATTGTCCGGCGATACGGTCAAGTTCGGGGCCACGGTGAAACTGGCAGATGAGGATACGGACGAGGAAATCACCTATCAGGTTGTCGGCGACGCCGAGTCTGATGTGAAGGCAGGCAAGATTTCCATCTCCTCACCCATCTCCCGTGCGCTTATCGGCAAATCAGTGGGCGACTCCATCGAAGTAGCAGCCCCTGGCGGAGCCCGCGGTTATGAAATTCTGGAAGTCAAATTCATTTAGGGGCGGCCCTCACAGACAGGTTGTTTCGCCGTGCGGCTGAGCGGTATTCTGCGTTATCCGGTAAAGGGGCTTGCGCCGGAATCACTCCCTTCTGCGGAGATGATACCGGACCGGCCGCTCGCCGGTGACCGGAAATTCGCCCTTGCTCACAGGGCTTCAAACTACGACCCTGCCAATCCCGTCTGGCTGAAGCGCAGCAATTTTGTCGTGGTTGCGCTCAGTCCGAAGCTGGCCACCATTGCATCCAGCTATGATGACACCAGCGGCATCGTCACGCTGCGCAATGAAGCCGGTACTGACCATCAGTTCGATCTGTCCAACCCTGCCGATGTCATCCGCTTTGCTGCCTTGGTCGAAGCCTGTGGCGGTGGCATGCAACCTGGCCCCTATGAACTGGCTCATATCCCTGGCGGCAACCTTGCCGACCGCAACACTCCTACTCTGTCACTGCACAGCAGGGCCTCCCACGACGCCGTATCAGCCAGCAGCGGACTTGACCTTTCGCCGCGGCGCTGGCGCAGCAATCTGTGGTGCGACGGCGTTGCCCCCTGGGGAGAATTCTCCTGGATTGGCCGGGAAATCAGCATCGGCTCTGCACGCTTTGCGGTGACAGAACGCATAGAGCGCTGCGCCGCGCCGAGCGCCAATACATGCTCGGGCGTGCGCGACATCGACATGCCATCTCATTTGTTCAAGACTTACGGGCACCGTGATTTCGGAGTGTTGTGCAAGATCATCTCCGGCGGCCGCATCGAGGTGAACGATCCGATCCGCGTGTTAGACTGAAGGCCGCTATTTGTGATAATTTTCGTGAGAATTTCATCGTGCAGCCCGATTCGTTTCATGGTTACATCGAAATCGACCGAGAGCTGGAAACCAACCAGGGCACGCCATGCGGATTGGCGCTACGATTTAAAAACAGGCAATCAGCTTCGACACCATGAAAAAAAAGTTTGAAAATCGGCGCTGGATTGGCAAGATCGCTGTTCTGGCGGTCTATGGCGGGTTGGTTTTTCCCGCATTGTTCACTGCACTGGCATTCGGTGGCCGCTGGCTCCGCCCGCTGGACAGTTTTTCGCATTTTCTGCACTATTATGTTCTTGCTTTCATCATTGTGGCCATTGTTGCCGGATTTTTGAAGCTGCGGAAGACCGCTGCAATTGCTCTTGTCTCGCTGCTGTTTGCAGTCTGGCTGCTGGGTCCTGCCCGACCGTTTGCGCTTTCCGGTCAGACAGCTTTGCAGGCGGCACCCGGCAATGGGGTGAAAATCATCACCTTCAATCTCCTCTACCACAATGACCAGATCGACCGCATTGCGGACTATGTCACCCGGCAGGATCCGGATATTTTGATGTTTCAGGAACTTTCCCCGATAAACAGACCCCTGCTCGATTTGCTGCCGCAATATCCCTATCGCCAGAGTTGCTCGCTGAACCAGACGATGGCCACTATGGTCCTGACAAAGACCAAACCTTCGGCACAAGGTTGCCTGCCGAGGAGTCAAGTGGCCTGGATCGATCTGATTTTGAGTGGAAAACCTGTGCGCGTAGCATCAGTTCATCTGCACTGGCCATGGCCTTTGCTGCAGTGGCGGCAGATTGACAATATACGCAGCGAAGTGGCGGGCTTGGATTCAAAGCGCCCCATCATATTGGGCGGTGATTTCAATGCGGCGCCTTGGAGCAATGCGGTCAGAACCATGGAGGACATCACCGGCTCCAGGGTTGTACCAGGGTTTCGTTTCACCATTTTGGGATTTAAATCACCATTGAAACTTCCGGTGTTTCTACCCATTGACCAGATTCTGCTGCCTGAGGAGGCAACGCTGCGCGATGTAACAACCGGTCCGGAACTTGGCTCAGACCATCGTCCGGTTGTTGTGACGCTGAACTGGACTAAATAACCCGGCGGCATTGATTGAGCGCCACCATTTCGTGCCCTGCCCGGTTCGGTGCGGAGCTGACAAGAAGGACAAGATGCATGATCGATCTCTATACTTGGAGCACGCCAAACGGCAGAAAAGTCTCCATTGCGTTGGAAGAACTCGGCCTCGACTATACAGTTCATCCGATCAATATCGGAGAAGATGACCAGTTTCAGCCGCATTTTCTGAAAATTTCACCGAACAACAAAATACCGGCCATTGTCGATCAGGAAGCCGGCATCAGCATGATGGAATCCGGTGCCATTTTGCTGTATCTGGCTGAAAAAACCGGAAAATTGCTAAGCAAAAAGGATAATATCCGTTGGCAGACGATACAGTGGCTGATGTGGCAGATGGGCGGTTTCGGACCCATTCTCGGTCAGGCTCATCATTTTCTGCGGTACAATTCGGGCAAGGCGCCATACGCGGAAGAACGGTTCAGGAATGAAGCCAGGCGGCTCTACAGCGTTCTGGAAAAACAGCTTTCACAAGCAGATTATCTGGTCGGAAATTACAGCATTGCCGATATCGCCATCTGGCCCTGGGCGGCGCGCTTCGAATGGCAGGAGGTGGATCTGAACAAATACCCGGCCGTCAAGGCGTGGTACCTGCGCCTTGCCGACCGCGAGGCAGTGCAAAAGGGGTACAACGTTCCCGGCAATCAGCCGGACATCCCAATGCCCTAGGTCACAGACCCACTGCGCCGTCAGTTGGCGGCGACGCCCGCCTGCGGGTCGAGGGGCACGGTGGGGTCATTCTTCACCTTGCCGATTGTCAGCGAGGTCCGCACGCTTTCCACATGCGGTGCCGCAGTGAGATCATTGACAATGAAGCTCTGGAACGCATCCAGATCGACGGCAACGCATTTCAGGATGAAATCCACGTCTCCCGACAGCATGTAGCATTCGCGGACAATATCCCAGTTTCCGACAGCCCGCTGAAAAGCCTGTAATTCGGCCTCGCCCTGTGCGGACAGGCCAACCAGAGCAAAGGCGGTCAGCTGATAGCCAAGGCTGCGCTCATTGAGCAGGGTTCTATAACCTTCGATAATGCCACTATCTTCCAACGCACGCACCCGGCGCAGGCATGGCGGCGCTGAAATACCGACGCGTTTCGCCAGTTCAACATTCGTCATCCGGCCGTCGCGCTGCAACTCCGCCAGAATTTTCCAGTCAATAACGTCCAGCCGGTCTTTCATGCACACCGTTTCATAGCTACAAACAGGACTGTTCGGCCTTCCATCGGTCGGCACGCACCTGAGTTATGATCTGACAGTTCACTGCCCTGATTGGAAAGATTCGACAAGGGGCAGACAGCAAATCAGTCCTGCCGGACAACAAAAAGGTTCATTATGCACATCTGGGTGCTCACCGATGGCAAAGCCGGCGATCTGCAATCCTGTCTGGGCGTGGCCGAACGGCTTGGTGCAATCTGGACCGCTGATGCCGGCTCTGTGACCATCGAACAGCGCGTTGTCGATCCCAAACCTCCGTGGCTGTGGCTGATGCCCCATGGCCCGGTCAGCCCATTTGCAAAGCGCGGCTCCCAGGATGATCCGCTGCGACCGCCTTTTCCTGATGTGGCGATTGCCTCCGGCCGGCGCGCAGTCGCCTATCTGCGAGCCTTGAAACACCGCGCGCCCGGCTGCCTGACCGTATTCCTGAAGGATCCGAAAACCAGCCGTCACGGTGCCGATCTTGTCTGGGTACCCGGCCACGACCGGCTGAGGGGTGACAATGTGCTGGTCTCGGCTCTGGCCCCTCACCGTATCAGCCCGCAATTACTGGCAGAACGGCGGGGCCACCCGCCAGCGCACATCTCAAATCTGCCAAAGCCGCGACTTACTGTTGTGCTGGGGGGCCCGGCGCGCAAGACCGTCTATTCGCAGAACGATCTGGCAGTCTTTGCCTCAGCCCTGTCTCAGCTCGCCGATCAGGCCGCAAGCCTGCTGGTGACCGGCTCCAGGCGCACGCCTGAGATCTGGATGGAGATCATCGACAAAATCATGATCGGGCGGCCTGGCCTTGTCTGGACACCGCAAAAAGCAACACCCAATCCCTATCTCGACTTTCTCAGCCATGCCGATGCCCTTGTTGTCACCGCCGACAGTCACAATATGGTCAGTGAAGCGCTGGCCACCGGTGTTCCCGTTCATGTTTTTGCCCCCGAAAAACTGTCGCCCAAGCTCGCAGCGTTTGTGACATCGGTTTTTGCAGATAATCTGGCGGTGCCGATGGGCAAAACGGCGCGGCACAGGCTTGAACTAACGCCGCAGAAGCCGATAGACTCCTCTGCAATCATTGCAGAAGAGATTCGCAAACGCCTGAAAACACGCCAAGCCGCGCCAAATGCGCAATGAATGGAAACAGAATGTCGACCCAGCACGCAAAACTGATCATTATCGGCTCAGGTCCTGCAGGATACACTGCTGCCATTTATGCGGCCCGCGCCATGCTTGAGCCGATGCTCATTTCAGGTATCCAGCCCGGTGGACAGTTGACCATAACAACAGATGTGGAAAACTACCCGGGGTTTGCCGACACCATTCAGGGGCCCTGGCTGATGGAACAGATGAAGGCGCAGGCAGAGCATGTCGGCACCACTATCGTTTCCGATCACATCACATCGGTTGATCTGTCCAAACACCCCATTGAACTGACCGGCGACGGCGGCACGCTTTACACCTGCGACGCACTGGTTCTGGCGACAGGCGCACAGGCCAAATGGCTTGGACTGCCATCAGAAGAAAAATTTATGGGCTTCGGCGTTTCCGCCTGTGCCACCTGCGATGGATTTTTCTATCGTGACAAACATGTGCTGGTGGTCGGCGGTGGCAACACTGCCGTCGAAGAGGCGCTTTATCTGGCGAATATCGCAAAAAAAGTGACCGTGGTTCATCGCCGCGACCATTTCCGTGCGGAGCAGATTCTGCAAAAGCGGTTATTTGCCAAACCGAATATCGAAGTCATCTGGGACAGCTTTGTCGACGAGATTACCGGAAAGGACGGTTTTCCACCCTCCGCAGAGGGCGTTCGGCTGAAACATATGACAACCGGCGATGTGACGGATTTTCCGGTCGACGGCATATTTGTCGCCATTGGTCATGCGCCCGCCGCAGACCTCGTCAAGACACAGGTCAAGATGAAGAACAATGGCTATGTCTGGACTGAACCGGACAGCAGCAGAACCAGTATTCCCGGCGTCTTCGCCGCCGGTGACGTCACCGACGATATTTACCGTCAGGCCGTGACTGCCGCGGGAATGGGCTGCATGGCGGCTCTGGAAGCGGAAAAATACATTGCTGAGCTTGCACTTGCCAGAGAAGCAGCCGAATAAGACGCCACAAAAACACGGCAACATTTGAAAGCGGCTCATGGATTGGGACAAACTCAGAGTATTTCACGCGGTCGCACAGGCCGGGTCCTTCACCCATGCCGGAGAAGTGTTGCATCTCAGCCAGTCGGCAGCCAGCCGCCAGATCAGCGCTCTTGAGCAGGACCTCGGCATTTCATTGTTCCACCGCCATGCGCGTGGTCTGGTTCTGACCGAACAGGGTGAGTTGCTGTTTCGCACTGCGCATGATGTTCTGATGAAGCTTGAAGCGGTTCAGACCCGGCTGAAGGACAGCAAGGAAAAACCAAGCGGAACTCTGCGGGTCACAACCACGGTTGGCCTCGGCTCCACTTGGCTGGCCGCCCGCATACGCCGGTTTGTCGAACTCTACCCCGAAATTGAGTTACAGATCCGTCTTGAGGACAATGATTTGAACCTCACTATGCGTGAGGCCGACGTTGCGATCCGCCTGCATCGTCCCACCGAGCCGGATCTCATTCAGCGCAAACTGTTCACAGTTCATTTTCACGTCTATGCCTCGGCCAAATACCTCAAGACATACGGCCATCCGAAGAATCTGGCCGATCTCGACAATCATCAAATCATCGTATTCGGCGAGCCGGTGCCGCATTTTCTGCGCGATATCAACTGGCTGCGAACCGCCGGGCGTCCTCCTAACGATCCCAGAAAGCCGACACTCACGGTCAACAGTGTGGTGGCCATCAAGGAAGCTGCGGAAAATGGCGCCGGTATCGCCATGGTGCCGGATTATCTGCTCGATGAGAACAACCAGTTGATCCAGCTGTTCCCCGAAGAGGATGTGCCCTCTCTGGACACCTATTTTGCCTATCCCGCAGAATTGCGCTCATCAGCACGGGTTCAGGCATTTCGCGATTTCCTGATAGATCAGGCGCAGCGCTGGCGGTTTTAATCCGTTTCAGCACAGTCAGAATTCATTTGATGTTCCGGAGCTATGCAGACTTTGCATGGCAGCCACGCAAATGCAGCGCTTGAAGATTCACTGAAACGGCGTACATTCACTGTGTAAGTTACGAAGCAATCGTTCTCCTCCCTCGATTGCTTCCCATGTAACTTCCTCAAAATTTCTGTTTCGATTCCTCCCCCAGAAACAGAATTTTAAAAACCGGGCTGTTGCTTTTGGCAATGCCCGGTTTTATTTTTTTCTGATGCCAGAATCGCTCATGTTCTGCGCGATGAGGTTCAGCAGTGTTTGCCTCTGAGCTGCCAGTTCAAGCCGCCACAATTCCGGCTAGAAATACAACTGCTCTTCCGGGACATCGCTGTAAAGATTCGCGACCTGTTCGCCATAGCCATTATAAAGCTGTGTGGGCACCCGTTCACCACCAGTGCCCAGAACTTCTTCTGTTGCCTGGCTCCAGCGTTTATGCGGCACCTTCGGATTCACATTTGCGTAAAATCCGTATTCTTTGCTGTTCACTTCTTCCCAGAACGAAACCGGCCGCTCTTCGGTAAAGCTGACACGGACAATCGATTTGATGGATTTGAAGCCGTATTTCCAGGGTGTGTGCAACCGCAATGGCGCGCCGAATTGTTTAGCCAGGGGCTTGCCATAGGCACCGGTTGCAATGAAAGCCAGATCATTGGTCGCCTCTGCCATCGTCAGGCCTTCAATATAGGGCCAAGGATACCAGATCTGACGCTGACCTGAGGCCATTTTGGAATCGTTGAATGTCTCGAAGCGGACATATTTTGCCGAGGACAGCGGCTGGGCGTAGTCCACCAGTGCTTTAAGGGGAAAGCCGGACCAGGGAATCACCATCGACCAGGCTTCCACGCAACGATGACGGTAGACCCGGTCTTCCAGTGGCATGGCGCGCACCAGAGTATCAAAGTCCACCGTCATTTCCTTATCCACGAGACCATCAAACGTCACGGACCAGGGCCGGGTCTTGAGCTTTTGCGCCTCATTGAAAATCCGTTTATGGGAGCCGAACTCGTAGAAATTATTATATTTTGAATTTACATCTTCCGGGGTAATCGGCTTGCCGGCATCCGCATAGGCCGGGTTCACAGTCGCCGGATACAGATCAGCAGTCGGGTCATTTTCGGCCGCCTGCATCGTTCCTGATGGCCACGACAATCCGGCCGCAACGCCAATGCCGCTGAAGCCTGCGGCCTTGATCAGGGTGCGGCGGTTGAGAAAGGTGGCTTCGCTTGAAGCCTTGTTTTCCGGGATTTCCCAACTTTTGGGGCGTTTAATGAACATGGTGTTCCCTTTTTGCTGTCATTGCCGATACAATTGGAACAACTCACATGAAAATCAAATAAACTGTTGGTGAGGTGAGCGTGTTCTGTCAGTTCGCAAACCAGTTCAAATGAAGCCCGGAGCGTTAATGTCAGTCTCACTCGAAGCGTCGCGGAAATTCGTGACGGTGCTTGAGAAAACCCAATATTATCCACCCGATCGGATGCAGGCCTATCAGCGCCGGCTGCTGCAGCCGCTGCTGCACCATGCCCGGCGCGAGGTGCCGTTCTATGCCACACGGCTGGACCCGCTATTCGCTCCAGACCAGTCAATCCGCTGGGAGGCCTGGAATGATATTCCAACGTTCACCCGAGCTGACGCACAACAGGCCGGAGATGCGCTGTTTGCAAAATCATATCCGGAGCAAATGGGACCTTTTTCCGAAGGCCAGACCTCCGGCTCGACAGGAACTCCGTTGAAATTCCGTACCACTGGCATGGCTCAGCTGATGGCCACAGCTGCATCGCAACGGATTTTCGATTGGCACGCGGTGGATTGCTCCGCGAAAATGGCTATCATTGCCGATTCTCGCGGCCGATATCCCGCTCCCGACGGAGCGCCAGGCCGGCAATGGAACATCACCAAGCCAGAAGCACCTGCCTGCCAGCTATCCGTCACCGAGACCATTGAAAACCAGTTGGAATGGATACTGAAAACCCGGCCGGGAGCAGTGACCAGTTATCCCTCGATTGCGGTTGCCCTGGGCGAGCTTGCCGAACAACGCGGCATTGCTCTGCCGTTTCACACTTTCGTCGGTCAGGGAGAAGTCTTCAGCGATGCGGCCAAGACCTATCTTGCCGGGACGCACGGTTTGAAACTCATTGACCGTTATGGCGCATCGGAACTGGGCGCCATTGCGGCGCAATGCCCGGCCGGCAGCCTGCACCATCAATTCTGTGAAGCGGGCCTGATGGAAGTGCTGGATTTCGACGATGGCAAATCCATCACTGATGGCCGCGGACGGCTGATTCTGACACCCTTCTACAATTACGCGATGCCCCTCATCCGCTATGAAAATCAGGATCAGGTTGAATTGACATCACAAGCCTGCATCTGTGGCCGCACACTGCCCTCTATCCAACAGATTCTCGGCCGCGAAAGAAACGTCTTTACCTATGCCGATGGCAGCCGGTCGTGGCCTTCCATGCTGGAAGGTGAATATCAACCATTTCTACCATCACGACAGATTCAGGGCATTCAGAAAAGCCTGCGCGACGTCGAAATCCGTTTCGTGCGCGATGAGGCCAGCTCACAGCAGGTCGATCAGCCAGGACTGCAGACATATCTGCGCACGCGCCTGCACCCGTCGATCACGATTGACATCTTCGAAACACCGGAAATCCCGCGCAGTGCATCAGGCAAATATGAACAATGGATCACGCTTGTGCGGTGATCCATTGTTCCGGTCTGTGATTGGCGGATGCTGGGCATAGTTCATGAACAGCAATCTTCATAACTCTGTCGCTGAAAAAAACAGAGTGATCGCGGATGATCAGCTCGGCTCTTTTGAATCCTCTTCTGACCAGGAACCTAAAGGCTTCATAGTGCAAGTATTGAAGCCCTCAACTGGAAAATCAAATGAATTATAATCGCCCTCTAATTTATCCTTGTCGGGAACACAGCCGCCTGAATTGCTGTTGAGGATACCGAACAGATTATCTTCCGACCAATCCGTCGGATCATCTTCACGGTGACGGCGGATCAGGGATTTATTGTCGCCCAGATACATCCGCACACCGGCCCAGGCGCCTTTGTAATCATCCTCGCCAATGCGGCCTTCCGCATACAGCGCAACGCCGCTGGAGAAGACCTGCTGGTTGAGCTGATATTCAACGCCCAGCGCCAGCGCATGCTTCTCGCCGGTATAGCGGTGGCCGACCGACAGTTCCAGATCATCCATCGCGTAATAGGACAGATCCGTGAAGGCGAAGAAATTGGTGTCGTCAAAATCTACCGGTGGATCAATATCGATAAACTCGGCACCAAGAACTGTTTTGACTGTGAACTGGTTCCAGTAATATTCACCCTCAACACCGATCCGCGAGATTTCGCCGTCGATATCTTCGATTGAGGTATAAGAGCCATAGATGCCCAGCAACGCATAAGCCGGATCACGCCAGAACAGATGGCCGCCAACGCCGCCGTAGAAATCATCGTCCAGCACGCCGACCGTACCATCCAGCTGCAGACCGAAGCGTTGCCCCAACGGCACGGACACAGAGCCTGTCACAGCGCCGAAACCTTCTGCATCAAAAGCGCCGCCTTCAATCGAAATCTTGCCATTGAGCGCAGAGACCGCTGGCAGAACAGTTGGATAAACCGGCTCGCCGACAACATAAAGATCGGCTGCAAACGAAGCGGTGGAAAGGGCAACGCAGCTGATCAGCGCGGTGGACGAAAGGCAGACAATACGAAACATAAAAACTTTCCTGCTCAAGAAATCAGATGAACATCCACACTCTTCTGTCTGCCGGTAACTTGCAAGTTACCTGAGGTAGACTTGATTAATTTTACTCTGTTGTCACTTATCTGCAACTATGCGTCATATTGCCGCATTAAAACTTCGTCTGAGTCTTGCTGACAACGCCGGGACTGAGCTCCTGACGGCACTTTCTCGGTCACGGAACCTTTTCGTTTCAACATTGATGGCGTGCAGCATGTAGACTGGTAGGCAGCACATATTGCACAAACACCCGTAATCGGGTTTTGCGCTCATACAATTCAGGAATTTGACGTCAATGCCAGGCTGGAACCTCCAATGAACGACGGCTACGACCGCTATGTGTCTTTGCTCAGTCAGAGCCAGCATTTTCCCGCCGCGCGTCTGAAAGCTCTCCAGATGCGCGGTCTGAACCGCTTTCTCCAGCACGCACGCGATCATGTGCCCGCCTACCGCGAGCGATTGTCGCCACTGTTCGAAACCGGCGCTGACCCCGATTTTTCCCGATGGGAAGAGGTGCCTGTGCTGACCCGGGGGCAAGTGCAGCTTGAATCACGCGAATTGCGAGCTGCAAGCGTACCGCGACAGGCGGGTGCCGCGCAGACCAAACACACGTCTGGCTCCACCGGAACGCCACTCATTCACCACCGTAGCCGCCTTCAGCATGCGGCCAATCAGGCGGTTCTGGACCGGCTTTACAACTAGCATGATATTGACGGCAATAAAGCTCTGGCGGTGCTCGCGACAGCGTACAACAACCCGGCCCCTTACCCGCAAGGGTCTGCCGCCAGCCAATGGCGGCACGGTTGCGAAGACGGCCAGTCGTTCCAATTGGACATCATGACTGCGACCACAGACCAGCAGTTGGAATGGCTTTGCCGACAGGATGTGTCCTATCTCACCACCGCGCCCAACAATGCCCGCGCATTGATCGAAACAGCTGCAGAATCCGGAAAGGCATTGCCGCCTCTGGAGGCCATCATGCTGAGCGGCGAAGTGCTGGAAGCTGAAACCCGGGAGGTCATTGCGCAGGCGTTTGGCGGTGCAGTGATTAATTTGTATGGGGCCAGCGAATCCGGTCGACTGGCCGCAACCTGCCCGGAGCATGACGGGCTTCACCTTCATGAAGAGATCAGCTTTCTGGAAGTGGTTGACGAGCAGGGTCGCGCACTGCCGCCTGGGCAGACCGGCCGAATTCTGACCACATCGTTTTACAATTTCGCCATGCCTCTGATCCGCTACGCCCTCGGCGATTTTGGTGCGATTTCCGAAGCACCCTGTCTTTGCGGCCGCTCCAGCCGGACGCTCAAATTCGTTGCCGGTCGCCAGAGAAACCTGTTCCGGTTCATCGATGGCACAACGAAATGGCCGGATATGAAAATGAAGGATTTGCGATCAATCTACCCGTTCCGGCAGATGCAGGTGGTTCAGGACCGGATCGATCATCTAACGGTTCACATGGTAGAAAGTGTTGCCGGCTGTGACATTGATCACGACGCCTTGCAGGCGGTATTCCGAAAATCCCTGCATCCGTCGCTGAGCATCACAATCCGGCGCTGCGAAGAAATCAGCCGCTCGTCGGGGGGAAAGTTCGAAGATTTCGTATCAAAAATTTAGAGCCATACCAGAGGTTTCTGATACGGCTCCGACTATTTGACGCAAAATTCGTTGATGCAAAAATTCTATTGGCAGAATTCGCAGCCGCCGTCGCCTTCGGCTTTCGCCTCCAGGTCAAACAAATCCTCATCACCCCATTGGGTCGGATCGTCTTCGCGGTGCCTGCGCATCAGGCTTTTGTCATCGCCCAGATAGAACCGTACGCCGCCCCAGACAGCATTGTAATCATCTTCGCCGATGCGGCCTTCCGCAAACAGCGATACGCCACTGGAAAACACCGTCTGGCTCAATTGATATTCTGCGCCCAGTGCCAGCGCATTGCGCTCATTGGTGTAGCGGTGACCAACGGACAATTCCAGATTTTCGTCGATATAATAGGATATATCCGAGAAAGCGAAAAATCCGTCATCAGGCTCGACAAATGCATTTCCGGCATCCAGGAATTCCGCGCCCGCAACAGAACGCACGGTCCAGTTATTCCAGTAATATTCGCCTTCCACGCCAACCCGGGCCACATCGCCACCAATGTCTTCCCGCAAAGTGTAGGATCCATAGATGCCGAGCAGACCCAGGGATGGGTCGCGCCAGAACAGATGGCCGGCACCGCCGCCGACAAAATCTTCATCCCGCATGCCGGCCAGGCCGTCAGCCTGAAATCCGTACCGCGTGCCGATGGGAATCGACAGCGATCCGGTTACAATTCTGAACCCTTCATCTTCAAATTCGCCGCCTTGAAAGGCAATCTTGCCGTTGATACCGGAAACAGCAGGCAGGACCGTCGGAAAGATCGGCTCACCTTCCACATACAAATCTGCAGCAAGTGCCACCGAAGAAAGTGCCATGCTGCTGACCAGGGCAGTTGTGATGAGGAAAGTGTTACGTTTATGCATAGAGGACTCGCGCGTTGGAAGGAATTTGTTTTAAAACAGTATCATACGGCTTTCCGCAAAAACAACCACATCTCGCCACATTTCCGCCGAAGAAAAAATCTGTCGCCGAAATACCACAGCGGCCGATTTGCGGCACACAATCTGGCCCAAGACAATCAGGCCCAAGACCATCAGACTGGCGGTTTGAGCAAAATGGAGACGCTTTCATGGCACTGGACGATGCAACCTTGCGCAACGCTGTCCGCTTTGCGGAGATACTGCACAATACCGAAACCTATCCGGCGGCAAAAATGCAGGCCTACCAGCGTCGACTTCTGGAACGGCTGGTTCGTCACGCCAAAGCCGAAGTTCCATTTTACGCAACACGACTGGACCCGCTGTTTGGTGCCGATGACACAATTCGCTGGGAGGCATGGTCCGATATCCCCGCCTTTACCCGGTCTGACGCCCAGCAGGCAGGCAACGCGCTGTTTGCCAAAAACACCCCGGCACAGACCGGCGCTTATAGTGAAGAGACCACATCGGGTTCCACCGGCATGCCGCTGCGCACACGCCGCAGTGCCCTCATGGGCCTGATGGGTCTGTCTATCAATGAGCGGTTTTTCGATTGGCATGCAATCGATCCTGATGCGTCGATCTGTTTCATCGTTGATGAAAAACTGAGGTTTCCCTATCCGGAAGGTCAAGCGGGAGACAACTGGAACCTGAAAAATCCGGAGGCCCCGGGTTATAATTTGTCAGTTGGCGCTACCGTGGCTCAACAGGTGGAATGGCTTATGCGCAGGCAACCCGGCCTGCTCTGCACCTACCCCCGAAATGCCGAAGCCATAGTAGAAGCGTTTTTGCAGCAGGAGATGTCCATCCCGTTTCACACTGTGCTTGTTCATGGTGAAGTGCTGGAGCCCGATACCCGCCACGTCATCGAGGCGGCCGGCCTGAAACTGATCAACCGCTTTGGCAGTGTGGAAGTCGGGCCCATATCGGCGCAGTGTCCGGAAGGTCCGTGGCATCATCAATACAGCGAAGTCGCATTGATGGAGGTATTGGCTCCAGATAGCGAGAGAGTGATAGAATCAGGTCTTGGCCAGCTAGTTGTCACGCCGTTCTATAATTATGCCATGCCATTGATACGCTACCGAAACGGCGATCAGGTTGATCTGTCCGCTCTGCCTTGTCCGTGTGGCCGAACGCTCCCGAGAATCGAGCGCATCCTTGGCCGCGAACGCAACATGTTCACCTTCTCCGACGGCAGCCGGAAATGGCCGAACATGATCCGCGCAGAATACGAGCCGTTTCTGTCGGCCAAACAGTTTCAGGTGATCCAGCACACACCGACGCGCCTTGAAGTGCGCTATGTGGCTGAAGATGTTTCGCGTCCGGTTGATCTGGCCGGCTTTACCGCGCTGCTGCAGGACACCTTGCACCGTGACATTATTGTAGAGCTGACGCGGGTGAGCGAATTGTCACGGGCCGCGTCGGGAAAATTCGAAACCTGGATCAGCCACGTCGATGTCTGAGCAAGCCGGTCGCACATAACCGGCAATCCGAAGACATAAAGCAGATTGCAGTCTCTGTATTATTTTGGCTTGTCGGTGCAAGTGTTGATACCGTCATCAGACAGCCTCCTTGCGTCCGGCACACATCCCTGAAATGCGAACAGATCCTCATCAAGCATAAAATCCGGATCATCCTCGCGATGGCGCCTGATCAGGCTTTTATCTTCACCCAGATAGAATTTCACACCGCCCCAGGCCGCCTGATAATCATCCTCGCCAATGCGTCCCTCGGCAAACAGCGCTACGCCGCTGGCCAGAACCTGCTGGTCAAGCTGGTATTCAACGCCCAGTGCCAGGGCATTGCGCTCACTGGTGTAGCGATGGCCGACCGACAATTGCAGATTATCAGCCGCATAGTAGGAAATGTCGCTGAAGGCGAAGAAATTATCGTCTGAATCAAGCACGATAGTGCTGGTGTCGGCTTCAAGGAATTCCCAGCCTACCAGCGCTTTTGCGGTCCAGTTGCTCCAGTAATATTCGCCTTCCACACCAACCCGGCTGACAGAGCCGTCAAAATCGTCACGCTGGGTATAGGAGCCGTAAACCCCCAACAGGCCATAGGCCGGGTTACGCCAGAACAGATGACCGCCGCCGCCGCCAATGAATTCTTCGTCACGCATGCCAGCCATGCCATCCACCTGGAAACCGAAGCGGGTGCCGACCGGAAGTGACAGCGAAAAGGCAGCTACACCAAATTCTTCCTCATCGAACATGCCGCCTTCAAAGGCAATCTTGCCATTAATTCCGGAAACTGCCGGCAGAACGACCGGTTCAACCGGATAACCTGTCACAACGACAGGATCGGCAGCCAGTGCTGCAGTAGTCAGGCCAACGCTGCTGACGAGCGCTGTTGTCATGAGAAACAAGTTACGATTGGGCATAGACGACTCACAGGTTGGGAAAGAAATTACCTGAATCCTGTATCATACGGTTTTTTAGAAAACCAACCGCTGCGTGCCACATTTCTGCCTAAGATGAAAATAGTCGCAAAAATACCACAGATTGTATTATGGCGCAGGTCAAACTGTCGCAGGTCAGATCGATCACCGCAGGCACCCGATGCTGATCAGCCCCCTCATTGCCGCTATAGTTCCTCCAGTGCCGATCAACCATGCTTGCCGTGGGCTACCCTGTCTGCGAGCGTGATTTGTCAGCGCAGACCGGCGCAAAAGCGCTGGATACGCTGACAGGCCTCAGTCAGTGCATCCGTCGAAGTGGCATAGGAAATGCGAAATGCCGGAGAGCCGCCAAAGGCTGCACCATGCACCACCGCAACACCTTCTTCTTCCAGAAGCGCCGTGGCAAAGTCTTCGTCATTGTCGATCTTCTGTCCACCTGTACTTGTCTTGCCGATACAACCGGCACAGGAGGGATAGACGTAAAACGCGCCCTCCGGTGTGGGACAGGACAGGCCCTTGGACTGATTCAGCATTGACACCACCAGATCGCGGCGGTCCTTGAACACTGCGGCGCGTTCGGGAATAAAATCCTGAGTGCCGTTCAGGGCTTCGACAGCCGCCCATTGCGAGATCGATGTCGGATTGGAAGTCGACTGCGACTGAACCTTGCGCATCGCCGCCATCAGCTCCTGCGGACCGGCCGCATAGCCAATGCGCCAGCCGGTCATGGCATAGGCTTTTGACACCCCGTTCATGGTCAAAGTGCGATCCTTCAAAGAAGGCTCGATCTGCACCGGAGTGACGAACTCAAAATCGTCATAGACGAGATGTTCATACATATCATCCGTCAGTATCCAGACATGGGGGTGCTTCACCAGAACATCGGTCAGCTGTTTCAATTCGTCGCGCGAATAGGCTGCGCCGGTCGGGTTTGAAGGCGAGTTGAAAACCACCCATTTGGTCCGCGATGTAATCGCCCCTTCAAGCTGTTTACCGGTAATCTTGTAGTTTGTTTCCGCCTTGGCCTCGACAAAAACCGGGGTTCCGCCGGCGAGCAGCACGATGTCCGGATAGCTGACCCAATAGGGAGCCGGAATGATCACCTCATCACCGGGATTCAGGGTTGCAATCATGGCATTGTAGATGATCGGCTTGCCGCCGGGCGCGACGAAACACTGGCTCGGCTCGTAGTCGAGGCCATTTTCACGCTTGAACTTGTCGGCAATGGCCTGCTTCAGTTCCGGGATGCCATCGACAGCGGTGTATTTGGTCTCGCCGCGATTAATCGCGTCAATGGCGGCCTGTTTGATGTTATCCGGCGTATCGAAATCCGGCTCCCCTGCCCCCAGGCCAATGACATCTCGGCCGGCCGCCTTCAACTCCCGTGCCTTGTTGGTCACGGCGATTGTGGCAGATGGTTGTACACGGGATAAGGCATCGGCGATCAAGGCCATGGATTCGGCTCCAGAATTACGGGAAATCAAAACGCGGCGACAGTAGTCCCGCCACGCAAGGCGCGCAAGGCACGGCACCGTCAATTCTTCCGCCTGTTCAAGAAAATTTTCGCGGCCCTCGACGGACAGAATGTTGCGCGAAGCTTTACTTGTAGGACAGCGCCGTCGCCTTGCCGCGGAACACCGTATAGGCAAAGATTGTATAGCCCAGAATGATCGGCAGCACGAACAGGGTCCCGACCAGAATGATGCCAAGGCTCTCCGTCGCACTCGCCGCCTCATAGATCGTCAGCCTGTCCGGCACCACATAGGGATAGAACGAATAGGCCAGCCCGGCAAAGCCGGTGACCATGGTAGCGGCCGCCATTACCAGCGGCGCCCAGGCATACCGGTCGCCGGGAAACGGCATCCTGCGCAGCATCAGCCACAGACCGGCAAACAGGGCAGCGGCCAACAAAGGCAAAGGTGCGAGCAGCAGAATTTCCGGAAACGAGAACCATTTGCCGAAGATCCGCTCGCTGGCCAGCGGCGTTACCAGTGAAATCGCGCCCATGCCAAGGGCCATCAGAACCAGCAGACTCTGCGCCCAGGCCACGGCCTTCTTCTGCAGCGCCCCTTCGGTTTTGTAAATCAGCCAGGCTGCCCCCAGAAACGCATAAGTTGCGCTCAGCGCGACGGCGACCCCGGCTGCAAACAGCATCGACGTCCAGGACTGGTCGAGACCCAGCACATAAATGCCAAGCATATAGCCTTGCGACAATGTCGTGATAAGCGAGCCGCAGAAAAACGACAAATTCCACCAGCGCTTGTGCCCCGGCTTCACCTTGGCGCGGAACTCAAAGGCCACACCGCGGAAAATCAGCCCGATCAGCATCGCCGCGACCGGCAGATAAAGCGCCGTCAGAATAACGCCATGAGCCGCCGGAAAGGCCACCAGCAACAGCCCCACGGCCAGCACCAGCCAGGTTTCATTGGCATCCCAGAACGGGCCGATCGATGCGATCATCCGGTCTTTTTCGTCCGGTTCGGCAAAGACGGACAGCACGCCCACTCCAAGGTCATAGCCATCCAGCACCACATAGATCAGGATCGACAACCCCATCAGCCCGGCAAACACCACAGGCAAAATATGTGTCCAGTCTATCATGTCCATGTTGTCACTCCGCTCTCATCGCCGGATCAACCGCCGGCAGCGACCCGCCGCCTGCCAGATCTGCCTCATCCTTGCGTTCCGTTTCATCCCCCTTGCGCGCCAGATGAATGATGACGCTGATATAGGCGGTCAGCAGCAATGCGTAGACAATCAGATAGGCCGCCAGCGAGGAGGCGATCATGCCGGACCCGATCGGGCCAACCGCTTCGCGCGTCTTCAGCACCCCTGTAACAAGCCAGGGCTGGCGACCGATTTCCGTCACATACCACCCGGCCAGTGTCGCCACCCAACCGGAGAACATCATGCCCACCAGCACAAACGCCATCGGTTTCTTCAATTCGCGCCCTTTGCGCATCTGCCACGCCGCGGCCCAGGCCACCAGCAGCATCAGCATCCCGATGCCGACCATGATGCGAAAACCGAAAAACAACGGGGCCACCGGCGGATGCAGAATCTCCCCATCGGCGCTGACAAACTCATTGAGGCCGGGCACAATACCATCCGGACTGTGTTCCAGGATCACACTGGCACCTGATGGTATGCCGATTTCAAACCGGTTTTCGCGTGCGGTCTCGTCAGGCCAGGCGAACAGCAACAGCGGCGTATTGGCCCCGGTTTCCCAATTGCCTTCCATGGCCGCAACTTTCGCCGGCTGATAGTTCAGCGTATTGATGCCGTGCAGATCGCCAACCACAATCTGAACCGGGATCAGCACAGCGGCAACCGCGACACCCAGGCGCAAAGCGGTTTTCACCGCGTCTGTGCGCTGACCCAGCAACCAGCGCAGCGCCGAAACCCCGGCGATCAGGAACGCAACGGTCAGACCGGAGGCGATCAGCATATGGCTGAGCCGGTAGGGCATCGAGGGATTGAAAACGATAGCAAACCAGTCCGTTGCAAAGGCCACACCATCACGCAACTCGAAACCCTGCGGCGTTTGCATCCATGAATTCAGTGCGATAATCCAGAAAGCTGACACACTGGTTCCGACAGTGACCAGAAAAGTCGCCAGCGTATGAACACGGGCCGAGACCTTGCTGAAGCCGAACAGCATGATGCCCAGAAACACCGCTTCCAGAAAGAACGCGGTCAGCACCTCATAGGCCAGCAACGGACCGGCAATATTGCCAACACGTTCCATGTAGCCGGGCCAGTTGGTGCCGAACTGGAAGCTCATCGTAATGCCGGACACCACGCCCATGCCGAAAGACAGGGCGAACACCTTGACCCAGAAATGGTAGATATCCATCCATTTCATGTCACCGCTGCGATTGTAGCGCAGCCGCAGATACAGCAGCACCCAGCCCAGCGCGATGGTGATGGTGGGAAACAGAATGTGAAACGAGATATTGGCGGCAAACTGAATGCGCGCCAGAACAAACGGATCAAGCGCACTCATGCTGTGATGCCCCGGCAGCTGCCCATTTCACCAAAATGCAGCACAAGGGATTGCACTATCGAAGGGAGGTTCATTTAGCGCTTTCTGATATTTCCAAAATGTCTGAGTTTATATAGAGCAGGCCGCAGATCAGGGAAAGGGCAGTAACAAAAGCAGCTCCGAACAAGCAGCATCGGGCTGTTGGTTCCGGCATCGCTGCGCAGTTACCGTAGCGATCCTCAGCGCTGGAATACTTTTATGAATGCACTCAGTAAGTTGCCCGCCCGCCGGAAACGTCGAATACGCCGCCGGTGGTGAAGGAACATTCATCGCTTGCCAGCCAGCAGACCAGAGCGGCCACTTCTTCCACTGTGCCGAAACGGCCGATGGGGATCTTGGAGAGCATGAAATCAATATGTTCCTGGGTCATCTGATCAAAAATTGCAGTGCGTACAGCTGCCGGGGTGACGCAATTGACCGTCACCGGGTGTTTGGCGAGTTCCTTGCCAAGCGATTTGGTGAGGCCGATCACCGCCGCCTTCGAAGCACTGTAGGCCGACGCGTTGGGATTGCCTTCCTTGCCGGCAACCGAGGCAATATTGACGATTCGGCCGTAACCACCTTTCAGCATCTGCGGCACACAGGCGCGATTGCAGTAAAACAGGCCATGGACATTGACGTCGAAGACCGCACGCCAGGCATCAACAGGATATTCCCAGGTGTTTGTATTGGGGCCGGTTATGCCGGCGCTGCACACCAGAACATCGATGCCGCCAAGCTTTTCAGCAGTTTCAGCCGCAGCCCTTTCAACGGCGTCATTGTCGGTCAGGTCCAGAACCACGCCGTCAATTGAATCATGCGCCTTTTTCACCTTGGAGATGCTGTCAGCATCGACATCCCAGATCATCACAGATGCGCCTTCGCTGGCCAGCCGCTGGGCGACGGCAAAGCCAATTCCGGCCGCGCCCCCTGTCACCACAGCGTTGCGTCCCTCAAATCGTTTCATGGTGCTCATCATATGTCTCCGCGATTAATTGGCATCCTGTCAGCTGGCAGCAGCTGATGACCCATTATGGTCGATGAAAACGGAGAGAACCATGACCAAACGTCGCAAAACATCGGCGGAAATGCGCAATGCCCTGCAAAAACCTGTGCGTAAACCGCTGTCAACAGCCATGCCCGCTCCCCGAGCGAGACATAAGCCTGATTTTCACACCGCCGGCGATCATGAAATTCACCACGCTGTGGTGATTCCGCAAACGAACTAAGAACCCTGGCCGCCACCGCGCGGCGGCGGTGCATTCCGGCGGCGGGCTTTCCAGCCCTGCGGTTTCATCTGATTGCCCGGATGGTGTGGGTCAGGACCCCAAATCGCCTGGTAGGTGTCAACGGCATAGCCTCTGGCCTGCAGATGGAGCGATACAACGATCAGAAACACCCACCAGCCGAAAATTGTCACCCACATCCAGACAGCGCCATTGACCGACCAGAGGCCGGAAATGATTGCCACTGCAGCGACCGGCAAAACCAGATAGCCGATGGATTTGTGAACGGTTTCGAAGGCCAGACGCCATGGCGTCATATTGTAGTGATCACCGGACCGGACATCATCGGAAATGCGGTTTGCCGGACCGCCCTTGCTGCCTCGAAAATAGCCCGACAGACCTTGAAATACTCCACTCACCAGCACGGTATAGCCCAGCCACTGATGCAGACCTGCCTCGCTCTGCGCCAGCGCTGTGAGAATAATAATGGCCAGGCCGATAACTGACAGAAAGATCACAAGGCTTTGTGTCATCCAATGGGTACGCCACCAGAACGGATTGTCCAGAACACGGGGCCAGTCCTGACGTGGTGTGATTTTGAAAAACCGCGCACCCAGGATCGCGGCGGGGGCGAGAATACCCCATGCCAGCAGCATCAGGCGTGCGTGCCAGGAAATTCCGGCACTGATTAAATGTGCACGGGACGGGTCAATCGGCGAAAAAAGCCATTCCATCATCTGGGAACCAGTCTAATCAGGAAAGCCAACAGAATCGGCCACCGCCCCGGCAGGTGGTTGAGGATAATGCATTCCTCTTTGAGCGGAAAAATTCCGATCGGGACGGGCCACGTAAGGCCCCGGATCATACCCGATCAGGGCTCCCTCGCGTACCCAGCCATTCTCAACGTCAATCCCGTAGCAGCGCGATGCCAGTTCTGCCTCCAGCGTCTGCCGTATCGACTGATAGTCCGGATGCGATGCAAGATCGGTTTGCTCATCTGAATCCGTCTGCAGATCGAACAACTGAATGTAGTTTCCGGCAGGATACCAGATCAACTTATGCCGCCCGTCATGCAGCATCCGCGTGGCCGCGTTGTTTTCCAGAATCTCGCCATAGAGAAATCCGCGCTTTTCAGGCCCCACTGCCGACAGGCCATCGCAGGACACAGGGATCGCAATGCCGGCCAGATCGAGCAGGGTCGGCATGATATCCTGCAGCCCAACCAGCCTTGGATCCCTTGCACCCTTTTCCAGGCGCTGATCGCTCTCAAGCCCCATCACGATCAGCGGAATTCTTGCAGAGCCCTCATAGAACATGCGCTTGGCATACAAGCCGAAATCACCCAGCATATCACCGTGGTCGCTGGTAAACACTATGATGGTATTGTCGAGCTGACGTTCTTCGCGCAGCGTGCCCAGCACCACTCTGATCTGGTGGTCGACATGGGTACACATCGCGTAATAGGCCCGGCGCATATCAGCCAGCACAGTTTCAGGCAGATCACGCCAGTAATTTCTGACGGAACGAAGCGCGTGCGGCAAATTCCGGTCATCGCTCATCCAGTCGCAGGTCAGGGCAGGCTCCACATCGCGTCCCCGGTAGTGGTTCATATAGGCGGAAAGCGGTGTCAGGGGTGGGTGCGGCGCTTCATAAGACAGGGTCCAGAATGCCGGCCGGGTTGGATCTCTGCGTTTGATTGTGCGGCACATTTGCGCCGTCGCCCAATTGGTGCCGTGACAGTGTTCCGGCAAATGCCAGGGCCGGTGCATGTAATTATTGTTGGACATTCCGTGGCTGAATCCCTGACCGGTAAAACCGTGGTCCGAGAGATAAAGCGAGTGGTCGTCAACCGCCAGATGAGGACGGCCCTCCTCTGACAGCAGCACATCATCATAGCCGATCCGGTCGCGCTCGGGATAGACATGAAGCTTGCCGACGCAATGGGCCTGATAGCCCGCATCGCGAAAGGTCTGGGCCAGGGTCGGTAATTTCGGCATGCGTCCGGATTTCCTGAAAACCCGGTCGCCATGAGTGCGTGCGGTGGTTCCGGTATAGATCGACCGGCGCGCCGGTATACACGCCGGACTTTCCGAATAGGCTTTGGAATAGCAGACACCATTGCGTGCCAGTTGATCCAAAGTCGGTGTCTCCACCGTCGGATGCCCTTCCAGGCCAAGCCGGCTGCCGGACCATTGATCGGCCATGATCAGCAGGACATTGGGATTTTGCACAGGATCGCTCATCAAGACCTCACTTCACTGTCGCTCTGCGGCGCAGGCTTTGCGGCCTTGCGCAAAAACCGCATCAGAACCGGTGCAAACAGCAGCAGCACGCTGGCAGCGATCAGTACAATGCAGATTGGCCTGTAAAAAAACACGCCCAGATCGCCCCGCGACAACAGCAGTGCCCGGCGAAAATTTTCTTCCATCATCGGTCCCAGCACAATGCCGAGCAACATCGGTGCGGGCGAGAATTTGGCCACCGACATGGCGTAACCAATGGCAGAAAACACCACAACGATCAGCAGATCAAATGCGTTGTTGCTGACACTGTAGACGCCCACACTGACCAGCAACAACACGCCTGGATACAGATATTTATAGGGAATGGTCAGTATTCTCACCCAAATGCCGATCAGCGGAATGTTCATGATCAGCAGCATCAGATTGCCGATCCAGAAACTGGCGAGAAGACCCCAGAACATTTCGGGCCGTTCGCTGATCAGTTGCGGGCCCGGTTCAACACCGTGGATCAGCAATGCGCCCAGCATCAAAGCCATCACGGCATCACCGGGAATGCCAAGCGCCAGCGTTGGAATGAACCCTGCCTGCGCCGCTGCATTATTGGCCGCTTCGGGAGCGGTAATGCCCTCAATCGCGCCTTTGCCGAATTTGTCCCGATCGTTGGTGACGCGGGTTTCCACGCCATAAGCCACGAAAGAAGCGATTGTCGCCCCCGCGCCGGGCAGGACGCCCAGAATTGTGCCGATCGGTGCGCCGCGCAACATCGGCAATATTGTGCGCTTCATATCCGCGCGGGTCGGCATTAAATCGCGAAACGACACCGACTTTGTCACAACCCGATTATGTCCCTTGCGGCTGAGATTTGCGATCACCTCAGCTGTGCCGAATACGCCCATTGCTATGGCCACAAGGCTGAGACCGTCGCCAAGATTGATCTGACCAAATGTAAAGCGCATCGTGCCTGATGTGACATCTGTCCCGACCAGACCGATGATGAGGCCAACCACCACCATAGCTAGGCCCTTCAATTGCGAGCCGGGTGCAACTGCGGAGGCCGCGATTAGGCCGAAAACCATCAGGGCGAAATACTCCGCTGACCCGAAATCCAGCGCAAACTGTGCAATCACCGGGGTGAAAGCGGCCAGGCTGAGAATGGCGAAACAACTCCCGAAAAAGGATGCAATGGTTGTGATGAAAATTGCCGGGCCGGCACGACCCTGTTGTGCCATCGGATAACCGTCAAGACAGATCACAGCGCCGGACGGCGTCCCCGGGACATTCATCAGGATTGACGCAATTGATCCACCATATTGAGCCCCATAATAGATGCCGGACAGCATGATCAGCGCCTGGGTCGGCTCCAGATAATAAGTCACCGGCAGCAGCATGGAAATTGCAGCCATCGAGCCGATACCGGGCAGGACGCCAATCAGCATGCCCACCGTGACTCCGACAAAACAGTACGTCAGTGTTTGAATCGAAAGGATTTCGCCAAAACCCAATGCGAGATTTGAGATGATTTCCATCACAGAATTCCTGTGATGAGCTGGAAAGGTATGCCTAGAACCACGCCAAAAATCACCCAGACCGCAGCGAGCAGTACGACAAACAGCATCAGCAGGCTGCGCCAATTGTGATCAGGGTCGGAAATGCCGGATACAAAAACCAGTGCGGCTGTTGCCGCGGCCAGGCCGGCCGGCTCCAAAAGAAGAGCAAACGCCAGCATCGCCGAAAGTACAAGAACAACCGGTCGCCAGACGATGCCGGAAGCCAGTTCATCCCCGTCTTCATTGACCAATGCAATCAGCAAGCCGAACACAAGGATCAGGATTCCCAGAACCAAAGGCAGAAAGCCCGGGCCCATACGCGCCAGCGTGCCCAGATCATAGCTCAGGCTTTCGATCACCACATATAGGCCGACGACCACCAGCACCCCGCCGCTGATGCGATTCCGCGACGTCATTGCGCCGGTGTTTTCAGCAGCGGCACTCGGCTCAAGGGCACTTGGCTCAATGGAGATTGGGTCTTTGTCCATGCAGATCATCTCACCGCGCTCATCCTTGGAACACACACCCTAGATCGTTTCATGATCCGATGAAACTCGGGGTTTCGCCCGGCGCGGGTGTATGCGGAACGCCGCCCTGTGCAATGATCGCATCCATGCCGCCAAGTTCTGCCAGTCTTTTGCGCTGATCGCGCTTCGCATGTGCATCCGTCGCGTCCGGGTCAACCAGCCGTGCCAGAGCAGACTGGAATTCAGCCACGATCCCGGCATGGCTTGCATCGCTCGCCAGATTTGAAATCTCTTCTGGATCTTCCTCCAGATCAAAAAGCTCCACACCGTAATCGGTGTAAAAGACAAATTTGTAACGGCCTTTTCGCAACATCATCAGCCCGGTCGGTGCGCAAGACCCATGATATTCGCAGAACACCTGGCGGGTATTGTCATAAGGTGCTGCGGCAATATCAAACAGCGAAGTGCCGGGCAGTTCCTGATCCTCACCAGACGCTTCAACACCAACAGCGTCCAGCACGGTTGGAAAGACATCCACAAGCGAGACCGGAGTGTCGCATATAGTTCCGGCCGGGATGCCGGAGCCGACCAGTATCATCGGCACATTGGCGGATTCTTCATGCATCGTCGATTTGCCCCACAGCCCCCGCGCACCCATATTATCGCCGTGATCGGCCAGAAACAGAATCCTGGTATGGTCAGCCTGCCCGCTCTGATCCAGCGCTTCGATCACCTGGCCGACATTTTCGTCAGCAAAACTGCACAGAGCGAAATAATGCAGCAACGCCTGGCGCCGGTGATCGTCATTTTCAAAATAATCATCGAAATTATAGCCGCTGCGGAATTTCCGCCACCAGCCTGCAAGCGGGCCATCCATATCCAGTGACTTGCCCAACAATTGGATGTCCGCATCGCGATACAGATCCAGATATTTCTGCGGCACCGTCAGCGGGAAATGCGGCGCGATGAAAGACGTGAACAGCACCCATGGTTTGCTGCCCTGATGGTCTGCTTTGTTGCGAAACCAGTCTTGTGTCAAAGTTGTAATTTTCCGGTCATATATGGTGTATCCGCTGTCACCTGCCCGGATCTCTGCCGCCAAAGTGCCGCTTTGCGGCCGCTCTGGCGGGTTTTCCCTTTCCAGCCCGAATATATCGCCGCCGCCAAAGACATGCATCGGCAGGATTTGTTCATCGATACCGGTCGGCAGATTTTCATCTTCGAAATGCAGTTTGCCAATCGTCGTGAAGCGGTGGCCGTTTTCCTGGAGACGGTGCCCCCAGCTTTTGACCCGTCCGTCATAGGCAAACACATTATCCCAGTATCCGGTCTTATGAGGATATTGTCCGGTTGCCATCGCTGCGCGTGCCGGAATGCAGATCGGCGAGGTTGCGTAAGCGTTGGTAAATGTCACGCCACGGGAAGCCAGAAGGTCGATATTGGGCGTCTTGACAGTCGGGTGCCCGAAGCACCCGACTGCCTTTGCCGCCATTTCATCGACCATGATAATCAGAAAATTCTCAGGCTTCATGGCGAACCGCTTACTTTCCGAGTTCGATCTGATTGGTCTCGATCACATTTTTCCACCGTGCAATTTCACTGATCCCGAACGCATCCTGAATTTCCGGCGTATTCGGGTTCGGAGACGCACCGACACTGAGGAACTTCTCAGCTGTGTCGGGCAATGCGATTGCATCATTCAGAGCTTTGGACAATTTTCCGATCACATCTGCAGGCGTTCCGGCGGGGACATAAAGCGCATGCCAGTTGTCGACATCGTATCCTTCAAAGCCCAGCTCCTGAAAGGTCGGAACATCCGGCGCTGCCGCCGATCGCTTCGGTGTTGAAATGCCCAGCGCAGTCAGGGCACCGTTTTTCACATGCGGCAGAGCTGGCGGAATTCCGGCAAAGAACAGCTGCACCTCATTGGCAATAACGGCCTTGGTTGCCGCGCCGCCTCCCTTATAGGGAACGATCGTCATCTTAATTCCTGCGGATTTTGCGAAGTCCTCAGTCGCCAGATGTTGAATCGTGCCGATTCCCGGCGTGGAATAGAAAATGTCGCCCTGCTTTGCCCGCTCGATAAAGGCCGCCATATCCTTTGTGCCAAGGTCATTATTGACGACAAACAGCAGCGGCACGGATGCCACCATTCCAACGGCCTGGAAATCATCGGCAAAACTGTAGGTGAGATCATCTCTGACGGATGGAGAAATCGAGTGCACTGCCGTCATCATCATCAACGTGTAGCCATCCGGCTCAGCCCGCGCCACTGAACTTGCGCCAATGCTCCCTGCCGCGCCGGGCCGGTTTTCTACAACAACCGGCTGGCCCAGAGATTCACTCATTCTGTTTGCGACGATACGGGCAATAGTGTCCGGTGCCGAGCCCGGTGTCGAACCGACTACCAGGGTGACCGGTTTGTCCGGAAATCCTGCTGCCCAGGCCTGCGAAATTGTAGTCATCATGCCCAGAGCAAGCATCAGAGCCCAGACGGATCTGATAGAAATCTGGAATTTGGTATGTTTCATCACGTGTCCTCCCTTGTTATAGCAAAAACATCTCAGCCACAGTTTGAAGAATGGCTGGAAGATCCAGTTTGCATGCAATTACCATATATGGCATACCAAAACTGTATTCAGAGTACAACCCTGAATTTGCGCACTGGTCTGCCTCATTGTTCCATGCCAAAAAGATTGATGAAACCAATCAGGAGGTGTCGTGAAGCTCCCGCATCAGCTAAAAGTCGACAAAGGGGATACCATGGCAAACGTCCTTCGCAGGAAGATTGCCGATGAGATTCTGGCGAACGCCATCAAGCCCGGCACCCGTCTGGATGAGCGTCGGCTGGCAGAACAATATGGCGTGTCGCGCACACCGGTCCGTGAGGCTTTGAAACAGCTGATTTCAGCCGGCCTTGTCTCCAACAAGCCCCATGCCGGGACCATTGTTCAGGAAATTGACAGGCAACGGCTGGGCTCGCTTTGCGAGGCTTCAATCGAGTTGGAAACTCTTTGCGCGCGCATAGCAGCCAGTCGCATCACAGCTGTCGAACTGGGGCGCCTGAACAAAATTCATGAGGCTTGCGAGGCCAGTCATATTGCGCAGGACCCGGACGCTTATGCTCTGGAAAATCGCAAGTTCCATGGCGCGATTATCGCAGCCACTCACAATCCCGATCTCCAGGATTCTGTCGAGTTCTGCAGAGTCCGAATTGCACCTTTCCAGAGAGTTCCATTCAAATCCGCCGACCGCCGAGCAGCTTCACAAGTAGAGCACCGGCAGATCATTGAGGCCCTGGAAAACCGCAAGCCTGAAGTGGCAGCGGAAAAAATGAGGCTGCATCTGTCTGCTGCAGCGGTCGCCATCGATGAGCAATTGATGGAAGACGACCTGCAAATCAGTGGTTGAGTCCGGTCTTCCCACATAAGGAATATTTCGGCCCCTGACACCTGCGACTGGCTGTCCAAAACAGGAAAGCCCGCCGACTGGATCGGAGGGCTTTGAAAGGTGGAGCATCAGCTCTGATCAGTTCTGGTCAGCTCTGGTCAGCTCTGGTCAGCTCTGGCATGTCGCGATTATTATTATTGTTCTTGGCGGCTTGGTCCGTCTGATTGCTCAACTGCGTATTCAGTTTTGGTGCTCAGATCCCGCCGCCCGGCCCAAGAGCAAACTCTAGGGGCGAACAATGTGAGGGCGGCGAGATCCTTGCCGCAACAAGCGTGCTGTTGCGCTGTTCCGGCTTATTTGCCGGACAGATCCAAGGCCAGGCCGGTAAAGCCGGGGGTCATGGCATCTGGCGAGCTGTCATTGGCCGGGTTGTAAACACCGGCACTGGCAGCAGACGCGCCAAGAACGATTGAACTGAGGATCAGGATAGGTGCTGCGATCTTTGAGAATGTCATTGTTTTATTCCTTGTTTTTGGTCGACATTTAATCTGGTTTGAACCGGGTGCCGCTGGCTTCATCAGCTTTGGGAGGAGAGCTGGTGAGAGCCGCCGGCATCCGGTTCGGGGACGGGATCAGCTGTTCCGGCTTATTTGCCGGACAGGTCCAGAGCCAGGCCGGTAAAGCCGGGTGTCATGGCATCTGGCGAGCTGTCATTGGCCGGGTTGTAAACACCGGCACTGGCAGCAGACGCGCCAAGAACGATTGAACTGAGGATCAGGATAGGTGCTGCGATCTTTGAGAATGTCATTGTTTTATTCCTTGTTTTTGGTCGACATTTAATCTGGTTTGAACCGGGTGCCGCTGGCTTCATCAGCTTTGGGAGGAGAGCTTTGGGAGGAGAGCTGGCGAGAGCCATCGGCATCCGGTTCGGGGAAGGGATCAGCTGATCCGCTTATTTGCCGGACAGGTCCAGGGCCAGGCCGGTAAAGCCGGGGGTCATGGCATCTGGTGAGCTGTCATTGGCCGGGTTGTAAACACCGGCACTGGCAGCAGAAGCGCCAAGAACGATAGAGCTGAGGATCAAGATAGGAGCTGCGATTTTACGAAAAGTCATTTTCTTATTCCTTGTTATTGGTTTTCGTTATTTTGGTTTGTTGCGAGTGGTGAATGCCTCTCGATGACGATGATTTAGGGCGCTGTATTTGCAATTTAAACAGGGACAATCCGTTCGCTCAGACTGAACATTCACAGCGCCGTGAGAGCGCTCCGACACAATGGCGGACTTCTGCGGATGCCGATTTCCCAGCTCACGGAAATGCCAATCAGCCTCACCATTGTGTGTAGTCCCGTGATAAAACCGTGTCTGGAAATAGCGGCGGGAAACTCTGCGAATTCCTGAAATGGAGCAAAATGACAGGGCCGCGAAACTAATCTCGCTGCCCTGCCCGGCTGTAAAATGCCTGTCGGGCTACTCCGCTGGCTCCATATGGATCTTGCCCGGTGCAAGGGCCGCCCTCTCCGCCTGCCCCACGCCATTGCGTGCCGCTGTATAAACGAACAGCGCCATTGCCAGCACCGCCAGAACTGACCCGCCTTTGGCTAGGCTCTCGCCGCTGCCGCTGATCGCCATGGCAATTCCGGGGACCAAGATCACCACTGCCGCAACAGTGAGAGCAAAGTGGATTTTTGCCAGCCTGGAAGCTGCGGCCTGCGGCGTCAGGGCATAATAGGTGCCGAACACCGACATCGCCACAAAGCCGATCAGATTGAGATGGCCATGGGCCGGCGACAATGTATGGTTCTGTGTGGCTGACATCTGGATTCCCCATGCCATGCCGATAAGGGCAAAACTGGCACCAGTGACGAAAAACCAGGTTGCGATATTCTTCATCAGATCTCTCCTCAAATCCTGTTTTCTAGTGCGCAGCCAGAGGCGGTCCGGTAAAGCTGAGATTGAATCGCGACGCGCTTTCATCGATGGCCGCCATATCTTGCGGTATGCGGAATTGACCTGCGGTCATTTTCCGCAAAAAATCCCTCAAAACCACCCGGTGTCAGAATCACCAGATGGCGCGATGGCGTATTGCTGACGATGCGAAATGTGTAAGATTTGCCGCGTGGCACAAAGGCTGCGGCACCGGGCCGCAGATAAAATATCGCCTTCGATCCAGAATTCAGCATCGCCTGTGAGCGTCACAAAGGTCTCGTCAGCGTCATGATGAATATGCCGGGGTGGGCCTGAATTGGGCGGTGCAACGCTATCGATCACCGACAGGCTTCCGTCGCTCTGGGCCGCACTGAGCAGGGTTGTATAATGGGTGCCGAGCCATTCAACAGCATCAGCACCAAGCAGTGAATCCGTCATCGCATCCTCCATAGATCGGACAAAACAGGTAAACCAAGGCGCTTTGGTTCGGAATAAGTATGGATTAAAGCTCCGAATATAAAAAATCGTATATCTGTATGAAAGGTATTCGTGTGGTGAATATAAAATCCTTCGACATGAATCTGCTGCGCGTCCTCGATGCTCAGTTGCACGAAGGGTCCACGGTCAGGGCCGGCGCACGGATCGGGCTGACGCAACCAGCTGTGTCTGCCGCTCTGGTTCAGCTTCGGCTGGCGCAGCGCAATGACTTGTTCATTCGCCACAGCCAGGGCCTGGAGCCGACCGACCAACCCGGCACATGTGACAGGAGCAGCTTAATTTATGCCCGAACCCCTCCAGCATTTGGCGAGTAGTCCAATTTGCGAATAAACCACATGACATAAGTTAAAATGGAAACCAGAGATTGCATTCCATCAAATAACTTCTGCGTTGTTGTCTAAATTTTTACGCCTGTATCGACAATATCTGCAGCAGTTACATTCAGACAATGGGAGCACCTTGCTCAAAATGCGTTTGCCATTCTTAGTTGCCGGAATTGTTTCATCCCTGATAGTCAGCGCCAGCGGTATGGCTCATGCGGAAACCTTGCGTATAGGTGGAACAGGTGTCGCGCTGGGCGGTATGATTCTGCTTGGCTCTGCCTTTGAAAAACAACATCCGGGCACAATGGTGGAGGTGCTTCCCAGCCTTGGAAGTTCGGGAGGCATCAAAGCCTTGCTCGCCGGCGCCGTTGATCTGTCGGTTGCATCGCGCGAGTTGAAAGAGGCCGAACAAGAAAAGGGGGCTCAGGCAAGACTTTACGCCACAACGCCGCTCGCTGTTGTCACGTCGTTGGACACAGATGCGGATGCGGTGACAACGCAACAACTCGCACAGATGTACTCGGGGGAAATGACTCATTGGCCATCCGGTCAGCCAGTACGATTGGTGCTGCGTCCTGTTTCCGAAACAGACACACAAATTTTGAGCAGCCTGTCTGATGCGGTGTCGCAAGCAATCGTAGCAGCGCATGAAAGAGCGGGCTTGTTGAAAGCCACAAACGATCAGGAAAACGCGGAAACACTCGAACGACTGGAAGGCTCCATCGGCGCCGTAGCTTTGGGCCAGATTGCGACCGAGAACAGACGCCTGAAGGTTCTGATCCTCAATGGCGTCCTGCCAGAAGCTGGTGGTGTTGCCCCTCAGGACGCGACGTTCAGCAAGAGCCTGTACATCGTGAAAACGCAGAACCCGTCAAACATGGCTTCCCAATTTTTCGAATTTATTTTTTCCGAAGAAGCGCAATCCGTCCTGGCCGCCACCGACCATACGCCGGCGCGGTGACCCGTAGATGAAACACCCAACACCGAAGATAACATCGCCGATAGCGCCGGGAGTGGTTCGATTTTCCACGTTGATGGCACTGTCAATTGCAATATTCATCGCGATTTTTCCACCTCTGCTGCACTATTACTACGGTGCAAAAATTGAAAAAGGCCATACCGAAACGGAATCGCAATTGCATGCCAGAAACCTGTCACAGATCATCGGGCGCAACCCGACAATGTGGGAGTTTGAAACCCTTCGCATCAATGAATTGATCGCTGTTAACAAGCTGCCACAAAAAATAGAAGTCAGGAACGCTGACGCTGAAACAGTCACTCAGACAGGTCCCGATAATCTCCGCGCACCGCTTGTATCGACCAGTCAACCGCTGCATGATGCCGGGCGCGAAGTTGGCACACTCATTGTTACGCACAGTGTTTTTGATGTGGCAAAAACTTCAGTGTTGCTGCTGTTGGCGACGTCGATTGTCGCCTTTGGGGCATTTTTCTTCCTGCGGACATTTCCGTTGACCCTTCTCAGGCGTGCAAGCGAACGCGCATCGTTTCTTGCAAGCCACGATCCTCTGACCAATTTGCCCAACCGGTCGCTTTTTAACGAGTGGCTTCTGCATTCCATTGAAGATGTTGGTCGCCAAAAAACCGCTCTTGCTGTTCTTTGCATCGATCTGGATAAATTTAAGGAGGTCAATGATATTCTCGGTCACGCCGCTGGCGATGAGTTATTGCAACAAGCCACAGAGCGAATGACATCTTCTTTGCGTAGCAATGATGTTCTTGCACGTATCGGCGGCGATGAATTTGCAATTATCCAGAAGCACGTCGACCAGCCCGCTGGATCATTAATCCTTGCCGAACGGTTGATCGCAGCAGTCTCCGAACCGTTCGATTTGGAAGGCAATGAAATCATCATTGGTGCCAGCGTCGGCATATCGATACGGACCCAAAGCGACGAAATCGACGGGCAAGCGATGTTGCGCCAGGCAGATATGGCCTTGTACGGAGCCAAAAGGGAAAGGCGAGGTACTTATCGATATTTTCAGGAAGAGATGAATCAAGCTCTGGTCGCTCGTAGAGAGATTGAGACAGGCCTGAGGACGGCAATCCAGAAAAATGAACTCGAACTGTTTTACCAGCCGCAGATAGATCTGGCGACGAATTCGATCAAAAGCGTGGAGGCGCTGCTGAGATGGAACCGCACCACCGGCGGACCGATCACTCCCGACGAATTCATCCCGATAGCAGAAGAGTGTGGTCTTATTATCCCCATCGGCGACTGGGTCATACGTCAAGCGTGCCGTCAGGCCAAGGAATGGCCCGAATTGACCTTCGCGGTGAATGTGTCTCCTGTTCAATTCCGGCAGGGTAATTTGGTTGACACGGTCCGAAACGCGCTTGAGGTTGAGGGTATTGACCCTGCCCGTTTGGAAATTGAAATCACCGAAGGGGTTCTGTTGAGCCACACCGATGAAGCCATATCGGTGCTCTCAGATTTGCAGGCAATGGGCGTGAAGATTGCGATGGATGATTTTGGCACCGGATATTCAAGCCTCAGCTACCTGCGTCGTTTTCCCTTCGACAAGATCAAGATCGACCGATCATTCACAAAAGATTTGGGATCGTCTCTCGAGGCTGACAGCATTATTGAAGCGATCATCGCAATTGGAGCCTCAATGGGAATGACCTCCAATGCCGAAGGTGTGGAAACCATCGAACAAGCGAACTTCTTGCGAAATCATGGCTGCAAGGAAGTCCAGGGTTTCTACTTCAGCAAACCACTGCCCTCGGCGTCTATTTCCGAACTATTAGCCGACCGGGAATGGAACAAATTCGAAGGCGGGAACTCAATAGGGTTCCATTCGCAAGGCGTCAGACGAGCCTAGCAGGTTTCATTGCGCATTCCGCACTGGTGTTGTCCAATTTCAGAAAGCCATTGTCGAGACAAGCCCGGGTCTTTGGCATCCAGCTCAGCGCATGACGGATGGCTTTAGCCGACAGCGACTTGTCGGCGATTTTGGGCAGCTGCGCGTGCAGCCATGTTTCCAGATCATCAAAGATCAGTTGGGCATTTTTCTGGCGTAGTGAGACCCGTGGCACAAGGGAACACCCCCGCGTTCCTTTCTCAATACCGTAAACCTTTGCAATCCGCCGGCGATGGCCAGACAATTCAGCCCGCTCCGGATGTACGCTTGGAAAATAGGCATGCCCCGCTGCCAACCAAATGCGCGCTTTGGATCGGAATAAGTATGGATTAAAGCTACGAATATAAAAAATCGTATATCTGGATGAGAGGTATTCGTGTGGTGAATATAAAATCCTTCGACATGAATCTGTTGCGCGTCCTCGATGCTCTGTTGCACGAAGGGTCCACGGTCAGGGCCGGCGCACGGATCGGCCTGTCGCAACCAGCTGTGTCTGCCGCTTTGGGACGGCTTCGGCTGGCACTGCGCGATGAGTTATTCATCCGCCGCGGACAGGGACTGGAGCCAACCGACTATGCCCGCACGCTGGCCATCCCGCTGCGCGAGGCGCTCGACCGGATCGAATATCTGCTATCGGGTCCAGAAGCGTTCGACCCCGCCCTATCCACAGATACGTTCAAACTGTCGGGCAGTGACTTTTTTGCCGAAATGCTGATGCCCAAACTTGCCGATCAACTGTCGAAACGAGCGCCGGGCATTCGGGTGCAACTGGTTGATCTGGTGCCCGACAATTATGTTGAAACACTGGAGCACTATGAGGTCGACATCGCCCTTATACCTGCCACGCCATTCCCCGACTGGGTGGCGCACCAGCCGGTGTTTTCGTCCAACTTTTCTGTCGTTGCACGCAGCGCCAATCCGCGCATTGCCCGCGCTGGGCTGGCGCCGGGGGATGTGGTGCCGATCGATCTTTTCTGCGATCTTGGTCATGTGCTGTTCTCGCCTGAAGGCAAATTGACAGCACTCGGAGATCAGGCCCTTGCCCGGGTTGGCCGCACCCGGCAGGTGAAGATGACCATGCCGGTATTTTCAGGCGTCTACCGCGCCGTCAGCGAATCCGACCTGATCGCTCTCATCCCCGAACAGCTGGCGAGTTACATTGCTCCAAAGGCGGGGTTGCAGATTTACCGGCCGCCAATGCCGATTGATCCGCCTCTGATTCACATGATCTGGCACAAACGCTCGACAGCCAACCCGGCCCATAAATGGCTGCGCGAGCTGATCGCGGAAACCCTGTTGCCGCTTAATGAGGGCCATAGCCCTTTGCCTGAATGATCGTTTCGACAGGACGGCAATCGCAGGCCGTGTCAGATCGTCAGATCAATCACATATCGCAATTTCGGCAACAGGCGTCCCGCTATTGAACCGGACGGCGAGGAGCCAATCAGAACCGCCCCCATATGCCGGTAAAACGCAACCGCATTTGGGTCGCTGTCAATGGTAAAACTACCCGCACCGGTATCTTTCGCCGCCATCACGGCCCACCGAAACAAGGCCTTGCCGATGCCCGTGCCAATTGCCTCCGGCACCACAAATATTTTTTCCAGAACCGCCTCGGACGGTGTCAGGTCCAACTGGACCAGCCCGTACACCACACCATCACATTCAGCCACCGCCATCGCGGAGCTTTGCATCATCGCCCCGGTGACGGTCAGCTCTTCCCGGCAAGCTGCAAGAAAGGCGTCATCATACCCCCAATGAGCTTTGGAGCGTAGGCACAAATCGAAAAGGGCTTCGCATTCCGCCAGAAGCGGCGCGCGAACAATCATGCAACTTTGCCCTTTGCTAATTGGCGAGAGCCGCAGGCAACCTTTGCCGCAGCGCAGATCATCTCTTCAGTACATCCTGATATTCGCTGTATCTTTGAAACTGAACTTTTGCATAGGAGCAGAGAGGAATGATTTTCAGCCCGCGTTCGCGCGCCAGTTCCACACCGCGCTTCACCAGCGCAACGGCAGCGCCGGTCCCCTTCATCGCATCATCGACGCCAGTATGATCAATGATCCAGGTCGTTTCACCGGCTTTGGAGACGGTCATTTCACCGGATTTCACTGGTCCGTCATGGCCGTCCTTCGGCGCGTAGAGTGAGAAAACTCCTTTACTGTCACCCTCACTGAACACAATTTCAAAATCAGCCATCACGGCTCTCCTTTTTCATTGATAACGCCATTTTCTCCAGCAAAGCGGCGCGCGAGGGCACAAATAGACCCTCGATCCAGATTGTTTCCAGGGCCTTCAGGCAGCGGCCCATTTCTGGGCCGGGCTTCAGGCCCTGTTGCTTCAGATCGGCGGCTTTCACAGGAAACAACGGCACCTGCCAGTCTTTCAACGGCTTTGCCCAGGCCGAATATTGCTCATCACAATTAGCGACCGGCCGGCTCGCCAGATAGGCCACTTCATCGGCCACATCCGGCCCGAAATGATAGGCCGCAAGCCGGATCTGAAAAGCATCGTCAAAGCCGCATTTTTCCAGAAATTCCAGAGCTGCGAATAAGGTTTCAAGCCTGCCAATCTCGGCTTTGGAGAACTTCAAATCCCGGACAGTTTGCAACAGTCGGTCCCTCTGCTGTTTCCACAACACTACAGCACGCAAGGACCAGTCGACACGGTCACACTTTGCCAGAGCAGCAAAATCCGCACCCTCTACGCCCAGATGAAGCTGCGTCAGCACAGCATTTGCCGCTTTCATCACCGTGCTGAGTTGCGCCGGCCGCGG
Organism: Pararhizobium sp. IMCC3301; assembly: GCF_030758315.1. Lineage (NCBI taxonomy): Bacteria > Pseudomonadati > Pseudomonadota > Alphaproteobacteria > Hyphomicrobiales > Rhizobiaceae > Pararhizobium > Pararhizobium sp. IMCC3301. Next base: position 1,265,327 of record NZ_CP132336.1, read on the forward strand.
TGCAGACAGCAGTTTTTTGATCTCGCGCTGAATGCGCTCCGCCGACAACTGGTCCAGCAATTGCAAATTGTTCAGCGATGCGGCAAGCCCCTCTGCATCCGGCATGCCTTCTCCATAATGCGCGGAGAAGCGGAAAAACCGCAAAATCCGCAGGGCATCTTCTGCAATGCGCTGACGCGCGGTTCCAATAAAACGCACTCGGCCGCGCAGACAATCATCCAATCCCGCCACCAGATCATACAACACGCCGTCACGATCCACGCTCAGCGCATTCATGGTGAAATCCCGGCGCTCCATGTCATGCTGCCAGTCGGTGCCAAAGCGCACAATGGCGCGGCGGCCATCGGTTTCGATGTCCTCGCGCAAAGTCGTGACTTCATATTTTGTGCCATTGCCGACGACGGTGACAGTCCCATGATCAATCCCGGTCGGCACGGTCTTGAAACCGGCCGCTGCGGCCCGCTTCATCACCTCATTCGGGGGATGCACACAGGCCAGATCCAGATCACTCACGGCAAGGCCGCGCAGCGCGTTGCGCACCGCCCCGCCAACAACCCGCACCTGATCCGCTCCGCCACCCAGCGCCCGCATCAATCTGCAAAGCTGCTTTTCGTGCAGAAATGTTTCCTGGAACAAGGCTTTGTGGGTGTCACACCTGGTCACAACCTACTCCGGGGTGGTTGGTTCCGGTTCGACGATATTGCCCGGCAGCAATTGGCCATCTTCAAAGCGGGCCGGCTGATAGACCCCGTCAGCGGAAAAGCCGGTATAATTGGTCAGCACCACAATAACCACCACAGTCAAACCGGCCCCTATCACTGACAGCCAGCCAAGTGCCTTGACCGTCAGGCTTTCACGGATCGCCGTCCGGCCCATGCTGAAATAAATATAGGATACGTAAAGCGCGAATGGCACCAGGAACAAAATTGCATAAGTCAGATAAAATCGAGTCATGATGGATACAGGGTCTCGTAAAGAGTTTTCAGAATTCCGGCGGTAACGCCCCAGATATAGTGTGTCTCATAGGGTATTGCATAAGTCTGTCGCATTGCCCCCTTCCATTCCAGTTCCAGCTTTTGATAATTGCTGCCGCTCATCAGGAAAGCCAGCGGAACTTCGAATATTGCATTCACCTCATCAGGATTGGCAAACAGTTTCAAAGGCGGCTTTACCAGACCGACCACAGGTGTGATGTCATAGCCACTGCCGGTTGCATAGGGGTGCATTTTACCCAGCAGATGAACACTTTGTGGTGCCAGCCCAATTTCCTCCTGCGCTTCACGCAGCGCAGTCATCGGTGAGAATGCGTCTGTCGCATCCGTTCTGCCACCTGGAAAGGCGATCTGCCCGGCATGGGATGACAGGGTTTCGGTGCGGTGGGTCAGCAGCACTGTCGCCCCGTCCACATGCTGCACGATGGGAATCAGAACGGCTGCGGGCTTGAGCAGTTTCGGCGGCTGTGGCCGCTGCAGATCAAGCATGTGGTCTCCGGTTTCCAGCCGCGGCTTGCCGGGACCGAAAGCCGCTGAGAACCGCCTGCGAAACTCCGCCAGCACGGGGTCCGTCATGTTGCCTGCGGATGGCGTTGCCCTATCCCTCACGAGGGGCTGTTTTCCATAGCGCGGGCCAGATCCGCCATTGCCATCATGGCAAAAAACCGGCCACAACTTGCAACGCCAAACCAGGACTCCCCGTCAATCTCGGCCTCTTCGCCAAAATCGGCCAACTGATACAGTAATGGCCTGCCAAGCCGCGCTTCCAGCCGTCCGCGGATCAGGCAATAAGGCGTCAGCCCTCCGGTTTCCGCATCAATCGCGAAGCGCAGCGGATGGTCTTGTGAAATCACCACCACATCATCAACATTTGTGCGCAGAACCAGCGCATCGGTGCCGTCATCCTGACTTATCCTGTCCAGTTCAACACCGATGAAGGGAACATCCTCAACCTGAAGACCAACCTTTTCCACCGGTGTGACCAGCAGGTAGCGGCCATCTTCATCATGTCGCAACACCGATGAAAACAGTTTCACCAGAGGCATCCGTCCAATTGGCGTGCCCATGTAAAACCAGGTACCATCGCGCGCAATGCTCATATCCAGATCACCACAAAAAGGCGGATTCCAACTGTCCACTGGCGGCATGCCGCGTTTGCCATGATGATTGGCCGCCCGCAGAATATTGTCATAGCGTGCCTGCCGTTCGGACTTTTCCTGCCCCATGTTCCCTGTTTCTGCCACTGCATCCTCTTTCGCGCCTGTTGAGCACTCTCAATCTATGCAGCCTTGGCTAAACATGCAAAACAGGCAACATATTTCCTGCCAATTTGTAATATTTAAGGCCTCGACGCCTGTCTTGGTTTCGCCCAAGATAAAGGCCAATATTGCAGGCCAATACTGCGCGCCAACGGGGATGCCATGAGCGAAACAGCGACAGCGCCGGCTGATGCCGGACAATCGGACATTGTAGTGCGGGCCGACGAGGCAACAGAACTTCTGCAACAGGTCAAAACCGCCATCGGCAAAGTGATCTACGGACAGGCTGATGTGGTCGAGCAGGCATTGACCACGGTTCTGGCCGGCGGCCACGGTCTGCTGGTCGGCGTGCCCGGCCTTGCCAAAACCAAGCTCGTCGACACAATGAGCATTGTTCTCGGCCTCGATGCAAGGCGCATACAATTCACTCCCGATCTGATGCCGTCCGACATTCTTGGCTCTGAAGTGCTGGAACAGGGCAATGATGGCAGCCGCAACTTCCGCTTTATCAAAGGGCCCATTTTCGGCCAGTTGCTGATGGCTGACGAAATCAACCGTGCCAGCCCGCGCACGCAATCGGCATTGCTGCAGGCGATGCAGGAATATCACGTCACCATCGCCGGAGAGCGGTTCGATCTGCCCGCGCCGTTTCATGTATTGGCAACCCAGAATCCGCTGGAGCAGGAGGGCACCTATCCGTTGCCGGAGGCACAGCTTGACCGGTTTTTGATGCAGATTGACGTGCTCTATCCGGAACTTGATGCCGAGCGTCAGATCCTGCTTGAAACCACCGGTTCACAGGACGCGACGCCGGAGACCGTGCTATCGCCCGAAAGCCTGCTTGACATGCAGGCGCTGGTGCGCAGCATTCCGGTTGGCGAAAAAATTGTCGACGCCATCCTGGCGCTGGTGCGGGCCGCGCGCCCCGAGGGCAATGATGAAGACGGCCTGACCCGGCATATCGCCTGGGGCCCTGGACCGCGCGCCGGACAGGCGCTGATGCTGACCTGCCGCGCCCGCGCCCTGCTTGATGGCCGCCTTGCGCCCTCGATGGACGATATTGTTGCACTGGCCGGGCCGGTTCTGCAGCACCGTATGGCGGTAACCTTTGCCGCACGGGCGGACGGCATTACTGTTCGCAAATTGATCGCAGATCTCGTAGAGACACATCTTTGAGAGCGCTGCATCATCATGGCAAGGTATTTGCAAAGGCTCGCTCTTCCATCAGGACAGGTGAGTGCTGACCCATGTTGTGGCCGACATCCCGACAAGCTGATCCAGCCGGCGCGCCACCCGATGCTGACTTGCAGATTCACGCCGCGCGCCAGGTTGCGGATGTCCTGCCGGATATTCTGGTCGCCGCCGAGCGCATTGCCAACACTATAGCGCTGGGGCTGCACGGACGGCGCAAATCGGGTCCGGGCGAGGATTTCTGGCAGTTCCGGCCTTACACTTATGGCGAGCCGGCAACCCGGATTGACTGGCGCCGCTCCGCCAGTCAGGAAGAATTGCAAATACGAGAGCGCGAGTGGGAAGCTGCACATACCGTCTGGCTGTGGCCGGATTTGACCGGATCAATGGCCTATTGCTCGCATCTGTCCGACACTGCCAAACGCGATCGGGCACTGTTGCTGACCATGGCTCTCGCGATTGTTCTGACCCGCAGCGGGGAACGGGTCGGCCTGCTCGGGGCCATGCCGGCACGCGCCGACCGCAAGGCAGCGGAAGCCATTGCCGATATTCTCGGCACCCTCAAAGATCCGACCGCCCTGCCCGTCGGCGCCGCGCCCAAACGGTTTACCGATGTGGTCGTGTTCAGTGATTTTCTGGATGCTGTTGAGGATGTCAGTGCAGGCATTGCCCGGCTTGCAGCGCTGGGCGCGCGTGGCCATCTGGTGCAGATCAACGATCCAATTGAAGAAAGCTTTCCCTTCACCGGACGCGTTCAGTTCAGCGAAGCGGAAAGCGGTCTGAAACTCACGGCCGGGCGCGCAGAAGTCTATCGCGCGGCCTATCAGGCACGCCTGGCAGAACGCCGCGCCCGTTTGCAGGCATTCTGCCGAAAAATGGGCTGGACCTTTGCCATTCACCACACCGACCGGCCCGTCAGCGAGGCGTTGATGGCGCTTTACACGCGCCTGACCGATGACGGCACCGCTGATGCGCTGCCGGCGGAACAGATCGGCGGGGGGATCTGAATGCCACTTGCTTTTGCAACCCCATTGATCCTCACCGCGCTGCTGCTGTTGCCCGCAATCTGGTGGCTTTTGCGCCTGACACCGCCCAAACCCCGCAATGTGCGGTTTCCACCCACCCGTCTGTTGCTGGATATTATCAAGCCAGATGAAACGCCGGCTTATAGTCCCTGGTGGATGACGGCCATTCGACTTGCCCTGGCCGCCGCAATCATTGTCGCACTGGCAGGCCCGCTATGGCAGCCCGATGAAAACCGCGCCCCGCTTGCAGGCCACAGTTTGATTATTGTCGATAATGGCTTTGCCTCCGCGCCGGACTGGACAGCGCGCATGGCGGCGGTGAACCGGCTGATCGATGCCGCTGCTGAAAATGATTTCCTCATTGCCCTGGTCCCTGCCATTGCAACAGCAGGAGATTATATTGGTGCCACCACCGCGCCGCCGCCGCAACTGCGCTCCGCCGCCGAGGCCCGCAGTCTGGCCCAGGCTCTGGAGCCACAGGCTTTGCCGTTGGACAGAGTGCGGCTGGCCGACCATATCAATGCCTTTCTTGCCAGCAGGGCCGGTGCCGATATAGCGCAGATTGTCTGGATTTCCGACAAGTTGGCAACAGCACAGCAGAGCGGATTGGCCGCGCCGGGCGATCAATTATTCCTGACCACATTAAACGACAGCAATCTTCCGGTGATCCTGTTACAGCAGAGCAAACCGTTGCTGGCGCTGAATCCGCCGGTCAATGGTGTTGACGATATGACGGTTTCTGCCAACCGCTTGGATATCACCGGCCAGGACAGCAGACTGGTGCAGGCGTTTGATCTGCAGAACCGGCTCATTGCAACCTCCGAACTGACCTTCGAGGAAGACAGCGCGAGCGCTGAGGCAATTCTCGATTTGCCGACGGAATTGCGCAACGATATTGCGCGCATCGAAGTTTCGGGCAGCGGCACCGCTGCCGGCGTTCAATTGCTCGATGACAGATTTCGCCGAAAAGTGGTTGGCATACTCTCCGGCGAAGGTGCGGAAGCCGCCCAGCACTTGCTGTCGCCTGCCTATTATGTGCGTCGCGCCCTTGGCCCCTATGCTGATCTGCGGGCCGAAGCAGGAGCCAATATTGCCACTTCGATCGAGGCTTTCATCAATGAGGGCGTTTCGGTCATTGTCATGACCGATGTCGGAACCTTGCTGGGCGATGCGGGACAACAACTGCAAAGTTTCATCAATTCCGGTGGCCTGGTGATCCGCTTTGCCGGCCCGCGCCTTGCCTCTGCTGAAGACAGCCTTGTGCCGGTTGAATTACGCTCCGGCGGCCGGATACTCGGTGGCAGCCTGTCATGGGAAACACCGCAGCAACTCGCCGGCTTTTCTGAACAAAGTCCGTTTGCCGACATTTCATTGAACAAGCAGATACAGGGCGAAACCACTGTCCGCCAGCAGGTTCTGGCCGAACCGGATGCTGGCCTGTCAGACCGTACCTGGGCCTATCTGGAAGACGGCACGCCACTTGTAACGGCCAAAAAAATGGGCAATGGCTGGCTGGTGCTGTTCCATGTCACGGCGGATACAAACTGGTCGGATCTTCCATTGTCTGGTCTGTTTGTGGATATGCTCCGCGCGACACTTCCGCTGGCGCGGGTTCAGGAGACCGCCAGCAGTGTCGAATTGTCCAACGCGACCCAGAATGCCCAATTCATGCCGTTCCAGACCCTGAGCGCCGCTGGCCTGCTCGTCACGCCCGGAAATTCGGTAAAAGCCATACCGGCATCCGCTGCTGTCATGGCAACACCGGATAATCCGCCGGGCTTTTATGGTGTCCCGGAACGATACCGCGCCCTGAATGTATTTGAAGGCGACGTCACTCTGACCGAGTTTGATACCACCGACCTTACCACCGTGGCCCGGATGGATTTTGCACCAGCCAGCACCATCAATCTGAAGCCCGCCATCTTCACCATTGCCCTGGTGCTGTTGCTGGCAGATGCGCTGGCGGTGCTGCTGATGCAGGGCGTATTGGGCCGTCTGTTCCGGGGCAAACCCGGCATGCGCAATGCAGCAGGCGGATTGCTGGTTGCCATGACAATCGCCGGTCTGCTCTCCGCCGAACGTGGTTACGCCCAGGATGCTGTGCCGGCCGATGAAACTGCCGCCCTGCAGCGCGCAATGGAAGACGCCAACGAAACCCGTCTGGCCTACATCATCACCGGCAATGCCGAGATTGACGATATTTCCCGCCAGGGTCTGTCAGGCCTCAGCCAGTTTCTGGCCAGCCGCACCTCTCTGGAGCCGGCCTATCCGCGCGGCCTCAACCCGGAAACCGATGAGCTGTCCTTCTATCCACTGATTTACTGGCCCATAGACCCGGGCTCTGAACTGCCTGGTGAAGAAACCATGGCGCGCATAGATGCCTTCATGAAACAGGGCGGCTCGGTGCTGTTCGACACCCGCGATCAATTGTCAGCTGCGGGCAGCACCGGCTTTGGCGCAACTCCGGCCAGCCTCAAACTGCGCAGCATGCTGGCCAGTCTGGATGTACCGCCTCTTGAGCCGGTACCGGTGGGGCATGTCCTGACCAAATCCTTCTTTCTGCTGTCGGTCTTTCCCGGCCGTTATCTTGGTAGCCCGCTCTGGGTGGAAGCACGCAATCAGGATGGCAGCACAGAAAGCCGCGCCGCAGACGGTGTTTCCTCGATACTTATAACCGCCAATGATTTTGCCTCGGCCTGGGCAGTATCCGTGGATGGCCGGCCTTTGCTGCCGACAGTGCCGAACGATCCACGCCAGCGCGAATTGGCGTTCCGCACCGGTGTCAACATTGCCATGTATACGCTGACCGGAAACTATAAAGCCGATCAGGTGCATCTGCCTGCTCTGCTCGAAAGGCTCGGGCAATAAGTATGAGTTGGTCGCTTGCCTTTGAACCTATGATCCCGCTCTGGGCGCTGCTGGCTGCAAGTCTCGCAGCGCTGGTTCTGGCGCTGCCCGCTCTGGCTTTCCGGCTGCGTGGTGCACCGCTTCGCGCCCTTGCACTTGTAGCCCTGGTTCTGGCTCTGGCAAATCCTGTGGTGGAGCGCGAAGAACGCGAGCGTCTCACCAATGTCGCTGCCATTGTCGTCGACCGCAGCGAAAGCCAGAGCCTTGATGATCGTACGGAACAGTCCGAAACCGCTCTTCAGGATCTGAAGCAACGACTGTCCGCTCTCGATAATGTTGAAGTGCGCGTTGTCGAAGCAGGCGAGCATCGCGCTGCCGGCAGTGACGGCACGGCCTTGTTTGCCAACCTCACACAGGCATTGGGAGATGTCCCGCCAGAACGTCTGGCCGGAACATTCTTCATCACCGACGGCCAGATCCACGATATTCCGGCCGATGCCAACGCACTTGGCCTGTCCGGCCCGGTCCACGGCCTTGTGACTGGCACCGAAAATGAGCGAGACATAAGGGTGGTGCTGGAAAGCGCACCGCGTTTCGGCATTGTCGATGAAACCCAGACCGTGCGTCTGCGCATTGAGGATACCAGGGCACCCGGAGGCTCTGGGCCACGCCCGGAAATGCCGCTGATCGTCAGCCGCGATGGCGAAATCATCGACACTTATTCTGTCCCGGTTGGCGTTACCGTGCCGTTGACCATTGATATTACCCATGGCGGGTTGAACCTGTTTCAGTTTCAGCTGGCACCGATTCCGGGAGAACTGACCGAGATCAACAACACCGCATTGCTGCAGGTTGAGGGCATCCGGGAAAATCTGCGTGTGCTGCTGATTTCCGGAAAACCCCATGCCGGCGAACGCACCTGGCGCAATCTGCTGAAGTCTGATGCTTCGGTGGATCTGGTTCATTTCACGATTTTGCGGCCACCGGAAAAACAGGACGGCACGCCGATCAATGAATTGTCGCTGATCGCCTTTCCGACACGGGAACTGTTTTCCGAGCGCATTGACGAGTTTGATCTGATTATCTTTGATCGCTACGAACGTCTCGGCGTCCTGTCCCAGGTGTATTTTTTCAATATTGCCGGGTATGTCGCCCGTGGCGGCGCGGTTATGTTCGCCGCCGGCCCCGGCTATTCCAGCGAAGATTCGCTGTTTCAGACCCCGCTCTCATCCATTTTGGCGGCGCAGCCCACCGGTGCGGTTGTCGAAGAACCGTTCTATGCCCGCGTCAGCGATATTGGCAAGCGGCACCCTGTCACCCGCGGCCTTCCCGGCGCGGAACAGGAGCCACCCGCCTGGAGTCGTTGGTTCCGGCTGGTCGATGTAACACCATCGGAGTTTGAAGGCAGCACCAACACCATCATGACCGGCGCCGGCGAACGGCCTTTGCTGATGCTGTCGCGCTATGGTGAAGGGCGTCTGGCCCTGATGTTGTCAGATCACGCCTGGCTCTGGGCTCGGGGATTTGAGGGCGGCGGGCCCCATGTCCAGCTCTTGCGCCGCCTCGCCCACTGGCTCATGAAAGAGCCTGATCTGGAAGAAGAGCGATTGACCGCAATTGCCGACAATGGCCGTCTGGTGATCGAACGTCAGACATTGGAGGAATTGTCAGATACTAGCCCCGATCTCACCATCGAGATCGAATCTCCGCGTGGCGACTTACAGCGCACTCAGCTTGCACTTCAGGAACCGGGAATCTGGCAAACCGCCGTTCCCGTCGAGGATCTGGGTCTGTATCGCATCAGCGATGGCACACGGGAAACGCTTGTCCAGGTCGGACCGGACAATCCACGGGAATTTCGCGACGTGCTCAGTACAACGCAGGCGCTGGCCCCGCTGGCCGCGTTAACTGGCGGCGCTGTGGTGCGGCTCGCCTCTGCCGGAAGCGACAGTGTTGCCCTGCCCCGGCTGTTGCCGGTGCGCAGCGGCGGCGCATTGTCCGGCAGCGGCTGGATGGGATTGCAGATGAATGATGCCAGCCGGCTGATCGGCCTTGACCGGCTGCCACTGTTCGCCGGGCTGCTCGGCCTGGCGCTGCTGCTCGGCCTGTTATCCCTCATGTGGTACCGCGAAGGCCGGTGAAACGCTCTATCCGGGATGTGCCCCTTTGACATCGCCCCGTGCCAACAGTTCCGCATCGTCAGTCAGCACACAGGCCAGCAACCTGGCCGGGTCCACCGGACCGGGCAACTTTACCTGTCCATGGGGAATGACGCGAAAGCCGAAGGGCCCGTAATAGGGCTCGTCACCCACCAGAACAATCGATAGATATCCGCCGGCGCGGGCGCTGTCGACGGCCTGCCGCATCAACAGTTTCCCCGCGCCCCTGCTCTTGTATTCCGGTGTTACGGTCAGTGGTCCCAGCAACAGGCTCGGTGTGGCGCCAATGGTGATATGGCTCAAAATGACGGAGCCGACCATTTTTCCGCTCGCCGTGCTGCGGGCAATGAAACACAACTCGCTGGCTGTGCCCGCCGTTTCCCGGATGCGAAAGGCGGTGCGCGCAAACCGGCCAGGTCCGAATGTGCGCTCATGAAGGGTCAGAATTGCAGCCTCATCGGCCGGGCTCTGCAGGTGGATTGTATAATCAGGAGTGGAAAGCATAATTCAAACCGCTGTCATATCAGTCAGGTAGATGCCCTGCGGTTTGATGTTGGCCGATCAGGCCTTAAGATCCATTACCGGCAGGACGCACAATCAGGCATGCACGCAACGCGCATGCGAGCAGTCGTCGTCGGTTTCCGGCAGTGACGCAATGATGTGTCATGACACTCGAATTCGTTCAAAAGCTGCGCGGCTATAGCAGTGGCCGTCGATCCACGCAAGCGCCAGACGCACATTCCGTGCATGTGTTCGGGACGTGTCATCACCAAATCGATTTGACGAGGCGAATGCCGCGTGCTGAATGACGCTGATGGAGCTATGGGTCATTCTATCAATCGCCGCTGCGTTTCTGCAGAATCTGCGGTCGGTCCTGCAAAAACATCTCAAGGCCCGGTTGAGCAACTGGGGCGCGACCTCCGCACGCTTTGTCTTCGCGGCTCCGCTTGCGGCGTTGATTGTTGCCGGGCTCAGCGTGCTGCGCGGCGCGGCTCCGCCCACGCCGGATTTCATATTCTTCACTTATGCCTGCCTCGGCGGACTGGCTCAGATTGCCGCAACTGCCCTGCTGCTGCATCTGTTTTCCTTCCGAAATTTTGCTGTTGGCACAATCCTGTCCAAAACCGAAACTGTTCAAAGCGCAATACTTGGCTTTGTGCTGCTCAGCGAAACGATTTCCGGCCGGGCCATCTTCGCCATCGGCGTCAGCCTGATCGGGTTGATCCTTTTATCTTTGCCGGCAGGTGCCATCAGCCGCCGCAACTGGATCGACAAAACTGCATTTCTGGGCCTTGCATCGGGAGCCTGTTTTGCCATTGCAGCCGTGTCGTACCGGGCAGCCTCATTGTCTCTGCCCGGCGGCGATTTCCTGATGCGGGCCGCCGTCACCCTGTCCTTTGTCACTCTGTTTCAGGCTTTGCTGATGTGTGTCTTTCTGGCGCTGAGGGAGCCCGGACAACTCCGCCGCCTGTTCAGCGCATGGCGGATCAGCGCTTTGGCCGGCATAGCCGGCGGCCTGGCCTCCTTCGGCTGGTTCGCTGCAATGACGCTGCAGAAGGCGGTGCTGGTGAAGGCGGTCGGACAGATTGAAGTTGTGTTTTCATTTGCCGCCAGTCTGCTGTTTTTCAGGGAAACCTTCCGGCCATATGAAATTATCGGCATTCTGTTGATCACGGCTGGAATTCTGTTGCTGATCGGGACAACTTCGTAATGATCTATTTGCAACAGCTTGTGATTGTTTTCGGCCTGTCTGCACATGCTGTTTGACTCTCAAATCAGTCTGCGCATAGAATTTGCCAATATTTTTTGGAGACCACCATGTTTAAGCAGATTTTCCTGAGTTCCACGCTGTTAGTGGCCGTTGCGGGTGCAGGCTTTGCAGCCGATCCGATAGCCTATCCGGCACCGGTTCTGTACAATCCTGCGCCAGTCTATAATTGGACAGGTTTCTATGTTGGTGGCCTCATCGGCGGCGTGACCGCTGATTTTGACAACAATCTCCCTGCCAATCCGGGCCCGACCGGTGATGCCGGCGGGTTCACCATTGGTGCGCAGGTCGGTTATAACTACCAGTTGAATTCAAGCTGGGCCGCCGGTGTTGAAGCCGACATTTCATATCAGGATATCAAAGCCAAGTCATCCAGTGGCAGCTTTGAGGAAGACTGGATGTCTACTGTGCGCCTGCGTGGTGGTTATACGTTCAGCCGTTACTTCGTCTATGCCACCGCAGGCGTGGCCTTTACCCGCCGCGACGCATCTGTTTCCGGCTTTGGAAGCGGTGACGATATTGTTGCCGGTTTCACCGGCGGTGTCGGTGTTGAAGGAAAATTCAACGATCGCTGGTCGGCAAAACTGGAATATCTTTACGTTGACGTGCCCGATGACAGCTTTTCAGCTGGAAGCACCACAGTGGTCGGCGGGTCCAGTAATCATGTCGGACGTATCGGCATCAACTATCACTTCTAAACCGGGGCACATATCATGAAATTACGCATATTTCTTTTGCTCACTTCCCTCAGCATCTTGCTCGCCGCCTGCGGCTCTGGCGGATTCGACTGAGGCAACAGCTTTCGCACTGACGCCTCTCATTAACGAATGTGAGGTTGCATAGCCGGTTCGCGGCGTAAAACAACGTCGCGTCAATAAATCCGGCCTCTCCGCCGTTACCACACGGGCAGGACATCAATCTGGCTGCGCCATTCCTCCAGCCGTCGTGTCGTACCCGGAGAAATATCTGCCGGCAGATCATCCTGCGCAAAGAAGCCCAATTCGGCTATCTCCCTGTTGGGAACATCCGGGGCGCGTTTCTGTGTCCAGTCGGGACAATGAAACAGCACGACGTGGTCGCGCACTGATGCATGAGCATTCTGAAACACGCTCAGAAGCCTCGGCGGCCCGGTGAGGCCAATTCCGGCTTCTTCGCTCAACTCCCGCTCCACGGCAGCAAATGCATGCTCACCGGGATCAATTGCCCCGCCCGGAAAATACCAGCCATTGACATAGGTATGGCGCACCAGAAGAACCTTCTGGCTGTCATCAACCACCAGCGCCCTTACGCCCATCGTCATGCCGCGGCTGAAGCGTGATACTGTCAGAAATGCTGTCTGCATAAATTTTTGACGCCGTGTCAGCTTCATGAAATCCGTCTCCGCCTTCAGGCCCGGTCTGATATCCGGGCCGCCGGCAATCTGTCTTGTACCCGATTGACCGGATTAGCCGGTCTGTAAACCCGTATTGCTCCGGCCCATCGCTCCATTCACGGTTCACCGGATATGCTTTTCCTGACTAGCATATAAGCAGGCGGTGTATAGCGGATGTGCTGAAATTTGTGTTGAAGCCGAACTTCCTTCGCCGCAGCGTCGATTTTTTGGTCCGGCAGCACCTGACCACTGGATTTTAGTCCGGCAAATTGATAGTCGGGACCGATGTATCGTCTTGCACATTTTTCCGACCCTCATCTGGGACCGCTTCCGAGACCCTCGCCTTGGCAATTAATGTCGAAGCGGATCACCGGCTATGTCAACTGGCGGCGAAACCGCGGCAAAACCTTCTCGGATCTGTTCTTAAACGCGCTGATGCACGACCTTCACGAGCAACAGGCGGATCATGTCGCACTGACCGGAGATCTGGTGAACATCGCTCTGCCCGAGGAGACCCATCTTGCCGGTGTCTGGTTGCGCCGCATTGGAAAGGCAGAGCAAATCAGCCTCGTGCCGGGCAATCATGACGCTTATACCGGTGCAGGTTTAAAACGGGCTCTGCATGAATGGCGGCCATATATGCTGAGTGACGGCGGAACAGGCGATCCTGAATTTCCCTATCTGCGCCGCCGCGGCCCTCTGGCCATCATCGGCTGTTCCAGTGCAATCGCCACACTGCCTTTCATGGCGACGGGCATGTTTCTGGCAGCACAAGCCGAAGCCACAGCGCAGCTGTTGCATCAAACGCAGGACAGCTTCCGGGTTGTTCTGATTCATCACCCCCCATTTCCAAATGCAACACCCTTCCACAAGCGGTTGATCGGGGCTTCCAAATTTCGCGAAATGATCGCCGATTGCGGCGCCGAACTTGTGCTGCATGGTCACACTCATATTCACAGTTACAACGAGATTGCCGGACCCGGCGGCGACATTCCGGTCATCGGCGTGCCATCCGCCTCCAACGGACCAGGCCATAAAAGCCCTGCGGGCTGTTATAATCTGTTTGCGATCAAAGGCGAGCCCGGCCATTGGCAGATAAACTGGCAAAAACGTGGTGTTCTGGACGCTCAGGGGACAATCGGCCCGGTTGGCGAACCGTTGGTTCTGTAACCGTAAAATAAGCTCTAAGTCGCGGCCGGTGTCTGCAACCATGCGGCGATGAACAGCAACACCGCTCCCACGAACAGGCCAAGCGTGAAGGCCAGAAACAGTTTTACCCAGTCATTTGTCGGCGGGGCTGGCTGGATGATAATGGGTGGCGGCAAAACAGGCTGCTGTATTGCAACTTCGGGTCCCGCCGGCCGGGCAACGGGGGAAACGGCCGGAGTTTCCTTCTCGGCTTTATCTGCTGGCACAGTTGATTTTGAAGCCACGGGCTTTTGCTGCTGATCCGTTGGCGCAGCGGACCGATGCCGCACAATTCGTTCGGCGACATAATCAGTCACCGCATCAACGGTGTCCTCAAGACTGTTGCTGCGGAAAAGGCTGATACGGCCATTCTGTGTGTCTTTCAGAAAGTGGAAAGTCTTGCCGCCATCACTCATCACCACAAAACTGCTGAGATCCACCCAGAAACGCGGCGGATTTCCGGGCAGAAGCGCAAAAGTGAAAGCGTCCTGCCGGGCTTGTGCGACCTTCGGTATGTCCGCATGAACGCTGCGCAGGCTCTGTGCCAGCGCTTCCAAACGTGTCTGGGCGCGCATTTTATGCACCAGCATCTCGTCCGGGCCGGATGCATGTTCTGGCGAAGACTCCATCCGCTCAGGGTCGGCAGATAGGGTTTCCGCCAAACGAGTTTCGCGGATCAGTCGTGTCAGTTCGCGTATTTTGCCGCTGATGAGCCCGGCATCACTTTGCGCCATGGCAAGGACTGTTTCTTTTCAAATGGGTGTACTGCCTTCCGCGGAATTCAGTGCTGATTTGTTTAAATTATCCTGAAAATATGAACAATTAACCAATTCTCTTCATCAGGGCGGCGCTGCATCACACAGACAGTCTGCGGCCCTCGGCATCCGATTTCGCCCACAGGTCCAAAACCTGTTGCAGACGTGCACCTGTCTCAAAGTCCGGAATCGGTCCGATCCCTGCTCTGGCAACATGATAGAACGGACATAATGGCTGTTCTTCACCTGGGGTGCCCGGATGTGCTGCCATGCCTGTCTGTGAAGGTTGGCACCGGTTTCGCGACAGGTCAGAGTGAACAACAGGACTGATTTATCATGCCGATCATGCCGGCATCAGCAATCGCGCCAGGCGATGCGTCAGCAAATTTGGAAAACCGGCTTTCGACGCCGAATTCAGTGCAGAAACGCTGCAGATTGTTCGGGTTGCACTCGACCGCCGCGACAATCTCGGTACCGGCTCGGTACCGGGAATTTGCGCAAACGCAACACCATGGGCGCGTGCCATTGGTCGTGAATGTTTTCAACCCACACAAGTGTGCGAATGGTCACTATCAGACTGGAGCACAGTTTATGAGCGACAAGCGCGATAGCAAAGGCCAACTGGACTGAAAGCAGCAGGCCCGGATTTTGGCCAAGGTGCTTCTGACTGCGAATAGACGTTAAAGAACAACGACGTTCGAGCCAGTGTTAACCCGATTGTACAAGTCAACCACATCCTGGTTGAACATGCGGATACACCCGGAGGAGACCGCTTTGCCAATGCTCCATGGCTCACTTGTACCGTGAATCCGGTAAAGCGTGTCGCGGCCATTATCGTAGAGGTAAAGCGCGCGTGCGCCGAGCGGATTGTGCAGGCCCGGTTCCATACCGTTGCGATACTGCTCCAGCTCCGGCTGGCGCTCGATCATCTCACTTGGCGGTGTCCATGTCGGCCACTGTTTTTTTGCACCAATCTTGGCATTGCCGTTCCAGGAAAACCCCTGGCGTCCGACACCGATACCGTAGCGCAGGGCCTCGCCATCGCCACGAACCAGGTACAAAAACTTGTTCTGTGGATCCACTACAAGAGTGCCCGCCGGCTCCGAACCATTATAGGCTACCATCTGGCGCTGGAATTGCGGCGGCACCTGTTTCATGTCGATCCCAGGCAGTGGAAACATCTCGTCCGGCATCGGCCCATAGGCGCTGATATAAGACGGGGAGCTGTCTTCAATGCTGGCCATCCGACCGGCAGACGCGGAACACCCGGCCAGCCCGAAAGCGGCAGCTCCGAGCAAAAACGCTCTGCGTGTGGTTTTACCAGGCGCACTTTTTTGAAAAGCGTAATGTTTTACTTCGTCAATCACCAAACGGTCCTTCCCGCAAACATGCCCGCCTATATATCCAAAATCAGACGTGGCACAAATAAGAATTCATTAGCTATACGGATTCTCTGAAAAACAGATTAAATTGTGTCGAAGGCCCTCTTGCTGGTCCGTTCCAGCGTCCGAACTTTTCCGCAAGCAATTCAACCGCAACCAGTATTTCTCCTTCAGGATCCTGATCGATAATGACATCAATGATGCCCTTGCTCAGCAAGGCCCGCCGCTCTGGCGTGATCTCATGAGTGATGAAGGTGACATCCTGCTCGCAATTCTGCATCACCAAAGCCTTCGCAATCCCCTGATTCCCTGCTGATACGCTGTAAATGCCGCGAATGTCTGGCCTGTCACTCAGCAGCAGTGCAACTTCTGTCGCAAGGGACTCGATTTTTTCCTGAGTCTGTATCTCTTCTATAATGCGGCAGGCCGGATATCGTTCCTTCAATAACTCGTAAAATCCATTGCGACGGGCGTGATGGTCCATCAATTGATAGCTGCCTGCGACAATAACGATGTCACCGCCTCGAGCACCCAGAAAGCGTCCCATCAGGTCGCCGGCCACCCGTCCGGCAGCAAAATTATCCGGGCCCACATAGGCGAGCCGCTTGCTGGTCGAGACATCACTTACAAAACTGAGCACCGGCACTGCGGCGGCAGCCACGTCAATCGCTTCCCTGACCAGCGGATGCTCGTTGACGGAAATCAGAAGGGCATCGGCCTGGCCACACAGTCTGCGGATTTGTGCCGCAGTCTTGTTGGGTGTCAGAATATCGAAATAATGCAGGGACAGTTGAATATTGTGTACCGAGAAAATCTGGTTCGCCCGCAGAACCCCTTGCCGCACCCGTTCAAAAAATGGATTGCTGGGATTCTGCGTCACCACTGCCACCCGCAAAATGCGGGTTGGCCGGCGGTCCAGATTGCGATCCAGTTTCAGCTTGCGGGCCCAATCCATGACCATGCGCTCTTTTTCCGGATTGACCCCGCCACGATGATTCAGCACCCGGTCAACAGTAGCTATGCTCAGCCCGCAGGCTTTTGCCACCTGCTGCAATGTCGGTTTTTGTCCCATTTTCACGTTTCCTGCGCACTGGCTGCGATCCGGCGCAAACTGTCTGGATTTGATGGGTTTCCATCAAGTTCACCGGTTATGTCAATGATCTTCTCGCATAAGATTTTTTTACAATGAATTTCGAAAGGATTTTGCAGATTATGCTTTGGGATTTGCAAGCAATGGATACCTGTTATTTCGGCCTGGCGGTGACCTCATGACCGGCATAGCGCTTCTTGGCGCAGGTCGTATCGGGCAGGTTCACGCAAAGGCCATCGCACAAGCCGGTGCAAAACTGGTCAGCGTGTTTGATGTCATGCCAAAAGCGGCCAGAGCGTTCGGCGAGAAGACCGGCGCAACTGTCTGCGACAGCGCCCAGGCGGCGATCAATCATCCCGGCGTTGACGGTGTGCTGGTGGCAACCTCCACCGACACCCATGTCGATCTCATACTGGCCGCGGCAGATGCCGGTAAGATGGTCATGTGTGAAAAGCCGATCGCCCCAAGTCTTGCCGAAGCGCGGCGCTGCATCGATACGCTTGGTGACAGGGTCGACAAGGTGTTTATCGGTTTCAACCGGCGTTTTGACCGCTCTCATGCAAAGCTCAATGCCGCTGTCAGAGGCGGTGAAATCGGATCGCTTGAGCAATTGACCATCACCAGCCGTGATCCCTATCCGCCGCCCCTTGAGTATATCCCGGTTTCAGGCGGCCTGTTTCGCGACATGATGATCCATGATTTCGATATTGCCCGCTGGATGCTGGGCGAAGAGATTGTGAAAATCAGCGCGGAAGGCGGTGTCGCCGTCGACCCGGAAATCGGCCGGCTGGGCGATGTTGATACCGCTATTGTGACTATGGTCAGCGCAAGCGGCAAACAGATCGTCATTCTCAATTCGCGCCGCGCGGTATATGGCTATGATCAGCGCATCGAAGCTTTCGGTGCCACCGGAATGCTGATTTCCGACAACCCGTCAGAGACCAGTGTCAAACGCTTCGACGCCAGTCATTTCGCCGCCCCGGATGCCTATGCGACCTTCTTCATGGACCGCTATACCGGCAGCTACCGTGCCGAAATTGAAGCCTTCGTTGACATGATCCAGAGCGGCGGTAAATCGCCGGTCAATGCGGTCGACGGATTCATGGCCAGTTATCTGGCCGAAGCTGCCACCCTGTCATGCCAGACCGGCCGGTCAATTGAACTGGATGTCAGCGGCAAACCAACATGGGACACGCCGTCATGATGGAGCATCGCAACGCGGACACCAGAGCAGTGATCACGGGTGGCACCCAGGGTCTGGGCTATGCCATTGCCTGCCGCCTTATTGAAGAAGGTGCCGACCGGCTGGTCATCAGCGGCCGCAACATGGCACGCGGCGAGCGCGCCGCCGAGGCGCTTTGCAAACTGGGTGCACAGTGTATTTTCATCCCTGCGGACGTGTCAAAGCTGGAAGATTGCTTCAAGCTGGTTGAGCAGAGCATCGCGGCATTGGGTCATGTCAATGCACTGGTCAACTCGGCCGCCAATACCGGCCGGGGTTCGATCACCGACACAACACCCGATGTGTTTGAAAGTCATTTCAACACCAATGTGCGCGGGCCGTTTTTCATTATGCAGGGCATCATCAATCATCTGCTCGCCGAAAAGCGTCCCGGCAGTATCGTCAATATCCTGTCCATGTCCGGCTATGCCGGGCAGAGTTTTCTTGCGCCCTACTCCGCCTCCAAAGGGGCGCTCACCACCCTGACGAAAAACGTCGCCAATGCGCATGTGACAAACCGCATCCGCTGCAACGGTATCAATGCCGGCTGGATGGATACACCGGGCGAGGCGGAAATCCAGAAAATCTGGCACGATGCGGAAAAAGACTGGTTGCAGAAAGCTGAAGCCAGCCTGCCCATGGGCCAGCTTGTAAAGCCGGATCAACTCGCGGCCCTGGTGGCCTATATGCTCAGCCCGGAATCCGGCGTCATGACCGGCTCGATTGTCGATTATGATCAGAACATAGCCGGCGCGGTTCCCGAATAAGCGCTTTGCCTGCTGAGCAAGAAGTCCGCTTGCTTGCAAACCGCGTGCGCTCCGCGCTCGATGGCAATGTCAAGCGCCAGTCCCGCGTCACTGTGACGGCTGTCGCCACGGTGCTGTTCACTTTCTCGGGCCTGATGGCCTTCGCCATCCAGAAACCCACCGACTGGAGTCAGGACCGCCTGATGCTCTCGACTGTTTGGAACAGCGCAACACAGTCAGTCTGGGGTCTGAGTTTTAGAGTCGAAGCAATCTTCTGATCGCGGCAAGTTGAATTTAGAGCACGGTTTATGAATTTACTCTAAGCGTGCTGGAAGAGTAATCGGTCCTCAAACCACACTACAAGATCTTCAAAAATGATTTCTGCCGTAGCAACTCCAACCACCAGATCGTCTACAGGTTCATCATCATCAACACATAGATAGTATCCGCTGCGTTCAATCAGGATTTCTGCGAGAAGCCATGCAGTCCGTTTGTTCCCATCAACAAATCCGTGATTGCCAACCATGCTGTGCAGGATCGCGGCAACTTTGTTAGCTATCGGTCTATGATATCCAGAGTATGGCCGGGCCAATGCAGACTCAATAAGGTGCAGGCTCGCGACGCCCTCCCGTCCACCATATTTCAAAGCCTCATCGTGAGCGGTGAGCGCATCAGCAAGTGTCACCCGATAGTGCCGCCTAGCGATAGGCCAGCCTTTCCAATGCCGCGCTGCGTTTGATTGAAGCTTTCTTCACCGCAGATTGCGACATGTTGCTGGCTTTGGAAACGCCATTTGAGGTGGTCACTTCCACGAAACGGCCTGTTGAAGCTTCTCGCTTTATGGTGCCGCCATGTACCGGCGTGGTTTTTGTTTTCTGTTTCATATCAAACCCGGAGAACCAAGTACCTGTGAGTTATTGATATACTTATATAGATCGAATGCTAATTTCTACAATTTTTCATGCTGGATGGGACTGTCTGCCTGCTTTCAGTTCCCCCCTACCGCCGCGCCACGGCCTGCCGGCTAACTCCGTCCAACCTGTTCGCGCAGCCGTGCCATCACATCCACCCCCATCTGCTTCAGCAGATCGATCACATCCAGCGGCACCCAGTTCTCGCGGATGCGGCCTTCATGGTGGAGGTAGAAATCCATCACCCGCATGCCAACTTCGCGGCCCGTAGGGCCGGTGCCGAACAGAGTGCCGCCGCTGTGGGTCGCCACCACGCTCGGCCAGCCGCCGGTGACGGAATAGGCGCCGTCGCCGATCTGGATGTAATGACCGGCATCCGGATAGGCGTCCAGCCGGGTCAGAGTCTGGCCGCCCTTGCGGCCGGGAAATGCAAGGCGGAACGGCAATTGGTGAAAATCGACAAATCCGGCGAGGCCGCGCGTGGTGCCGATGCCGGACGGGCCATACCACATCATCTTCTCGTGCCAGTGCTGTTTCTGCGGCATCGCCAGCAGCCCTTCACGGCCTTTGTGCTCATGGTCGTTGTAGTCCGCCAGCGTTTTGTGCATCGCCAGGGTCTGGGCAATTGAACCAAGCCCCTCTTCCATATCCTGTTCGCTGAACACCAGCCCGTCACATGTGATCGGCCCCATCCAGCGCCCTTCCCTGCCACGGCTTGGCGCCAGCGGCCAATACCCGGCCTGGCGGATCAGATCGAGAATATCCCACAGGCAGGTCGAGCGGGTAATCCGGCCATCGGTAATTTCATGGACTTCGCCATAGCGCAGCCAGACCGGCTGGCCCGTCGCGGGAATATCCAGCCAGTCCTGCCGGAAGGTCGCGCAATAATGGCCCAGACAGGCAACCAGATCCTTTTCAGCACCATGACGGTCGCAGTAGCGCCCGCCGACGATAATTTCGTCGCGCCGCTCCAGATCGGGAAAACTGTGCAGCAGCGGCTGCCAGACGGTTTCCGCCATCGCCTGCGGCCCCTGCATCTCATTCAAAGGATGCGAGCCGCGCCAGATGGCATCATCATGATAGGCCTTGCCCAGCGCCTGCAGAACGTCGGTTTTGCTGCTGGTGGCAATCGCCGTCTGAAAATCGCGAATAGCCATCTTGTTGGCAAGATTGCCGGATTGGGAAATTGGGCGCGCGCCGTTCTGTGCCATATTATCCTGCTGATACCTGAAACTGAACCATCCGCCCTGCGGATTCACCTACATGTTGAATACCTATGCAAGAACCGCTGCAATTGGCAAGAGGGCAATTCAGAGCCATCAATTTCGGACCGTGAAATCACTGCCAGCGCGCACCCTGACGTGTCAATTCGGCTTGAATCGCGCCGACCGGCAGATCGGCCGGCGCGCAATTCTTCCGCACTGACAGAGCGGCGGCAATTCCCGCGCCCTGCCCGCCAACGGCGCAACAGGCCATGTTGCGGGTGGCGGCATGACTGATCCGGTCGCCGCCAGTGCAGCGTCCTGCAATCAGCAGGTTCTGTATTCTTTTGGGCAACAAATTGCGGTAGGGGATGTGAAAATAGCGCCCTGTGGTCGGCAGGATCAACAGTCCGTAACCATCGATGAATTCCGGGAAAATTCCAATACTGTCGTCAAAGCGGGCTTCCTCGCGCACATCCGCTTCGCGCATATTGTAAAGGCAGTCCACCTTGCGGGTGTCGCGAATACCGATCGACATACCGAAATTACGCAGCCTTATGCCTTCACAACCCGGCGAATAGGCGCGCAACGCCTCTATTGCCAGCATCGCCTGCTTGCGGCCTTCCATCTCGGAACAGGTCAGGGAATGCGGGTCAGTGCCATCCACCCCGTCCAGATGCACAAGGTTCATATAGGTCATCTCGCCGGTATCATGCACCGCGCCCCAGGTGCCGGCAATGGTGTTGAGATGGGGCGGGATCAGGCCGGCCTTGATGGCAAGGTCAAACGGTTTTTTCAGAAAAGGCGAGAACATTGCGTCCTCTTTGCCGGAGGTTTCAAGGTTCCATTCGCCGCCGCCAGCCCAGTCGGCATAGGTCTGTGGATCGGCTTTCACGCCCTCGAGAAATTTACGTTTGTCAATGCCGGCGACATGAAACATCACCGACGCCGCCATCAGCTGCTCCCGCGGCGGTTTGGTGGTTGGCGCACCAGCGCGCGCTGCCACATCAGCATCACCGGTGGCATCGATTACCCGGTCGGCCAGGATCGCTTCGCGCCCTGCCTTGCTTTCGGTGATGATGCCGGTAATGCGTGCGCCATCCATGATGGGGGCAACGAATTGACGGTGCAGCATGGGAAAAATGCCAGCCTCCTCCACCAGCCGGTCGGCCACCAGCTTGAAGCCTTCGCTGTCGATTTCATAGCTGAGAGACTGGCTTTCAGGCACTGCGGCGCCATGGGCTTTGGCGCTGTCCTCAAATTCGCGGACGATGCCGTTGCTTTCCACTGTCTGCTCGTGGCGGTACCAGTGCATGCCTTCAACGCCGACCACGGTGATGTTGCCGCCAAAACAGCCAAAGCGCTCGACCAGCGTGGTCTGTGCTCCGGCGCGGGCCGATGCCAGCGCGGCAGACAGGCCACCTGGGCCTGAGCCAACCACCACAACCTCGGTTCTGTGAACGACGTCTGTCCGGCGCTCCGGCTCGGTGATGGTCTGCATAATTTGGCCTCCCGCAACTGAAAATCACGGACTAATCAGTTACAGACCCGGCGCTTTTTTTCCACGGATATTTGAGCAGCACTCAGGGACTGGAGAGAAACGCCAGGGCCGAACTCATCCCGTCAACGAAACGCACGCCATATCGATCGCTCAATTCCCGGCCCCGTCCGGCATAGGCACCAGAGCCCAGAATAATGCATTCCGCACCATCCCCATTGATGGCGCAAGTGATCTGCAATTCAAGCTGGGCCTCTGCATGGTCCGTCCGCTGAAATGCATCGGCCACACCCACACCGCAGGCCCTCACAGTTCCCCTCCCGGCAGGATCATATTTGGCCAAAAGCTTCCGGATGGTCGGGATCTGGCCCTCCACCGTCGTTACAACACTATAGGGCCGAGCGGTCTCAACCGCTGTCTGGATGGCGGACTGGGCAATGCTGAACACCTGTCCGGTCACCAGATTGCGCGCTTCATCAACTGCAATGTCGTCAAAACACGCCAGAACATAGGCGTCCATATCCGGATAATCTGCGATCAGCTCCATGACGGTTTCAACGGCCCAGGCGCGATCTGCCGCAGTCTCGACCGAAAATGGACCATTGGCTGGATTGGTCGCTTCCACGCACAGATTACCGGCCGTTTCCGCCGCAATTTGCAAACTCATTTCCTGCGTGATCTGCGCATTGGTGTTGGGGTTGATCACCAGCACGCGCTGCCTCTGGCTGCCTGTGTTTTCCGAATTCATTCTAAGGGTTGCCTGTCAGTGCCTGGGGCAGCCACAACGCGATCTGGGGGACAAACAACAGCAGGATTGTGAACGCGATCATGATCAGCACATAAGGAAACGCGCCATTGATCACATCGGAAAAATTGCCGCCATCTGTCCGGATTCCCTGAACGACAAACAAGTTCATGCCCACGGGCGGGGTGATGAGTGCCAGTTCGCACATCAGTACAATGAAAATGCCGAACCAGATCGGATCGACGCCGACAGACGCCACCAGCGGCACGGTGATCGGAACCGTCAGCACCAGCATCGACATTGCATCCATGAACATCCCGAGTAACAGATAGAAAATGATCAGGACACATATCAGTCCGACCTGGCCAAGATCAAAGGTGGCGACCCACTGGGTGACAGCCTGGGTCGCGCCAAGCATTGAAATTGTGACATTCAGCAGCAGCGCGCAGGCCAGCACGATGACCGTCATTCCGGTCGTTCGTGCCGCCTGCATTGAGCAATTGATCAACAGTTGAAGCGACAGCCGCCGGTTAGCGGCAATAATCAGCAGCGCAACGACAACGCCGATGGCAGCAGATTCTGTCGGCGTTGCATAGCCGCCATAAATCGAACCCATGACGATGCCGAAAATCAGCAGCGGAGGAAACAGAAAACGCAAATAAGCGAGCTTGACGCGCAGCGGCACCGGATCGCTCTCGACCTGACTGTTGTGGCCCTGAAACAGCAGGATGTAGACGGAAAACAGCGACGCCAGCAGAATACCGGGAACCAGACCCGCTGCGAAAAGCTGACCCACCGACACATTTGCCAGAGACCCGTAGACCAGCAGATTGATGCTCGGCGGAATAAGAATACCCAGCGTTCCACCCGCCGCCAGCGACCCCAGCGAAGGTCCCGGTCGATACCCGCGCGCTTCCAGCGCCGGCAGCGCAATGGTGCCCACTGTGGCAGCTGTTGCAACAGACGATCCGGATGTTGCGGAAAACAGCGCGCAGGTGGCAATATTGGTGTGTAACAGTCCCCCCGGCAAACGGTTCAGCCAGACTGCAAGAGCATCATACATGCGGTCCGCAATGCCGCCGCGCAGCATCAGCTCGCCAAGCATCATGAACAGTGGAATAGCCAGGATCGATGGACTGTTGAGACTGGTCCAGATAACACCGCCCATCATGTCGACCATCGGCGTGCCGAAAAAGAGATATCCGCCAAAAGCGCCGACCCCGACGATGGCGACGGCGACGGGAAAGCTGAGAAACATCAGCGAGAGCATGGCTAGGAACCCCAGCCCGACAACCCCAATATTCATCGTGAGATCTCCTGCCGTTTTTTCAGATCTTCCAACTCGGCGACAACTTCCTCGTCAGCTGATCCGGGACCATATTTCCGATCCAGCGTGGTCCAGTCCCGCTCAACTGCCAGCTTCAGCGCGCGAAGAAACATGATGAGGGCTGCCGCCGCGAAAATGGCCATGGCGAGCAGCCAAACCGATTGCGGATAAATCAACGGTGTCGCCCACGGTGTTTGCGCTATGGAGCGATAGTTCAGCGTGTCCTGAACAGTCGTCACAGTGAAATACAGAAGAAACAGTGCCAGCAATGCCAGAGAGGCAAAGGCGAGCAGGTTCAAAAGCGCACGCAACTGCACGGGAAGCTGCGTGTGCAACAGGTTGATGCGGATATGAGCGCTGTCTGCAGCTGCGACCACAAAGGCCAGAGGGGCGACAATGGCGACTGCATAGCCGCCAAGTTCATCCACCCCACCAAGGGAAAAGGCAAAGAATTTTCTGAGCAGCACTTCGGCACATATGAGGACCGAGAGCAGCAACATGCTCACGCCAAACACAATACCTGAAAACCGTGACAGTCTTTCCATCGCCTTTCCCCCTGATCCGCCGCGCTAAAGACCGAGCTGTACGCCGATGGTCTCGCGCCAGATTTTTTCACATTCCGGGAACACTGCATTGCACTGTTCGGCCCAGACAGGCAGCGATACCTTGCCGACAGCTGCAGCCACGGTTGCAATGTCAGCATCGGTGACTGGCGCAGCTTTCAGATTATAGGGTTTACCCAGCTCGCAAGGTTCCTGACCGGTATTGCAATTCATCGCATCAATGAAAAGTTCTTCCGAATAGGCCCAGATATCATCTGTCAAAGTGGTGATGGATGCCTGCAGTTTCTCCTGATCCTCAGAAGACAGCGTCTCCCATTTGTCCAGATTGATGGCGTATCCGTTGACGGCAAGCTGGAGCGCAATCGGCAGAACCGTGGTAGTCGCTTCCGGCCAGCCCGCAGAATTGGCAGAGGCCGGCCCGGTGATTGCGCAATCAACCACACCGCGTGTCAGGGATTGCTGAACCTCTCCGAACGGCATCGGCACGCCTGTTGCACCAAGGCCGGATACAAAATTTGCCGCGCTCTGGTCACCAACACGGACTTTCAAGCCCTTCAGATCCTCAAGCCCGTTGATTTCCGGTTTGCAGAACACGACCTGCGGACCCGCTGGCCATACGCCCAGAAGCTTTGCATTGAATTGTTTCTGCAGCCGCGCATCCACTGTGCCAACGAACGCATCCATATGCTTCCTGCCGGCTTCAAAACTGGTGTTCAGACCTATCAGATCGAGACCAAGAATGCTCGGCTCGTCTCTGCTGACCTGTGGGCCACGGATAGAGACAATATCGAACAAGCCGGATTTCAGGACGCGCAGACCGTCGGAGTCCGGGACACCAGCCACATCCACCGGAATATATTGTGCTGTGGCATCAAGACCCGTGCTCTCGCCCATGGCTTCAAAAAACGGTTTCTCCTTGTTCTGCGCGATCAATCCGGAGCCGGCCGGTTGCCCGAGCACTTTGAAAGTCGTCGGCTCTGCCAAGGCAGCTGAGGAAAACAGCAGTGCGGTTGTCAACGTTGCAGTCAGGACTCGATATGACATCTGGTTTACCTTCCATATATGCGCCACATGACGCGACAGGTTTCGTTGAGATAGTTCACTTGAATGCAGAACTAGCAGCACTGAATGATATACAGATTTCATGTTATATGTACATGAAACTGTAATTCCAATTATGTATCAAATACTTAAATGATTTTTTGAAGAATGTTTCAAAAAAATAGATGAGAATTCACGCCCGATTGATGGGCAGCAAAGAACAGCAGATGCAACGCATACAGGCAGTTCAACCGGTCGATAAAGCAGTGAACCAGCCTAAAGCTCGTCCATCTGATCATTAGCAAGCTCAATTGAACGCAGCCGGGCCCGCGCCTTGCCCCTGGAAATTTCGATCGCGCGCAGCACGATCATATGGCACAGCGCCATCACCGACACGTGGTTGAACAGCGGACCGCTCGCGGCCGCACCCGCTACGATCGATGCGCACACACCTTCATGACCACCATATTCATCGCGGCACGATCATCTTCTGGATCAATCAATGAGAAGTTGTACAAGGGATGCGCTGGCGATCCACCGCTGTGTGCGCAAGTTCGACCCGGAGATCGCGATGCGGCTGTTTAATTTCCGCCTTCATGGCCCTGTCCTCCAACCGCATTGGACATAGATATCCATGGGCATGTGATGGCAATTGTCCAATTCACATTCATAGTGCTGGTTAGATGATTTAACTCTTCTTGCCTGAACGCTGCATTTGCGCCGACGCCGCAGCAGATTTCACCCCTCCTGATCCATTTGGATTCCCAAGTGTATTATCCATTCTCAGTCATTGGGGCCGGGGCCGGATCCTTTGATTTCGCGGTAAGGTTAGTCGATCCCGTCTTCGGGCACAGGCAGCACCTCGAGGCGGTCTTTGATTGCTTCGAATTTAATCGACGTGCTGCCAAGATGTGCGAACAACAACGCACCAAGCTTTTCGCGGTTGCGCGCGGCCAACGCTTCAAGAATATGTTCATGTTCTTCCACGGCTGTCGGCCATAGGGCGTTATTAAGGTTCGAGACGTATCGTACTCGGTAGAGCTGAGTATTCAGGCGGCCATGGGTCTCGACGAGAGCGCTGTTTCCACTGGCCTCAGCTATGGCCAGGTGGATTGCCTGGTTCGCTTGAAAATAGGCCTTGCGATCGCTGCGACTAAAGGCAGCTAACATCTCATGGTGCAGCGCACGGATCTCCGCGATTTCGTCATCGGTGGCGTTGTCGCAGGCCAATTCCCCCGCCAGCCGCTCAAGCGCAGCCAGAACCATCAATTTTTCGATCACGTCTTCGCTGCTGAACCCGGATACAGTTGCGCCGCGATTAGGTGACAGATCAACCAACCCTTCGGCGGCCAGAATCGCGAATGCCTTGCTCAGCGGCGTGCGAGATACATTTAGGACTGCAGCTAGATGGCGCTCTCTGAGTCGTTCGCCAGGAGGTATTTCATCCAGCACGATCATCTGACGCAGGCGGTCCGCGACGCATCCGGTGAGCGATTTGTTCGTGTGCTCGATGGTCATTTTGCACCTGACAAATTTGGATGGCATGCCAAAATTTGGTAAACCATATATGCTTTCACTCCTTCACGGTTAATGCGTACGAGCATTGTTCCCTCAATTCTTATTTCTAACGGCGTTGGCAGAATAATATTTTTATCTCTATTTTACAATACATTACTGGACTGCATTCTGACAACATCCAATTCTGGGCCCGTATTGCGTGCCGTATTATTGCATAAAGGCGTTGACAGTAGATGGTATTCCAAACAATGGTAGCGCATAGATTAACATATGGCATGCCAAATTAGCCCGCGAAGTGCAAGTTTCGGCGGCCGCTGTTTCGAGACGCTGAGAACCGATGATGCTCTATTGTGATTATAGCACTATAGGAAGCGCAACTGACGCATCTTTCGCGGTAGCAGGGTGCCTTCCGATCCTCGCATTGGTAACGGCCACGCAATGAAGGCGGTTTTTTTACTTTTTGACAGCCTCTGCCGCGATGCCCTTGGCTGTTATGGTGGCAGGATCCCGACACCGAACTTCGATAGGTTGGCGGCCAAAGGGGTAACATTTGACTCCCACTATGTTGGTTCTTTGCCTTGTATGCCCGCGCGGCGGGATCTGCAAACCGGGCGACTCGGATTTATGCACCGCAGCTGGGGCCCGTTAGAGCCTTTTGATGACAGCTTTCCGGAGCTGCTGACCAAGGGCGGCGTTTATTCGCATCTGTCAACTGACCATTATCACTATTTCGAGGATGGTGGATCGACCTACCACAATCGCTATACCACTTATGATTTCATCCGTGGGCAAGAAGGTGACGCTTGGGTCCCCAAAGTCGCACCCCCAATAGCCGAATATCGCAATAACTACCACGCCCTACAGTTTGAAGAAACCCGAAAGGGCCATCGCCTGCAGGGCTTGATCAACCGCGAGCGCATTGTCAAAGAAGAAGATTTCCCCTGTGTCAGGACATTCGATGCGGGACTGAACTTTTTGCGCGGCAACGGTGCCGAGAAAAACTGGCTCCTGCAGCTGGAAACTTTCGATCCGCATGAACCTTTCTTGGCCCCCGCCCGGCATCGCAGCAAATTCCCAACCTCATACCAGGGCCCAATCCTGGATTGGCCGCGCTACAAGGCCGCTGACACCACGCCCGAAGAAACCGACGAGATTCGCGCCAATTATGCGGCCTTGATTCTGCTTTGCGACGAACAGCTTGGTCGCCTTCTAGACGAATTCGACGTCAATGACCGCTGGGATGATACCGCCATCGTAATGACCACAGATCACGGCTTCATGCTGGGTGAGCATGGCTGGTGGGGTAAAAACCAGATGCCGTTCTTCAACGACATCGCAAACATTCCGCTGATTATCTACCACCCCGATGCCGCACATCGTGCCGGGACGCGGATAACGGCGCTGACGCAGACCATCGACATTATGCCGACCCTGCTTGAGATCTTTGATCAGCCAATCCCCACTGACGTTACCGGGCGGTCCATTCTGCCACTCATGCGCGGCGAGACTGACAATATCCGGGATGTCGCAATATTTGGTATCTATGGGGGGGCCGTGAATGCGACTGACGGGCAGCACACCTATTTCCGCTATCCAGATCACATGGAAACGACGGGCATGTACGAATACACGCTTATGCCTGTCCACAACTACAATATGTTCGAGCCGCGTGAGTTGGAGGCGGCCGAGTTGCACCCGGGTTTCCGCTTTACCAAAAATGTGCCTGTCCTGAAGATACCGGCGGTTCCTGACGCCAAACGCTCACCGCGGCAAGGCGGGTTCTACGACACAGAAACACGGCTGTTCGATCTGGCCACAGATCGGGAGCAGTCCGCGCCGTTCCGCGATGTAGGGACCGAGGAGCGCTTTTGCCAGCTGATTGCCCGAGAGATGGACCTGCATGATGCACCGCCCGAACTTTATGCGCGATGGAAAGTTACCTCGTCCAGGCAGCAGACAAAACCCAGTGGCACCCTGGTTGAGCCTGACCAAGATAACCGAAGGAATGCTTGATATGACTGACAAGCCAAGCATAGCGATCATACCAGGCGGTCTCGCTGGAATCGGTCCTGAACTGACTGCGAAACTGTTGAACGAACCGGGTATATTAGACGCGGCCGATATCACCTTGGTTGGCCATCAGCACCTTTGGCAGCGCGGCGCTCGTGCTGCGAGCAAGCTGCGCGCGCTGCTGCATATCTTAGAGCGTAAGGCTGGTCGTGTTCTCGTCAAAGGCTTCCCCACCGTCTTCGTAGTGTCTGATGCGATGATCCATGGCGGCCCCTACCCGGCCTCAACCAATTACGGTGCCACATCCGTCGGCACCCTGTCCATCCGGCGTTTTCTACGCCCCGGTTGCTTTCAGAACATGCTCGAGAGGTTAGTTCCTGAATTCAGTTAACGCCCCAAATGGATATGCCGCCAAAACCCGAGGAGTTCGGGTCGGGCAATCCACATAATTAACCCTAGGAGGAGAAGAAAATGAAAAATTTCACTTTGGTCATGGCCGCTACGCTAGGCCTCATCGCTGGACCAACGCTGGCGCAGGAGTATCCTTCGCGCACGATTGAAGTTTTGATTCATTCGGGCGCTGGCGGCGGTACGGATATGAACGCCAGAGCTCTTGCTGCCCCGTTGGGCAAGATTCTGGGAGTCAACACCGCAGTCATCAGCCGTAAAGGCGGCGCGGGGGCAGTGGCAATGGAATATCTGGCCGATACTGAGGCCGATGGTTACACATTGTCCATGATCACCATTGGCCATGCCGGAACCATTGCACGCGGCGCCGCTGCTATGGATACCTCAGACTTTGTGTATCTAGGGCGCGGAACCTCTGAACCGCAGGTGCTCTATACCAGCTGTGGTCGCTTTGATACAGCCGCCGATTTCGTCGCTGCGCAAAAAGATGAGTCGCTCATCTACGGCATCACCAGTGTAGGCGGTGTAGATGACATCACTGCATTCCTGTTCACCGAGCGCGGCGGGATGCAGCCGCCCCGTGCCGTCCCGTTTGAAAGTGGTGGTGAGGTGGTCACCAATTTAATCGCGGGGAACGTGGATG
This sequence comes from Pararhizobium sp. IMCC3301, assembly GCF_030758315.1. Classification (NCBI taxonomy): domain Bacteria; kingdom Pseudomonadati; phylum Pseudomonadota; class Alphaproteobacteria; order Hyphomicrobiales; family Rhizobiaceae; genus Pararhizobium; species Pararhizobium sp. IMCC3301. The sequence goes on from NZ_CP132336.1 coordinate 1,296,189, forward strand.
TAGCCGTCCTGAACCCTGGTGAGGCATCCGTTCAGGTTGGAACCGGCGAGATTTGCCCAACGGTTGTCGTAGCACCCGCACGGTTCTCTGGCTATCCTGATGTGCCAACAGCTCGCGATATTGGTATCAACGCGGCCCTGTCCACTGTGCGCGGCTTTGCCGTAAAGGCTGGCACTGATCCTGAGATTGTGGCGATTCTGGAAAAGGCCGTTGCAGAAGCAATGGATTCAGAGGAATACCGGGCATTCCTTGATAGCCAAGGGCTGGATTATGACACCAGCGTCGGCACGGCTGCTGAATGGGAGAAAGAGTTCACTACGATGGTTAGCGACATGCGCGCCGCGATGACGGCCCTTGGCTACATCCAGTAAGCGCTGTGATGCCTCAAGACAGCAATGAAACCGGACTGGAGCGGGCACCTGGTGCCCGCTCCGCCGGCATACTTTCCGGGATGGCGGTTTTTCACCTGCTGATTCTGGGAGTATGTGTCACTGCATTTGTGCTGACACTTAGCTTTGCGCCAGTTCCGCCGCCCTTGCGCCGCGGGATGTCACCTGAAACCTTCCCGCGCATTATCCTTGCGTTGATCGCGATCCTGACACTTTTTTCTTTCTTGCGCGAGACGAAAACCACCAACGCCAGCAAGATGCAAACAATTCCACCAGTGTTTGCTTTTAGCGTATCCTGCCTTCTAGGCTTGCTCCTGATCGGTGTGAGTGTCGACTTATTGCTTTCTATTTTCTTCTTTATCGCCGTTGTCATGTGGCTTTGGGGGGAACGACGACCAGTGTTCATTGGTGCGACTGCAATAATTGTGCCGATCGTCTTGTTTGTCTTGTTCAGCGAAGTCTTGGGAATCCGATTTCCACGCGGCCTGATCGTCAACCTCATTTACGGGTAGAGACATGGAATTTCTAGAAATCTTGACATCGACCCTGGATCCGATGACTCTGTTTTTGGTTGTGCTTGGCACGCTTTTTGGAATTGTTATAGGTGTCCTCCCCGGTATGGGGCCGACGGTCGCCTGTGCTGTTGTTTTGCCGTTTACAGCAGGTATGGAACCGCTCGACGCAATCACTCTTCTCGTGGCGATATATTGCGCGGGCACCTATGGCGGGTCTGTCTCAGCAATCTTGATCAACACGCCTGGCACACCGGCCTCAGTTGCCACGGCGCTTGACGGTTATCCACTGGCTCAGAAGGGACAGGCCGGGCGGGCCCTTGGCATTGCAACTGTCTCAAGCGCCATCGGGGGGCTTGTCGCAGTGGTGATTTTCATCCTGTCAGCTCCAGCGCTGGCAAAAGTAGCTTATCAGTTCGGACCGGCGGAATATTTCGCTCTGACTGTGTTCGGTCTTTGTATGCTCACGACCATTGGCGGTGACCCGCTGAAAAGCATGATCTCGGGCTTGTTCGGTATCCTTCTCGCCACCATAGGTCTGGATATTATGACAGGAGTGGCGCGTTTCACTTTCAATAACGCGCACATCGCTGATGGACTTAGCTTCGTCCCGGTGCTCGTTGGTCTATTCGCCATCAGCGAGTTCCTGCTGCAGTCCACCCGTCACGGCATTAAGCGCGAGACCATCAAACTCGACGCTATTCGTCTACCGTCGCGTGACGACTACCGCCAAATCTGGAAAACGATCTTGCGCGGCACCGGCATAGGGACCTTTGTCGGTATCCTGCCCGCTGAGGGCGGAACCGTAGCGGCGATCATGTCCTACAATGAAGAACGCCGCTGGTCAAAAACGCCTGAGGATTTCGGGAAAGGCTCTATCAACGGCATCGCCGCCGCTGAAAGCGCCAATAATGCGGCCACGGCTGGCGCGATGGTGCCCACTCTGGCTCTCGGCATTCCGGGCGGCGGGACGACGGCGGTCATTCTCGCCGCGTTAGTCATGCACGGCCTGCGGCCCGGTCCACAGCTGTTTCTTGAACAGGCGGAGTTCTTCTACGGCATCGGCATCACCATGGCGCTTGCCAATATCTGTTTCTTCGTCCTTGGCCTTTACCTTGCAAGGCACTTCGCGAAAGTGACATTGATCCCAGCGGCGATCCTTTGGCCGATCATCGCAGTGATCTCTGTCGTCGGAATCTACTCCTTTGGCCAGTCGATGTTCGACGTTGCGGTCATGCTTGGAGCGGGTGTGATCGGATTTTTCATGAAGCGGTATGGATTTTCGCCCATTGCACTCGCTATTGGGCTTGTTCTTGGTGGTCTGGTTGAAACGACCCTGCGCCAATCGCTTGTCATTTACGACGGCAACGCGTTGTTGTTATTCTCCTCACCGTTGGCGGTCGTTTTCTTCGTCATGGCGGCCCTCGCTTTGTTAGGGCCGATGATCAAAAAGACTATCTCTCGACTTCGGATTGAATAGATGGAGTGGTTGCCGCTCTACCCCCACGACAATTCATGTTTGATGATTGTGGTGTTCACGGCCACAAAATGCGAGGGGCGGAAGATGCAACGCATACAGGCAGTTCAACCGGTCGATAAAGCTGTGAACCAGCCTAAAGCTCGTCCATCTGATCATTAGCAAGCTCAATTGAACGCAGCCGGGCCCGCGCCCTGCCCCCGGAAATTTCGATCGCGCGCAGCACGATCATATGGCACAGCGCCATCACCGACACGTGGTTGAACAGGGGGCCGCTCGCGGCCGTATAGCACCTGAAATGCCAGCTCGGCCTTGAATCCGCCGCCACACCTTCATCGGTGATATAAAGCAGCTTGGCTTTCTTGCCGGTCAACTGGGTCAGCAAAGTATCGATAACAGCAACGCGGCGGCGCAGACCGATCATGATGACACAATCATCTTTCTGGATGCTGGCGGTGGACTCGCCCAGCGTCTCGCCCGCGCCCGGAACTGAAACGATATTTTCGGTGACCTGAAGCAACTGCCAACGCAGATAATCGGCTATCGGGTGCCCGGCCCGAAACCCGATAACCCAGGTTTTGCGCGCAGCCAGGATACAGGATGCAACTGCATCAATCTCCGATTGATTGATGGCTGCAAAGGTTCTGTCCAGATTGGCTTTGCCCTGCACGATGTTTGCCGCCAAAGAGCCTTCGACATCATCCATCTTTGGCATGTTGAGAAACAGGCGCGAGCCGGTTTGCTGCTCCTCGCGCGCATGTTTGCGCGCCTCGTCATAATTTTCATAACCAAGCCGCCGCACAAATCGCGAAACCGTGGCCTTGGAAACATTGGCCAGCTTTGCCAGTTCCTGGGCGTCATAACTTGCAAGTTCGCCCGGGAAGTCGCAGACGAATTCGCCAAGACGTCTTTCCGCAGGGTGCATTTTCGGCAATGTGGCTCGCACATGAGACAGAAATGAGCTGTCTTGCTTCTGGGTCATACAATCAGAATTCGCCTGGACCGGTTGTGGTACGGATGGCTCAGTGTTACCGCAACCCTTCTGCGAACGATAGGGCTTTGCGAAATCGCAGGATCATAAGTTGAATCCCGTTAACAGTGGACGATTTGGGATCATTTCAGTCCCTTGTTGTCTTCCGATTCAGGCGGATACCAGTATTGCACGATCTCCGAGCCTTTCTGAATGACGACAAAGTTATTGGCAAACACGCGGTAGGGCGCGCTCCACTCCCCATCCGGCCATTTGATGCGGATTTCCGCCCGCTCTGCCACCCCGGTTCCGACATGGATGAAGCCGGATTGCCCGGAGGCATGGCCACCACCGATCTGAACCTTGCGCACCCGTGTGTCATTGCCGGATTTGACATTGATCGTTGCCCCAACCGCATTGCGGTTCGCGCCGCGCTGCTGCAATTCAATCTGCAGCCAGTTACCCATCGGCCTTGACCCGAAATCCGTTCGCGCACCGCGATTGCGAAACACACTGACTGGCGCTTCCCGGTTGACCACAATCAGATCCAGCATGCCATCCATGTTCAGATCAGCCACCGCACCGCCGCGGCCGCGTCGGTCCAGCGCAATACCGGCCAGATCGCCAGCCTCAAGAAATTTGCCGTCAAATGTGCCGAGCAGTAGATTATCCGGATCATAGGCGGCAAAGTCCGGCATCGATTCCACATTGCCCTTGGCAATGAACAAATCCAGCCGCCCGTCATTATTGATGTCGTCAAACTCGGCATGCCAGCCGGTTGAAGGTTTCAAATCCTCACCTCTATAGGGCCGGTGGGCAGTGGCGCCTTTGGCCACCGCCACATCGCGGTATACTGGACTGGCTTCATCGGCCTCCTCATCAAGGGTCTGCAGCTTGGTGTCGCCCATCGAAGTCAGGGCATATTCCGGCAGTCCGTCGGCATCCAGATCCGCCTCGGCAATGCCCATACCCCAGATCCGCACCGTCTTCCAGCCATCGGCCTTGCGATAGGCTCTGGCTGGGCGTCCGGGGCTGATGCGCCAAAGCTGCTCCTCGCCATCGCGGTAATATTGCCGGTCATTGGTGATCCGCAGCGCCGGTTCACCAGAGCGGTTCCAGTCGGTAAAAATCATCGACAGGGCGCAAAAGCCCGGCGTCAGGGTTTCCGGCTCGGCATAGATCGGCACGTCGCCTGCACCTGGACGCAACAATACATTATTTTCGCAGGTGCCCCAGGGCGAGCCTGGCGCCGCGCGGTCGACATAATTGCCGAATGCCAGGGTGGGGAATGGCTGCCCCGGCTCGAAAGTTGCGGCAAAAGCCGTCGTCCATGCCCGACCACCATCGAATGAAAATGCGCGGTTGGCTTTGGTAAAACTGCAATCCGGTCCACCCTTCAACAGCACATTTTCGCCAACCCGCAACACCGCCAGATCGGTCTGGCCGTCATTATCGATATCCAGCGGATAAAGCCCGGTTACTTCCGTGGCGCTTCCGTCAGGAAAGCCGTTTTCAACCGATCGGAAGGCCAGTTCGCCCCCTGCCGTGCTTGTATTGACGAACAATTGCGCCGGGTTGGTGCCGCCGGCAATCGCCACATCGGGCAACCGGTCACCATTGCAATCGAAAACGGCAACACCGCCCCCGACAAAATACTCCCAGGGACCGGCATATTGATGGTCGATTCCGGCCGCCAACGCGATTTCTTGCATCACCGGCACATCCATCGCGGGAAGCGCCCTGTCCTGCGCCTCCAGATCGCCCGACACAGCACCGAATAGCCCCAGCATCAACAGGGTTCCGCCAATCGTTTTCATGGTTCAATCACCAGAGTTTTGAGATAGGCAATCAGGGCGGAGCGGTCGGCCTCTTCAAGTTCAAGATAGGCATCGCGCGCGTCGCGGCCGGCCCCGCCATGGGCGCTAATCACCTCATTCAGCGTCGTCATGTCGCCGCGATGGCCATAGGGTGCGGTTGATCCGATGCCCCACAATTCGGTGGTCTGGAACACATCACGTTCCACGAAACGCTGCGACAGCAGCTCATTGCCGAAGCCGGCAATCTGGCGGTCGGTCATTTTATGACGTTTCAGATCGCCGAATAGCGGTACCAGGACCTGCCCCTGTTGATTTCGAACGAGGGATTTGGCCCAATCCAGCAAACCCAGATCATAAACTGCCGGATTTTCCAAATCCGTGCTGCGCAAAGTTCCCGCTGCATCCAGCGGGCCGGGATCCTGAAACAGCAGACTGTCGAGCGGCAGCGCCGGGACGTGACAGGAGGCGCAGCCGATGCTCTGGAAAATCCGTGCGCCGCTTTGCGCCGCCTCCTGCCACTCCGCATTGTCCGGAATTTTGGTTCCAGGCGGCGGCAATGCGGCCTGCCAGGCAACCAGAGCGGACACATCCCCCTCGCTCAGCTCGTCAACGGCGGCGTCCTCGTCGAAATCCGCCTCGCCGGTCCAGCGGACACCGAAGCGCTCCGCAGACTGCATGCCGGTGTGATGGTTGAGGGCATTCACGGTGAATTGCCGCAGCGAGGTCATCACCCCCTTCTGACTGAATGGCCGGATCACCAGATCGGTGTCCACTCCGTCGATTTCCTTCAACTCCAGCAGACCATCCGGTTTTGCCGTAATCCAGCCAAAACGGATGCCCTTGGTCACCAGCAAGACGCGGTAATCCTGTCCGCTCCGGCGGGCTGTTTTCAGCGCTTCCCGGCGGATTTTCTGCAGATCGGCACTCATCTCCCGGGCCAGCAGTTCCACCAGGCCAATGCCAAACAAATGGTTGGTGTTGCGCTCATTGGAAAATTGCGGGTCAGAAGTGTCAAAGTCGGCATTGTTAAAGCCTTCCGAGACAAACACATTGACGGTAAAATCCCCAGCGCCGCCCATCACCGGTTCATTATGGCAACTGGAGCAGGAATTCGCGTCAAGCCCGGCCAGGCGCTGAAAGGTATCGGGTGCCGCCCGCTTGCGCTTGGTGGGAATAATGGCCTGGGTCGCCATTGGCCGTCCCGCTCCGTCAAGCGCAGTAAAGGGCGCATCAAACAAAGTGCTGCCGAAACCAATCAACGCCTCCAGCTCTTGCTTGCTGAGAAGGCCCTGATAGCGCGATTGATCGACATGCTGAAAAATCGCGCGTTCAGCCCATGGTTCCACGGCTGCCAGCTCCGCTGTTACCTGCGCCGCGGCGGCCAGCGCCAGGCTCAGCCAGGCAAAACCGGCATACAGCGCAATGGCAGCCGGCCGGTTTTTAAACAACCGAGGCATCGGCAATCTCCTCATCCAGCACCAGCAGCGCGGTCATGGCGCATCCTTCCGCCACCAGCGGCCTTTCATCGGCAAAACAGTCAATATCTATGGCGCATGCATGCCCGCCCCCGACCGTACCCTTCAACGCTTTGCGGAGCGCCCCTTCCATAATATCAAACACCATTGTGCCGCGACCGATCAGGGCAATCGGAAAAGCATCGACCAGCGCAAACAGACTGCACAGACCGGTGCCAATTGCCCGGCCGGCCTCTTCAATCGCATGGATGGCCCTGGCGTCTCCTGCATGAGCCAGATCGGCAATCTGCTGAAAGTCAATGTGATCTGCCGGTGCAGGCGGCATTGTATCTTCCGGCTCGCCACGGGCAGCGCGGCGAATGGCATAATCCCCCGCATAGGCCTCGATGCATCCGCGCCGTCCGCAGCGGCACAACGCCCCTCCCGGCTCAAACACCATATGACCGAACTCGGTACCTGAAGTGTTCAGTCCGTTGACAATTGTACCGCGCAGAAACAGCCCCATACCAACACCATAGGACAGCATGATGCAGGCAAAACTGGTGCTGTAGCGTTTCGGTTCACGGCGGTTCAGCGCCCGCGCAATCAGGTCACAATCATTGGAAACAGATGCGGGAACGCTGAACGCCCGCTGCATCCAGCCTGCCAGCGGCAAATTTCGATGTTCGGTTATCGGCGACCACAGCAATACGCTGCCCGCAACATCGGTCACACCCTGAACACTGACAGCAATGCGCAACAGCATACGGCTTTCATGCCCGGACCGCACGATCGCATCTTTCAGACACCCGACCAGCGCGTCCCTTATATCCTGTGGTGTCAGCTCCGCACTGGTCAGTTGACGCGAACTTTCCGAAATGGTCGCGCCGGAATAATCGACGATCGCAGCGGACACCAGATTCAACTGAAAGATCACGACACCGATCAGGGCGGCCGTCGGATTGACCGTCAGCGCAACCTTGGGACGCCCGCGTCCCAATCCGCTCGACAGGACCTGCGACGGCTGGATCAGGAACCCGTCGGCAATCAGATCCGATGTAATGGCCGAGACCGTCGCTGCGCTTAGCCCGGTTTGCCGGCCGATATCGGTGCGCGATACCAGCCCGCCCCGGCGGACGGCCGATAGGACCAGACCACGGTTTCTGCGACGCACCTCATTGGAGCGTATAACGATTGTCACGATTTGCGTTCCACCCTGTGATCGCAGCTCCTTGACCGGCTGCATTTCACCATAAAATCAGCGGTGCAATGTGTTTTAAGCTGGTTTTTTTCAGCGCCGCAATTTTGAAGTTGACACAGCTTAACGTTTAAGTCACTATTTTTTTCGACCCTCGAATTAAATATGGGTTCGGGGCGGCTTTGGGAAGCAGCCCGTTAATTTTGTGCCAGGCCCAGCTAATGGGTCAGCACGTGGAGGAGAAAATCATGAAGAAATTTACAGCCGCCCTTATGGGCGCTGCCCTTGTTGCTGGCTTTGCCGGCAACGCAATGGCAGAAGGCAAGACGATTGGCGTGTCCTGGAAGATTTTCCAGGAAGAACGCTGGAAGCGCGATGAAGCTGTTATCAAAGGCATCGTTGAAGCAAATGGCGATACCTACATTTCATCTGACGCTCAAGGGTCTGCCGGAAAGCAGCTGACTGATGTGGAGTCGCTCATATCTCAGGGTGCAGATGTTCTGCTGATCGTTCCTTTCGACAGCGAAGCCATTCTGCCAGCCGTGCAAAAGGCAGCTGATGAAGGCATTCCTCTGATCGCCTATGACGTTCAGATCGAACATCCGGATTCACTTTACATCACCTTCGACAATGTCGGTGTTGGCCGCCTGATGGCGCAGGAAATGCTGAAAGTCAAAGACTCCGGCAATTTTGCCTTCATCAAAGGTGACCAGGGCGATCCAAATGCGACCTTCCTGTTCGAAGGCATCATGGAAGTGCTGAAACCGAACATCGATGCCGGCAAGATCAAGAATGTCGGCGAAGCGTTTACCGATGGCTGGAAGCCGGAAAATGCTCAGCGCAACATGGAACAGATGCTGACTGCAAACGACAACAAGATCGATGCGGTTATTTCTGAAAATGACGGCATGGCAGGCGGCGTTGTTGCTGCCCTGGCAGCCCAGGGCCTGGCCGGTTCGGTTCCGGTTACCGGGCAGGATGGCGATCTTGCCGCAATCAACCGGGTTGCTCTCGGCACCCAGCTGGTATCGGTTTGGAAAGACTCCCGCGCGCTTGGTAAAATCGCCGCTGAAGCAGCCCTGATGCTGGCCGATGGCAAAGCCATGACCGATATTCCCAACGTTGCTCCCTTCTCTGGTGGCAAGCGTGGCGTCACGGTGAATTCCATTCTGCTTGAACCAACACCAATCACAAAAGACAATATCAACGTTGTGATCGATGCAGGCTGGATCGACAAGGAAACAGCTTGTAACGGCGTAACCATGGGTTCCATCAACGGCTGTTAAGCCGTCTGCCAGGTCCATCTGTGACCTGACCGAATTTGGGCCGCACTTCCGGATTGGCAGTGCGGCCTTTTTCAAAGTACCGGAATTTCTGCTATTGATCATGTCCGTTGTCACTTGCATGGCTGACACAGATCAGTGCAGGCCAGCCGGACGACGACTTGGGGGGAAACATGTCAGATAACACACTTACAACCGGGGTCAGCGCCGACAAACAGGACAGCGCGATTGTCCGCTTTTTGCGCGCCACCGAAGTTGATACACGCATGCTCGGCATGATCGGCGCACTGGTGCTGATCTGGATCGGCTTTCATTTTTACGGCCAGATTTTCAATGGATTTGGTGCCTTTCTGACATCGCGAAATCTGTGGAACCTGTCTGTTCAAACGTCATCGATTGCGGTGATGGCAACCGGAATGGTGTTGATCATTGTCACCCGCCATATCGATCTGTCCGCCGGCTCCCTGCTTGGTGTCACCGCCATGGTAATGGGGGTTGTTCAGGTCTGGGTTCTACCGGATATCCTTGGTCTCAACCATCCCCTGATCTGGATCATCACCGTCGTGGTCGGCATCTGCTTTGGTGCAATGATCGGCGCTTTGCACGGATTTCTCATCGCCTATATGGGCATACCTGCCTTCATCGTCACCCTTGGCGGTCTGCTGATCTGGCGCGGATCTGCCTGGTGGGTTGCCCGCGGCGAAACGATTGCGCCGGTTGACAGCACTTTTGCGCTGCTCGGTGGCGGGCCATTTGGCACCATCGGTGCCACCGGCAGCTGGATCGTCGGTATTCTCGCCATTGCCGGCATTTTCGCCATGCTGGTGCTGGGCCGCAGGCAGCGGGTCCGTTTCGGCTTTCCGTTGCGCCCGATGTGGGCCGAATGGACACTGGGCCTGGTCGGTTCCGGTCTGGTGCTGGCCACAGTCCTGGTCATGAACTCCTATCTGTGGCCGACGGGTGTGGTGAGACGCTATGCCGAAGCCAACAACATTGTCGTTCCCGAGGGCGGATTAGCCATATCACATGGTTTTGCCATCCCGGTTCTGATTGCCATTGCAGTCGGTATCTTCATGACATTCCTCGTCACCCGCACCCGGTTTGGCCGCTATGTGTTCGCAATCGGCGGCAACCCGGAAGCTGCTGAACTGGCCGGTATCAATACCAAACGCATGACACTGATGATCTTTTCGCTGATGGGTGGCCTGGTGGGCATTTCTGCAGTGATCGCGAGCGCACGACTGAATGCGGCCACCAACTCTCTGGGCCAGTTGGATGAATTATATGTCATCGCGGCCGCAGTGATTGGCGGCACATCCTTTGCAGGCGGCATCGGCACGATTTACGGTGCCATGCTCGGAGCTCTTGTCATGCAGTCGCTGCAATCTGGCATGGTCCTTGTCGGCTTTGACTCGGCGGTCCAGCAAATGGTGGTCGGAAGCGTTCTGATCTTTGCCGTCTGGCTGGATACGATTTACCGCAGACGCTCGGTCTGAGGGAGGAGAAATCATGTCTGATACAACACAAGTCAACCCAGCCGATCGCTCCGCCCCGCCTTTGGTGGAAATGCGTGACATTTCCATTGCCTTTGGCGGCGTCAAGGCGGTGGATCACGCCTCCATTGATCTGTATCCCGGCGAAGTCGTCGGGCTCCTGGGCCACAATGGAGCCGGCAAGTCCACTCTGATCAAAATTCTGTCCGGTGCCTATGGCCGCGATACCGGTCAGATCTTCGTGCGTGGCGAAGAAGCCAACATTTCCAATCCGCGTCATGCCAAGGATTATGGCATTGAGACCATCTACCAGACCCTTGCTCTGGCGGATAATGTGGACGCTGCGGCAAACCTGTTTCTCGGCCGTGAACTGCTGACAAGATGGGGCACGCTGGATGATGCGGCCATGGAGGATGAAACCCGCAGGGTTATGGGACGGCTCAACCCGAACTTCAAGAAGTTCAAGGATCCGGTGAAATCCCTGTCGGGTGGTCAGCGCCAGTCCGTGGCGATTGCTCGGGCGATTCATTTCAATGCCCGCATCCTGATCATGGACGAGCCGACGGCGGCACTCGGCCCTCAGGAAACAGAGCAGGTCGGCCAGTTGATCAAACAGTTGAAAAAAGACGGGATTGGTATCTTTCTGATCAGCCATGACATTCATGACGTGTTTGATCTGGCGGACAGGGTGTCGGTGATGAAAAACGGTCAAGTCGTCGGCTCGGCTTCGACCAAGGATGTCAGCAAGGATGAAGTGCTCGGCATGATTATTCTTGGAAAATGTCCTCCCGGAGCGACCCCGGGTCCGGGTGCATCAATCGATTAGCAATTCGCTTTTGAAACAGCAAAGCCGGGCAAGGATAAACCCTGCCCGGCGTCTGTGCACCCCCGGTTCAGTGACCTGATTCAGTTACCTGATTCAGCGGTTACCGCCTCGTTTGGAGCCCCGGCCTGCCTGAAATTCCTCTTTGGAAATCTGGCCGTCATTATTGCTGTCAAGATCGGAGAACCGTTCCGCCTGACGCTCAAGCGCAGTGTTGGCGTGAGCCGCAATATTGTCAGTAAAGATCGCGATTGCCGACTTGAATTCCGCTTCGGTCACGGTGCCATCACTGTCTGCATCAGCACGATCGAACATGCGGTCCATGCCCTGCCCCATCATGCCGCCCATGCCCATGCCTTTGCCCATCATGCCACCTTTGCGGTGTCCGCCACGCTCACCGCGCTCACCCCGGTCGCCCCGGTCGCCCCGGTCAGCATGGCGTTCGCCACGCATTCCGGTGTTGCCGTCCCGGGCGTTTTCGCTGTCATCATTGCGGGCTTCGCGGCGCGCATCCTGGGCTGCCTTCATTTCTTCCTTGGTGACGCCGCCACTGCTGTCAGCATCAACCGTGCCGAACAGTTTCAGCAATTGTGCTTCAGCTTCCGTTTCGGACACTGTGCCATTGCCATCCTGATCCAGGCCCTGCATCATTTCCTGGGGGAAACCACCCATTCCGCCACCACGGTTGCCGCCATCGCGGTGTGAACCTGTGGCCTGTGCTCCAGCTGTAAGGCCAACAGCGCCAATCAGGACTATGGCACTTGCGGCGATGGTTGTTTTCAGCATTCTCTTGTTTGTTGTCTTCGTCATTTTTCAGCTCCACTTGTATTGGGGTGTAGATGCCACGTCTCATCGTGACCTGCTCTACATGGGGAGGAAATGTCGCAGAACTATCCGGCGATGCGGGCTCGATTGCATCAAAGTGTGTGGCCTTGGTGACGTGATACATTTTGCGACAACTAGCGTTTCCTCACGGTCGGAATCCGGTCTAGAACAGAACCATGGAAGCACAGACGTCACATATTCTGGTTGTCGATGACCATCGCGATATTCGCGATCCGCTGGCACAATATCTAAAGAAAAACGGCTTTCGCGCGATGACGGCCGATGGCGGGCCTGCGCTGCGCCAGGCGGTCAAAGCCTATGCCTTTGACCTTATCATTCTTGATATCATGATGCCGGGAGAGGACGGGCTGACCCTGTGCCGCTTCCTGCGTGAAACAACGCACACACCAGTTATTCTGCTGACCGCCGTCAGTGAGGAAACCGACAAGATCGTCGGCCTGGAAATGGGTGCGGATGACTATGTCACCAAACCATTCAACCCGCGTGAATTGCTCGCCCGCATCAAGGCAGTGCTGCGCCGCTCCCAAAGCCTGCCGCCACAACGCGAGCCGCGTCACGGTACCCGATACACCTTTAATGGTTGGGTCTTCGACACCACGACACGGCAATTACGCAACGGCGATGGACCCGATATCGGACTTAGCAGTGGAGAGTTTTCCCTGCTGTCGATTCTGGTAGACCGGCCCAACATCGTGCTCTCCCGCGATCAGCTGATCGATCTGACCCGTGGCCGCAATGCCGGACCTTTTGATCGCGCCATAGACAATCAGGTCAGTCGTCTGCGCAAGAAAATCGAGGAAGATCCGAAGAACCCCCTGCTCATCCAGACCGTCTGGGGCGGCGGTTATAAATTCGCTGGAACCGTTGAGCAATCATGAACACCGCTCCCCGAAATCCCTGGTGGCGCCTTGCCTGGCCAAGCGGCCTGACCGGGCAGATCATTCTGCTCATTGTTCTGACCATCCTGATTTCGCAGGCCATCAATATTGTGCTTGTGGCCGGCGAACGCGCTGATGCATTCCGGCGCGGCGCAGCCGGGCCCCTGATCGGACAGACCATCATCGCCGCGGAATTGCTGCAGACCAGTGATGGCCCGACAGAACAGCGCCTGCTTCGGGTGCTGAGCAGTCGCGAGCGCCGCGTCACCATAGATGCCGAACCGCTCGCGGGCACCTCTGACCGTTCGGCAATGACAAATATGCTGGCCGCCCGGCTGCAGGCGGAATCCGGTCTTACCGCACGGGTGGAGGCGCGCTTCGTTGAAAGGCGGTTTCAGCACATTTCCGACGATAGGGAGCAGACCGCTTCGCGCCGGCGTGACAGGGATTCCGATACGAGACATGCCATGCCGATGGATCGGGACATGGATGAAGCAATGAGCCGGTCCCGAAACCGGCTTGTCGACCGTCTTGTGGTCTCACTGGAGTTGTCTCCGCAGCGCTGGCTGAATATTGTCCTGCGGCTTCCGGGCCGGGACCTGAGCTGGCTGCGCACCAGTCTGCTTTACAACCTGGCGCTGGCGCTGGCGCTCAGTGGACTTGCCATCTGGTTTTTGCGCCGCGTCACCCGTCCGATCAAGGATCTGGCAGGCGCAGCCGATGCGCTGGGGCGCGGTGAGCATGTCCCGATGCTCGCCGAAACCGGGCCTCAGGAAATCCGTCGCGCCACGGCGGCTTTCAATGCCATGCAGGATCGGCTGACACGGTTTGTCAAGGACCGCACACAGATGCTGGCCGCCATTTCCCATGATCTGCGCACCCCCATCACCAGCTTGCGGCTGCGTGCGGAATTGCTGGATGATGAAACCGCCAAAGCCAATATCGTGCGCACACTTGATGACATGCAGAGCATGACCGAAAGCGTGCTTGCCTTTGCCCGAGACGATGCGGACAGCGAACCGATTTCGCAGGTCGACCTGCTGGCTCTGCTGGAGGAATGCGCTGCGATATACAAAGCTCAGGGCGCACAAATTGAATTTGACATCAACTCGACTTCCAGCCCGGTCCTGAGAGGGCGTCCGCTGGCGCTGAAACGGGCGATCAGCAATCTTATGGAAAACGCCATCCTTTATGGTGATCATGCCAATGTCAGCGTCGCGTCAGCAGATCAGACTGTATCGTTCGAAATCCGCGATCATGGCCCCGGCATTCCGCCAGAGCGCATGGAAGAAATGTTCAAACCGTTTTCCCGGATCGAAACCTCGCGCAACCGCGAGACTGGCGGCACCGGACTTGGGCTGTCGATTGCCCGTTCGATCATTCACCGCCATGGCGGCGATATCAGCTTGCAAAACGCGGACGAAGGCGGTCTCATCGTCACAGTCAGTTTGCCATCAGCATCATAGGGTTTTGTGCCTGGATTTCTTGCCACGCCATTTTTGTTTATTGCCCGACACGCCCAGTGGGTTCTGGTCTCCGGGTTGGTCGCCGGCATCGCTTTCCCTGCCGCCGCCGGCGTTCTGCGTCCCTATATACCTGAAATGGTGGCGTTAATTCTGTTTGTGTCGGCACTGCGCATTGAACTTTCCGCACTGCGTGTCACAAGGCGCCAGGCTGCCGCCGATCTGACCGTGGTGCTGGTTCTGCAGCTCGCTGTTCCGCTGTTCGCCTATGTGATTCTCACCGCGCTGCCAGTACCGGAAGTCTGGCGCGATGTTCTGACGGTCGTCTATGCCGGGGCATCGATTTCCGGCGCACCTGCCTTTGCCTTTCTGATGGGGCTCGACGGTGCACGGGCGATGCGCCTGCTGATCCTCGGCACTGCGCTGCTGCCGCTGACTTCGTTCCCGATCCTGTCGCTTCTGCCCAATGTCGCAGCGCAGACCGCGCTCTGGCTGGTATCCCTGAAACTACTGGTGCTGATTGTCGTGGCGGGCATTGCTGCCCTCACCTTGAGACGCCCGGTGATGTTTGCGCTCGGCGCCAGGGCACCGCAGATTCTCAACGGGCTTAACACGCTGGCTCTGGCGATTTTCGTGCTCGCTCTGATGGATGCCATTCAGCCTGTGTTGCTGAGTGATCCGCTGCGCCTGCTCGGTGTTCTGATCATTGCATGTATTGCCAATCTGGGCGCGCAAATCGCCCATGCGGGCCTGATTACCCTGCGGGCGCGGGCCAAAGGGGTTGCACCAACCCCTTCGGAACTGACACCCGCGATACCATCGGGAAACCGCAATATGGCTTTGTTTCTGGCAGCGCTCCCCATCGGCGTGACAGCCCCCTGGCTGTTATTTATCGGCTGCTTTCAGGTGCCGATGTATCTCACCCCGCTCGTGATGAGGCCTCTTTTGCAATGGCTTCAGCGGAGCGCGGCCAAAGGGTCGCCAGAATCCTGACCACGATCAGGGTAAAAATCAGCCGCCCCACCAGAATGATCCAGATATTGGCACCAAGCGCCAGCATGATCCCGGTATCCTCAATCAGCCCGTGCGACAGCGACAGCCAGCACAGCGCCAATGTCTTGGCCCGCAGCGAGAAATTCTTTTCGCGCGATTCGCCAATAATCAGTCCGCCACCATACATCAGCCCAAGCAGCACACCAATGGTCGTCAGCGGTGCGATTTCCCGGTTCAGTCCGGACAGCCGGATCAGCGGAATGGTGGCTCTGGTGAAGAGGTCGGTGAAACCGGTTTTCTCGCTGATATCAAGCGCCACAAACAGCACCACAATGATCACCAGAACCACCAGCATGGTCTTGGCCGATGCAACCGCAAACTCCCAGTGCGTGGCGTCCTTGTCGCCTGCCGCGGTAAACAACGACAGATCCACAGGTTGCTGCAGCAGTGAAAACCAGTCGCAGATCCAAAACACGATTGCGCCATAGACCACCGCGCCGAAAAACCGCAACAATACGGTTCCGATAAAGGTCACGCCGGTGCGCTTAACGATTGCCTGTTCGATCGGCAGGGCATGGGCGATCAACATGATCGATGCCAGTATGCTGAGCTGGGCAAGGTTCATGTCCACTCCGGCCAGAACCGGCAGAGCCCCGAAGCCGGCATAGATACCGACAAGCAGCGCGCTGCCCCAGACGATACCGGTTTCCGCAGGCAGCCCCATCAGCCCCATCACCGGTTCCAGAGCGGGACCCATTGCATCGACCAGCCCGTAGACTTCGGCAATGCGCACCAGAATCACAACAGGGATCATCACCTTTGACAGATCGACAAAGGTCACCCAGCTTTTCACCGCAAGTTTTTTGAAATACTCAGACATATAATCAATCAGCTTCAGATCGTTTCGGACATTTGGATTTAGACAAAAAGCACAACAAGTCCAACTGCAAAAGCGGCCAGTCGCCACAAAATAGATCGCGGGGCAATAACGGCAAATGACAAGGCTGCCAGGGCCACCAGAACTTTGGCTGCCGCCAACAGAGCCAGAAACGGCGATGTGCCAAGAGCGATGAGATTTGGGTTTGCAATCATCCCCAGCGGAATGAAATACAGCCCGAGGCCGAGCGCCATTGCCGAAGTTGCCACTTTCAACCAGTTTTCCTCCACCATTCCGGCGGCAATGAAAACTGCGCCACAGACCGGCGGTGTGATGGTCGACAACAAGGCGAACCAGAACACGAACAAATGCGCCTGCAGCGGTGCCAGTCCCAGTTCCATAAGCGCCGGACCGGCCACGGAAATACTGATCACATAAGCCGCTGTCGTCGGCACCTCCATGCCCAGCACAAGACAGGCAAACGCCGTCAGCAGCAACGCCGGCCATAATTGCCCGCCAGAGCCCGACAAAATCAGCGACGTGATCTTGACCCCCAGCCCGGTCATGCCAAGCACGCCGATAATGATTGATGCGCACAGGATGATCGAGGCGATCAGGGCCACCTGACGCCCGGCGCTCATCAGCACGGCTTCAACACGCGCCAGCGTTCTGGCAAGATCAAATGACAGACGGCCATCGATCAGCAGCAGCACGGCTCCGGCCAACATCGCCAGCGTCGCGGCATATTGCGGCGTGACCCTCGCGCCGAACATGCCCCACAGCAGCACCGCGAAGGGCACCAGGAAAAACGCCGATGTAATGGCAACCTGGCGCAGTGAAGGCTGCTCGTCCTTCGGCACGCCGCGCAGCGGAAAGCGCAGCGAAAACATGTCGATGCCAATCCAGACCGCTGCGAAATACAGCAGCGCCGGCAGCAGCGCCGCCAGGATGATCTGCTCATAGGGTGTGCCCGTCAGCTCGACCATCACAAACGCCCCGGCTCCCATCAGCGGTGGCATGATCTGGCCCCCGGAAGACGCCACTGCTTCAACGGCAGCGGCCAGGCGTTTGGGATAACCAAGGCGTGTCATCGCCGGCAGGGTGATGGCACCGGTTGAGGCAACATTGGCCGAGGCAGAGCCGGAAATCGAGCCGAACAGCGCCGACGACAGCACCGACACCTTGGCCGCACCACCGCGCAGACGCCCGGCTGCAGCGGAGGCCACATTCATGAAACCCTGCCCGGCTTCGCCAGCATTCAGGATCGCTCCGAAAATGACAAAAATCGCGACAATGCTCACCGAAACACCGGTCAAAGTGCCCCACAGCCCTCCCTCGGCTATGGTCAGCGTGCCAAGAAAGCTCTGCAAAGGAATGCCGGCATAGCCGAATTCGCCGGGAATATACTGGCCGAACAGGCCATAGGCCAGCGCCAGCGCAGCGACGCTCGGCAGTGGCCAACCAATGGCACGGCGTGCCATTTCAAGTGTCACCAACAGCAGCAGGATAGCCGTAAAAGTCTGAAACCCACCGGACAAATAACCGTATTGATCGCCCAGAGCGTCCTGATTGAGGGCAACCCAGAGCGTCGCGGCTACGCCGACAATGCACAGAACTGTGCCACTGATGCGCTGCTGCCGGCTTTTCGCCATGAACACCAGTACCCAGGGCAGCGCCAGCGCCATGTGCAGCGGCCGGCTGACCAGATTCGGCACCAGGCCGGAGAAAATCAGCCAGATATGAAAGCTGATCGAGACAGCGCCAAGTGTGCACCAGAAAAGGCGCGCCGTTACCGGCAGCGCGCCTTCCTGCGAAGTGGTCAGAATAGAGCCAGTTGTCACTTCTGCGCGTCAGTCAGCGGAAAATCCATTTCGGTGTAGTAACGCAGTGCACCGGGATGGATAGCACCCGTGATGTTTTCCATGAGCCCCTTGTCAACTCCATTCCACCAGGCGGCATCGTCGCCCATCCTGGCCTTTTCCTGCCAGTAGGTTTTGGTCAGCTCATAGGCTGTGTCGTCATCCATATTGGTGGTGGTATAGGCGACCACCGGCAATGAGGTCGTTACGATATCGGCATCCTGGCCGGCATAGGTGCCGGCAGGAATGACCAGCCTTGTGCGTTTGGTGGCAGCGATCTGCTCATCATCCAACGACAGCACTGTTACGCCCAGACTGGCCGCAGCTTCAATGACATTCGGCGCGGGCCAGGAACCAGCTGTGACAAACCCGTCAATCTGGCCGTTTTTCAGCGCCGCAACCGCATTGGAGAGTTCCACATCCGGCAGTTTGACCTGCCCTTCAAGCCCGAACAGGCCCAGATATTTTTCGCCCTCAGTGGCCCCGAAAGAGCCTTTGCCGATCAGGATCGTCTTGCCTTTCATATCGGCGAAATTGGCAATTCCGGCATCATCGCGCACAACGAAATGCATGGTCAGCGAGGGAATTGGAAACAGCGCTCTGATGTCATCGAATTTAGGGTTGCCCTTGCCATCGAACATCGCCTTGCCGCCCTGGGCCAAAGCGACCAGCGCCGGCGGCGTTGTAAACACGTAATTGCCCGGACGCACCGCCGCTTCCATGACATTTTGCACCGAACCCTGGCTTTCCTCGACAGTGACAATGATGTCGCCATTCGTACCCGCCTTCATGGCTTCGGCAATCTGCACCGCCATCTGGAAATAGGACGAACTGGAGGAAGCCGATTTGTAGGTCACGCGGGTTTCCGCATGGCCGGCAAAAGCGGTTGCTGCCATGACACTGGCGGCCAGCGCCAGGCTTGTGAATAGTTTCATCGATATGTCTCCTGAAAACTCTGATAGGGTCATGCGGTTGTATGGTGACAGCCTATGACATATATC
This sequence comes from Pararhizobium sp. IMCC3301, assembly GCF_030758315.1. Classification (NCBI taxonomy): domain Bacteria; kingdom Pseudomonadati; phylum Pseudomonadota; class Alphaproteobacteria; order Hyphomicrobiales; family Rhizobiaceae; genus Pararhizobium; species Pararhizobium sp. IMCC3301. Next base: position 1,315,522 of record NZ_CP132336.1, read on the forward strand.
CGCCGCAAAACAAGCCTTTCCAGCGCAATGCGTTTCCTCCTATTTTCGGCTCACAATCCATGCTTGCAGTTGCCCCACCGCTGATTTCCGTCTCCAACCTGGAAAAGACCTATGACAGCGGTTTTCAGGCTCTGAAAAATGTTTCACTGGACATAAGGCAGGGCGAGATTTTGGCCCTGCTCGGGCCCAATGGAGCCGGCAAGACCACGCTTATTTCCGTTATTTGCGGTCTTGTCACACCCACCAGTGGCAGTGTTTCAGTGGCTGGCCATGACATCATCAAGGACTACCGCAAAACCCGCGCCCTGATTGGATTGGTGCCCCAGGAACTGACCACTGATGCCTTTGAAACCGTCTGGGCGACGGTCAGTTTTTCAAGGGGTCTGTTTGGCAAGAAGCGCGATGATGCTCTGGTCGAAAAGACGCTGAAAAGCCTGTCGCTGTGGGATAAGAAAGACAACAAGATCATGCAATTATCCGGCGGCATGAAGCGCCGGGTGCTGATTGCCAAGGCGCTCGCCCATGAGCCGCAAATTCTGTTTCTGGATGAGCCCACTGCCGGGGTGGATGTCGAATTGCGCAAGGATATGTGGCAGGTCGTGCGCGAATTGCGCGACAGTGGCGTGACCATTATTCTCACCACCCATTACATTGAAGAAGCGGAGGAAATCGCCGACCGGGTTGGCGTCATCGCCCATGGCGAGATCATTCTGGTGGAAGACAAATCCGAGCTGATGACCAAACTTGGCAAAAAGACCCTGATGCTTGATTTGCAGGAACCGCTTGATGCCATACCGGACAGCATTCAGCGCGACGGCCTCGAAAAATCGGCCGACGGCGAACAGCTGGTCTACACCTACAACACCCAGCGCGAGCGCACCGGTATCACGTCACTGCTGCGGGATCTGTCTGATGCCGGCATCCGTTTCAAGGATCTCAACACCAAACAGAGTTCGCTGGAAGAAATCTTCGTCACCCTGGTACATCAGGACACAGCCCGGTCCGATGCGGAAAACTCTGATGTAGATACTGAACAGGCTGCGTCCGGCACGACAGGAAACACACAATGAATTATCTTGCTGTCAAAGCCATTTACAGTTTTGAGATGAACCGCATGTGGCGCACCCTGTTCCAGAGCATCGTCTCGCCGGTTCTGTCGACATCGCTGTATTTTGTCGTTTTCGGCTCGGCCATCGGCTCGCGCATTCAGGAAATCGATGGCATCAGCTACGGCGCATTTATTGTGCCGGGCCTTATCATGCTGTCGCTGCTGACCCAATCGCTCTCCAATGCCGCTTTCGGAATTTATTTCCCAAAATTCACCGGCACGATTTACGAATTGCTGTCCGCACCGGTTTCCTCATTTGAAATTGTGCTGGGTTATGTCGGCGCAGCGGCGACCAAATCACTGATACTCGGCCTGATCATTCTGGCAACCGCCAATTTGTTCGTTGATCTGCAGATCGCCCATCCGCTCATCATGCTGTTGTTCCTGGTACTCACCGCCCTCACCTTCAGCCTGCTCGGCTTCATCATCGGCATCTGGGCGGACAGTTTTGAAAAACTCCAGATCGTGCCCCTTCTGGTCATCACCCCGCTGGTGTTTCTCGGCGGCAGTTTCTATTCGGTCAACATGCTGCCCCCTGTGTGGCAGACCGTGACCCTGTTCAACCCGGTGCTCTATCTTGTCAGCGGCTTTCGCTGGAGCTTTTACGAAGTCGCCGACGTCAACGTCACCATCAGCCTCAGCGTCATTGCCCTGTTTCTGGCGGCATGCATCACGATCGTCTGGTGGATTTTCAAAACCGGCTATCAGGTCAAGCAGTAGGGTTCTGGTGCGCTCGGGATAACGAAAAAAACTCAAATCGCCCCGACCGTCTGAAATCGCACCCGGTATTGATGCGGTGTAATGCCGGTTGTGCGTTTGAACAGGCGGCGGAAGGAATTGGGGTCTTCGTAGCCTGCCTGCGCGGCGATATCGTCGATGGCATCATCGCTGGTTTCCAGCATTTGCTTGGCCTCTTCTATGCGCAGAGACTGCACATAATCCAGCGGCGCATAGCCCGTGGCGGCGGCAAAGCGGCGTTTGAAGGTGCGCGGCGCAAGGCCGGAGCGCGCCGCCATTTCCATCACCGGATTGGGCGTCGCATAATGCTCCGCGATCCACTCCTGGCATAACGCAATCGCCGCATCCTCATGCTGTTTTGGCCGCACCATGGCTGAAAACGGCAACTGGCCCGCGCTCTTGTCGCCAAAGACGAAAATCTTGATGATGCGCCGCGCCTCGGCATTGCCGCAAAACCGCGCCACAAGATAGAGCGCAAGCTCAGACCAAGAGGCCGAGCCGCCACTGGTGACAATGCGGTGTTCCAGCCCGGAGGGCACCAGCAAACGCTCCGGCCGCAGCAGCACCAGCGGATAGCATTCTCTGAATACCGAACGCGCCGCCCAATGGGTTGTTGCCTCGCGATTGTCCAGCAGCCCGGCTTCGGCCAGCATCATCGAGCCGGTACAGACCGAACACACAATCGCACCGCGGTGGTACTGCTCCGCCAGCCAGTTGGTGGCTTCCGGCCAGCGCCCCACCGGTCCTGTCTCCGGTGCCAGCATCAGATCGCTGACAATCACCACATCGGACCGCAGCGCCTCTTCAAAAGTATGATCCGCCACCAACGTTGCCCCCAGGGTGGTGCGAAAAGGCTTTGTTGTGCTGCCGACAATGCGCGGCATGACGCGTCGGCTTTCTGTTTTCTCCCCGGTCAGACCTTCCCACACCGTGCCAACACAGGAGAACACCTCATGCAGCCCGTACAGGACCGAAGCCGAGGTCTCGGGAACCGCCACAAGGCTGACGGAAAGATGGTTGGAATGAGTCGATAACGGCATTTTACCATTCTGGCATATTTGACCCGTTTTTGTCCATTCCATCACTTACTGCAGCGCTTTAAAATCTGGCAAGAGCAGGCTCACGGGGCCGTCCATGGCCCGGCCAAACCTCAGAAAGGAGAGCATTGTGCTCCGATTGTTCAAAAAATACGGCTTCGGCCCGTTTGTACAGATCAGCGAAAACCGCCTCGCCTGGCACCGGCTGCACCGGCTCGATGACCGCATGCTGACAGATATCGGCCTCAGCCGCGCTGAAGTAGCGGCGCTGCGCTGCCGCAGCGGGGCCTACGATCAGATCCACCAGCCGCTCTGACCCGCACAACCAAATTCAAGCTTATTCAGGAGAAAACCATGTTTGACACATCACGACGCAAACTGCTTGGCGCATCCATGCTGGGTGCCGGAGCTGTTATGAACGGACTGGGCGCGGGTGCAAAAGCCGCCGCTCTTAATACCAGAGGAAACATCATGCTCGACCGCATTCCCGACCTTCCCAAAGGACTGATTGAAGCCGCTTCCTTTCCCCTGATCGACGCCATTCACGGCCGTCGTTCACGCCGCTTTGCCAAGGGTGCCAGTATTCCCAATGGTCCGCTGGCCTACACTTCAGAACGCCAGCCTGCAGCCCTGTCGGAGCTGGAGCAGATGCTGCTGCTGACGACAGTGGCCGGCAATACTGGCTGGTCGAACCTTATTCCCTATAACCGCTATTATCTGCCGAACATGCCCAATTATGCCGGCGCGGCAGGCGGCCGCAGCTTTCCCTCCGCTGCAGGGTTCCACACCAGTGAATTCTTCTTCACTGACGACAATGGCGTCTATGCGTTCAAGACCCGCGACATGCCGGCAACACAGGCTAAACAGCCCGATGGCAGCACCGATCTGAAAGCCTGTTTTGACGAGCATAAATCGCGCATCGTCAAACTGGCCGATGGCAGACTGCACACACCGGCCAGACCCGAACATATGGAAATGCACAATGAATGGTGCGCCAATGTGCCGGGCAGCACGCTCATCATTCCCGTCGCCGATCTTGCCCAGCACATGATTCTGGCGCTGTGCTACCTCGTCCAGAACGGAGCCTGCCTTTATGATGATGTCAACAACCGGCCGATTCCCGGCCTTGAGAAGTTCAAAAACCGGGTCGACATCGAAAACCCGTTTCCGCTGTCCTATATCGAGCAACTCAGCCTGACCGAAGTCACGGTGGAACTGTCCTGTGCCTGCTATGCCGGAACTCTGATGCTGCAGGCCATGGGCCTCGGCGGCTGGATGTATGAGGGCATCAACCCCTTCAGCATCCTGGGTGCCAGCGGCGACCCGGACGTACCCGGTCTCGGCTTCCGCTTTGATATGATCAAGGACCAGCCGCTGCCTCATGTCACCGGGCTTGAAGGCGTATTTGAAGGTCACTGTCCGCCGCATTTTGCAAATATGCGCGCGGCTGTGGAGGCTGTCATTACCCGCAAATTCGGCAAAGGCGGTCCTTTCAACGCCAAAACCAAAGGCCCTTACAAGGAAACCGGAGCTATCCGCAGCAAGGCCGCTCCAATTGACGCTGAATTCATCGACTGTGTCTCCGCCATGGCAGACTATGTGTTCTACACGTTCGGCCGCTTTCCGGCGACAGTCCCGGCCATCTTCACACTGATGTATCTGCAAGCCCACCAGTTGGACACCGACTTTTATGATACGCATTTTTCAGATGGCGCGTATCTGGAAACCCACGCTCGGCATGACCTGAATTGGAACTAAAGTATGAGAGTGGCGGGCACAGCGCGGTGAGTGCCAAACCAGTGCGCTGCGGCCCTTCTTCCGACCCGCTCCAGTGGCGGGTTACCGGTGTGCTTGCGAGAAAATTTCGGCCTTGTGGGTCTGAAATGGAGCCAGTTCGTCGGGTAACATATCGATACCAAGGCCCGGCTCGTCATTACAGCCCCATCCCCTTTCCGAGATGCGCGATGCAACCGGGCCGAAGACATCGCGCAGCGGGTTGGGATTGACATCGACCTCAAGCAGTCCGTCACCACCGACGGCCGCCAGCAGATTTGCCGACGCCTGCAGCCCGACACCGCCGCCAAGAAAATGCGGACAATAGCGCAGGCCCGCAGCAAGCACGTTGCGGCCGACCGTAAGACATCCGGTCAATCCACCCCATTTGATGATATCCGGTTGAAAAACACCCAGATGTGCCGCTGTGATCGCCGCATCGAATTGATCGTAACCAACCAGATTTTCGCCGCCGGCCAGTGGATAGGGGCTTGCATCATGAAGCGCCGCCCAATCCGCCGCAGATGCATCTGCGCAAATAGGCTCTTCCAGCCACGTCAGCGGAACTTGTGCGGTCTGCGCCAGGAAACTTCGTGCGGTTTCAGGGTCCCAGGCCTGATTGGCGTCGGCAGCAATGGTCTCGGCCGCCAATTTGCGTTCAAAAATCTGAAATAATCGGGTCAGGTCATCATCCATATCAAAGCCGACCTTCACTTTGAAATCAGTAAACCCGATCAGCCGCGCCTCGCCGATCATGCTCTCGGCATCCTTGATATGGATGCCGCTGGCATAGGCGGGCACATGGTCGGCGGCCGTCTTGTTCATGAAGTGCCGCAGGGTCTGGCCGGATTTGCGCGAAAACAGGTCCCAAAGCGCGATGTCCAGACCGGCTATGACCTGACGGAACGGACCCCATTCGCCGCTTTGCAGCGCGACAATGCGAGTCTGCCGGGTAAGTCTTTCGAACAGCGCGCCCGGTTGTGATACTGGATGATCAAAAACCAGTGGCCCGATGTCCTGGGCCAACAGATTGATGCGGTGCTCGGCAGCAGCGGCTGGCCAGTTGGCGAAGATTTCCCCCCAGCCGAATGCGCCATCTTCATCCTCAATGCGCAGAAACGCGGCGGGCCGGTCACGCATCACGCCGAATGACGTCATCACCGGCTTTGCGAGCGGACTGCGGAAGGCAAAACCTTCAATGCGCGTGATACGGACTGTCTGCGTCATGCCAGAAGATCCATGTCCAGCCGGATATAATCGCCGCGATAAATCACATCGGCAAGGTAGATGATTGTATCATTTTCATCGCACATCACCCGGCGCACTTCGGCCATGGGTTCCCCGACAACCAGATCAAGAAGAGTGGCTGTCTCCATATCGCATTTGCTGACAATCAGACTCTGGCGCGCAATCCTGACATGCAGATCCGGATCATCAAACAGCACCGGCAAGGCCAGACGGGACCGCAGAGCCGCTTCATGTTTGTCAAATATGTCCTTGGCCAGATAGAGAGTGATCACACAGTAGCGCTCTCCGTCCCGCGAATGAATACGTCTCAGCATATGATATTTAGCGGCCGGTTTTCCGATTGTCACGCCATCCGGCAGATCGGTTTCAGCATCATTCAGACTGACCAGGTCGGGGACATCGCCACGATACAGATCGACAAGCTCCGACAGACTTGTGACAACACTCAGCGGGCGTTTGGGAGGCAGATGCGGCAGAATCGTGGTGCCACGGCCGCGCCTCGGCTCGACCAACCCCTCTGATTCGAGAATCTTGACAGCCTCGCGAACGGTGATGCGCGCGACCTGAAATTCCGCCATCAACGCATCAATTGTCGGAAGGAAATCCCCGGTCTTCCAGACGTCACGCAGGATTCTCTGGCGCATGACCTCGGCAACCTTGAGGTATAAAGGTGTCCCGTCGCGGCGAAATTTCTCACTCTTCATACGTGTGTTAATATCCGGCTTTCACAGGTTTAGCTAGAAAAATTCTAAAGTCCTATTTTTAGGATTACTGGCTTGCTCACATACTGCATCTGGATTATACCTAAATATAGGACTTTAGGTTTTTTAACGGATCAGCATGCCAGATTACGACTACATCATCGTGGGATCGGGAACCGCAGGAGCTACACTGGCTGCGCGTCTGACCGAGGACCCGGATTGCCGGGTTCTGGTGCTCGAAGGTGGTGGATCCGACCGTAATTTCTGGCTGAAACTGCCGGTCGGATATTACAAATCCATCTACAATCCAAGTTATTCACATTTGTACCGTTCGGAGCCTGATGATGGCATCAACGGGCGGCAGATTGATTGTCCGCGCGGACGTGTCATCGGCGGCTCCAGTTCGATCAACGGATTGATCTTCATTCGCGGCCAGCACGGAGACTTTGACGATTGGGCCCGGCGCGGAGCGGATGGCTGGGATTATAACAGCGTCCTGCCCTACTTTCGCAAACTTGAAACCTCGTCCGGTACGCCGTCGCAATACAGGGGTGCGCAGGGTCCGCTTCAGGTCAGCGATCTGCGCAATAAAAATGCCGCATGTGATGCCTGGATGGAAGCCGCCGGCGAAGCCGGATTGCCTCGCAATCCCGACTTCAACGGCGCGTCGAGTTATGGCGTTGGTTCTTATCAACTGACACTTCGCGGGCGCTGGCGTGACAGCGCGGCAACGGCTTTCCTGAAACCGGCTATGGGCCGGCCAAATCTCACAGTAAAACTTCATGCCCAGGTATTCGGCCTGATTTTTGACGGAAAGCGCGCGCGCGGCGTCTCTTATCGCCACAACGGGCAGGACTGCCAGGTCAACTGCGCAAGCGAAGTGATCCTGTGCGGCGGCTCGGTTCAAACCCCGCAGCTTTTGCAGCTTTCAGGCATCGGACCCGCCAGCCTGCTGCGCCAGCATGGTATCAAGGTTCGTCACGACGCACCCGAGGTCGGTGAAAACCTCCAGGACCACATTCAGATGCGCACAATCGTTGAATTGTCGCGGCGCGGCCTGTCGCTGAATGATCACATCCGCAACCCATTGCGTCTGGCACAGATGGGACTGGATTGGCTCATCAATGGAGCTGGCCCGCTTTCGGTGGGTGCCGGCCAGGTGGGCGGCGCCATGTGCACAAAATACGCTGAGGACAACCGCCCTGACCTTCAGCTGTTTGTCATGCCTTTGTCGGTCGACAAGCCCGGCAAACCGCTGCATCGCTATTCCGGATTCACCACGTCATTCTGGCAGTGCCATCCTGAAAGCCGCGGCAGCATTCACATTGATTCAGCCGACCCGGCCCGGGACCCGAAGATCCGGATGAATTACTTAAACACCCAGCGCGATCGGGACGTCACGCTGGAGGGATTGAAAATTGTGCGCGACATTTACCGCCAGCCAGCGTTCCGTGACCTGTGGTCTCGCGAAGTCATTCCCGGGGATGATTGCAGGACTGACGAAGAGATGCTGAATGCGATCCGCAGCAATGCGACTACGGTCTACCATCTGGTTGGCACCTGCCGCATGGGCAGCGACGCCGGCGCTGTCGTTGACCCGCAATTGCGCGTCCAGGGGGTCGAGGGACTGCGCATCGTCGACGCCTCAATCATGCCAAGCATCACATCCGCCAATACGAATTCCGCAACCTACATGATTGCGGAAAAGGCTGCCTCCATCATCCAGAGCAGCCACTGAGAACATTCATCAACAAGGAGGAAACAGACATGAAACATATAACGAAAATCGCAATGCTGGCCGGGGCACTCGCCCTGGGTCCGGTCATGGCGACAGCCCAGGAGCCGAATCCACTCGGCTGGGAATCCGTTCCTGAGATGGACGGGCAGATCACCATGAAAATCGGCCATTCAGTCAATATGGAATGGTCCTCACACACGGCGACGCTAAAACGCTTTGCCGAGTTGGTGGCGATTTATACACGCAATGAAATCCGCCCGGAAATCTTCCCCGGAGCGCAGCTTGGCGGCGAACGCGAGATGGTTCAGCAGGCCCGCCAGGGCGCGCTTCAGGTGACCTTGCCCGCTACCAACAACATTGCGGCCTTGGCGCCATCTTTGAACGTTTTCATCCTGCCGTATCTGGCTACCTCTACCGAACAGGTCAATTATCTTCAGGATCAGATCACCCCATTTCTGGTGCCCCGTGTGATCGAGGAAGCCGGCGTGCGCATCGTTGGCTGGGAAAACTCCGGATGGCGGGCGTTTTTCTATAAATCTGACAAACCCATCGAGAAACCTGCGGATTTGGCCGGGCTGAAAATGCGCGTGCCACCCAATCCAATCATGATTGCTTCATACGAGGCATGGGGCGGCAACCCGACTCCCATCGCATGGGCCGAACTTTACAGCGCTTTGCAGCAGGGCGTTGTTGAAGGTGGTGACAATCCGGTCACGGACGTGATCGGCATGAAGTTTAACGAGGTCATCAACCGCATGACCACGTTCCATTATACGATCCTGACTCACCCGATTGTCGTGTCGGAGCGCTGGTTCCAGGGCCTGTCAGAAGAGCATCAGGCGGCGATCCTGCGTGCTGGCAAAGAAGCCACGGATTACATTCGCTGGTGGCAGCCGCTGGATGAAGCCAATTGGTGGGATAAGGCCCGCGAGGCCGGAGTCGAGATCACCGCGATCGAAGACGAAACCGAATGGCTTGAAAAAGCCCGCGCCATCTGGCCAGACTATTACGACGCCATCGGACCAGATGGTGAAATGGTCGCCAACAAGGCACTGGAAATTCTGGCCGCCTTTCCTGGCGATAAATAATGCCAGTCCCGCCCGCAGCCAGGGTGCTGCGGGCGGGCCGTCACTGAAGGAAACGATAATGCATAACGCCCTGCGCAAATCGCTTTTGCTGCTCGCTTCCGCGCTGTTGGCCTTTATGGTTGCATCGCTTTTTCTGCAGGTGATTGCGCGTGAGTTTCGCTGGTCAGTAGACTGGACCGAAGAAACCGGCCGTTTCAGTTTCATCACAATGGTCTTTATCGCGGCAGCCTACGGCACGCTCACCCGTTCGCATCTTCGCGTGTCCGTGTTTTCCGACGCGATTGCAAGCAGGATCGGCGCCCGGCCAATGGCCTTTTTTCACACCATTGTCGTGCTTGGCTTTGCCGCCGTGATGGTTGTGTTTTCCGCATTTAATTTTACCGATGGCCTGCGCTATCCCAACATCTCTCCGGCGCTTGGATTCAACCAGAATTTCCTGTTCGCCGCCATGTGCGCCGGCTTTGTCATGATTTTCCTGTTGCATCTTCAGGACCTGCTCACTCTCATACGCGGAGGCATGATCGATGAATGAGGTCATTCTCGTTCTCACGGTTGTTTTTCCGCTGCTGCTGATCCTCGGACTGCCGATCTATGTCTGCCTCGGCATTGTCGGGCTGACCATCAGTTACATCACCGACGCGCCGATGGTGTTTGCCACCCAGAATGTCCTGAACGGTCTGGACCAGTTCCCGCTGCTCGCCATCCCCGCTTTTATTCTGGCCGGCAACATCATGGAAAAGGGCGGCATCACCGAAGATATCATCAGCATTTTCCGCCATGCCTTTGGCCATATCCCCGGCAGCCTCGGGCTGGTGACAATTTTCTCCTGCATGTTTTTTGCAGCGATTTCCGGCTCCGGTCCCGGCACGGTTGCAGCAATCGGCGCAATCATGATTCCGGCGATGATCAAATACGGCTATCCGGCTGCCTATGCGGCATCGGTTTCCGCCACGGGCGGTACTCTGGGTGTCATGATCCCGCCAAGCAACCCGCTAATCATCTATGGCATCATAGCCAATGTATCGATTGCCGATTTGTTTGCAGCCGGCATGGTGCCCGGCATTCTGACAGCGTTCCTTCTGGCCGGTGTGGCCTATGTCATTGCCCGCCGCGCCGGTGCGGTGATGACAGAGGACACAGGCGCGCCGCGGCAAAGTATCTGGAAGCTGATCTGGAAAGCCAAGTTCGCCCTGTTCCTACCAATCCTCATTCTGGGCGGGATTTATTCAGGTATCTTCACCCCGGTCGAAGCCTCGGTCTGCGCCGTCGTCTATGCCCTTGTCATCAGTGTCACCGTCTATCGCCAATTGACCAGGGCCAGCCTGTTGGCGGCCTTTGAGAATGCTGTGAAACTCGGTGGCGCATTGATGATCATCGTCGCCGTCTCGACGCTCTTTGCCACAGTCATCACACTGGAACGCATCCCGCAGAATGTTGTCGCCGCCTTCAGTGGAATCACCGACAGCGCCATCATCATCCTGTTGATTATCTGCGCCCTTCTGGTGGTCATCGGTACCTTCATGGAAACCATCAGCGCCATCATCATTCTGGCTCCGATTCTTGTGCCATTGGTGAAAAGTTATGGCGTTGATCCGGTTCACTTCGGCATCATTCTGATCGTCACAATTGAAATCGCATTTCTGACGCCGCCACTTGGCGTAAATCTGTTTGTGGCCAGTCAGATTGCCAATATAAAATTCGAGAAAGTCGCCGTTGCGATTCTGCCGTTTGTCGCCACTTTGATGTTCGCCATGCTGATCGTGATCTTTTTCCCCCAGCTCAGCCTATGGCTGCCTGAAACCCTGCGAAGCCTGAGGTAATCCCATGTCTGTCGAAATCCGTAATCCTGCGAACCCGAGCGAAGTGGTTGCATCCTTTCCAACCATAACGCCCGATGATGTGCCGGCCATGATGGCCACTGCCCGCACGGCCCAGCAGGCATGGGCAAAGATACCGCAGCCTGAGCGTGGCAGGATCGTCAATAATTTTCTCGACGGACTTGAAGCGCGCCGCGAAGACATCGCCACTGCCATTACCCGCGAAATGGGCAAGATTATCGGTGAATCACGTGGCGAAGTGAACAAGGCTTTGGGCGAAGGCCGCGCTACCACATGCCGTGCCTCTGCCGCTATCGGAGAAGTTCTGCCCTCGCAAAGACCTGACACGGTGAGTTATTCCACCCGCCGCCCACGCGGTGTGATCGTCGGCATCAACCCCTGGAATTTCCCCTTCAGCACACCAATCCGCAAAACCATTCCGGCGCTGCTCTACGGCAATGCAATGGTGCTGAAACCATCGATCAGCACACCGGGTGCCGCTTTCCTCATGCAGGAAGTGGCGGATGCGACCCTGCCGGAAGGGCTGTTTCAGATCGCTTACGGCTCAGGAAGTCTGGGCAGCGCCCTGACATCTGCAGACGGAGTCGACGCAATCAGCTTTACCGGCTCGGTTGAAATTGGCCGCATTGTTGCGCAGGCGGCAGCGGCCAATCTGGCCGAGATCAGCCTTGAACTGGGTGGCAAGAACCCGGTAATTGTGAATGACGCCAGCGATCTTGAGGCCGTCCTCAACCAGATTTATGCCGCTGCCTTTGCCGTTTGCGGTCAGCGCTGCACCGCTATCAGCCGGGTTCTTGTGCGCCGCGAGCTTGAGGCCGCAGTGGTCGAAGGACTGGCCAGCCGCGCCAAGGCGGCGCAAATCGGTGACGGGTTGGACGCTGGCACAACCATCGGTCCGCTGATGGGTGAAAAGGCGCGGGACGATGTCGCTGGCTTTGTCGAGCGCAGTCTCGCGGCTGGCGCTCACGCCGCCGCAGGCGGTACCACCATTGAGCAGAATGGCGGCTATTTTTACGCCCCGACGATCCTTTCCAACGTGACACCAGACATGGAAGTCGCCCGTGACGAGGTGTTTGGTCCGGTGCTCGCCGTGATCCCCTATGATACGCCTGATGAGGCGCTTGCGATCTGCAATGACGTGGAGTTCGGCCTCTCGGCGTGTCTCTATTCAGAGCAGACACCGCTGGTGGATCGCTTCATTGCCGAGGCTGAAAGCGGCATGATCCACGTCAATTGCGGCAGTTTTCCCGAAGATCACACACCCTTCGTCGGTGTCAAAAACTCCTCACTCGGCGTCGGCGGTTCAAACGGCAACTCGACCCTGCATTTTTACACCCAGGAACACATGGTTTATCGCAAAGCCCAGGCATGAGCGGCACCGAACAAGCAGGCAAATCCAGTACGCGCCTGTCTCTGAAAACCCATCCGGGGGATAATGTGGCGACCATGCTGGATGACAGGCTGGATTGCACCCGGATCGTTAGCGGCATGGAGATTGTCGAGGGCGTTCCCTTCGGTCACAAAGTGGCGCTGAGCGACATTGCGGCAGGAGCCGAAGTGGTCAAATACGGCGTGGTAATCGGACATGCAAAAACGGCCATTCTTCAGGGAGAACACGTCCATGTCCACAACATCGCATGAGACGATCGGCATGGGCTGGCGACGCCCGGATGGCCGCATCGGGCTACGCAACCATGTGATTGCATTGTCGACCATCGCCCTCACCGACCGCGTGACCGCACTGGCCGCAGCCCGGGTGCCTGGCGTTCTGCCGGTTACTCCCGGGTTTCAGCGTGGCGTGCGCGGCTGCGATGCAACGCTTCAGGCTGACATGATTGAGGCAATCATCGCCCATCCCAATGTCGGTGCCGCCCTTGTTGTAACCCACGACCGCGCGGCCGCTGCACACTTGCACGCGGCCTGTGCAGAATTGCAAAAGCCTGTGGTTGTTCTTTCGCTCATGGCACAGCGCGGCATGCAGGCGGCGCAGGATGTCATGGTCTTGCATCTGCAAGATCTGATGACTGCCATGGCTGGAAGTCCCAAAACAGATCTGCAGCTGTCCGATCTGACGGTCGCCCTGGAATGCGGCGGCTCCGACGCAACTTCCGCACTTTGTGCCAATCCGTCAATCGGCCGTTTCGTGGATCAGCTGATTGCCGCAGGCGGCACTGCGATCGTATCGGAAACCGCCGAATTCCTGGGCGGTGAGGATGTCATCCGCGCGCAGTCTCACAGCCCGGCGATTGCGCAGGCCATTCTGGCACATCTGAGCGCCGAAGATGCAATGATGCACGCCGATGGAACTGACTATCGCGGCGTCAATCCAACGCAGGAAAACATTGAAGCCGGACTGAGCACGCTGACAGAAAAAACCATGGGGGCAATTTGCAAAATCGGCACCAGCAAATTTTCCGGGGCATTACAATTCGGCGAAAAGCCGGGTGAGCCCGGGCTTTACTTCATGCACACACCATTTTTCAGCCCGACATCGCTGACCGGAATGGTGCTGGCAGGCGCGCAAATCACTCTTTTTGCTGTCGGAGTTTTCAATCCGTCCGGCCTGCCCCTGGCGCCGACAGTGAAAATCTGTGGCAACCCGAAGACCCTGTCAGACTGGTCTGACAGTATAGATCTGGATGTGTCAGGGATTATTTCGGGCCAGTCTGACTATGGTGACACTGCCCAGGCCATCCTTGATCTGGTGCGGCAGATCTCAGAGGGCAGGCTGACCTGCGCGGAACAATGGCAGGAGGGCCAGATCACAGTTCCGGTTTCGCAACTGCCTCTTTAGAGGGTTTCATGTATCGCAATGGCCTTGGTTTTAATGGCGCGGAACAATTCGAAAACCGTTGCAAGTGCAAATTTAACTGCCTTCATCCGGCAAGAGAAACGCGACCAGATCGGACAGATCTTCGTCCGACATTAGCCAGCGTGGCATGCGCGAACCAATTTCGCTGCCGTCCGGCCTTACCCCTTTGGTGATTGCTTCAGCCAAACTTTCGCGGGTGTATGAGGAATGGTCGTGACCATCACTATCGCCATGCTCACCCGTCAAGGCGGCTTCGGTAATCGCCGGAGCCACTGTCCAGTAAGTCGGGCGCAATCGACCGCCCTGACGGTCAACTCCATGACAGGCAGCGCAGGAGCCACCACCCATCATCTGCATATGGCCCCCGCCTGTGGCGCGAATCGCCTCCCCGTTTGAATTCATGCCGGTGAAGTACAATTGTTCGCCGTTGCTTCGGAATTGCGTCGGCCAATCGCCTCGGTCGGTCCTCGGTGTCAGCGAGAACTCGAGGCTCAACAGTGCGACGAGGCCCAAAGCGACGCTTCCGGCAACAATCAGGTTGCGGCGCTTTCGACCGCTCTCACTGATCATATGGCTTCTACGGCCTTGCGCAGCAGATCACGAACTTCGCCCGCAACACGTTTCAGTTCCGCATTGTCAATCGCCATCATCGAGGCTTGCGGATCAATAGCGGAAACTTCTACGCCAGCGTCAATCTCGCGCAGAATGACATTGCACGGCAACATTGCGCCTACTTTCGGCTCCAGGCCAATAGCCTCCCATGCCATCTTTGGATTACAGGCGCCCAGGATGAGATATCCCGGCATGTCCTTGTCGATTTTCTTCTTCATCGTTGCCTTGACGTCGATCTCCGTCAGCACGCCAAAGCCGGCGTCGGCCAAAGCACTGCGGGTCCGGGCCTCGATGGCGTCCAATGTGGCATCTTTGAAAGTTCGGTCAATTGAGTAACTCATCGGCAGATATCCTTCTTTATTGCGTTATTTCATCAGGGTTTTGAACAACACAGCGATTCCTAAAATAACCAGCACGAGGATCAGGATCATCCAGATCCCTCCAAATCCCATTCCAAATCCCATATCAAATCCGTTCATATTCATTCTCCTTTACAGTTCTCACAAGCACGTGACTGTGGGTCCGAAGCGCAAATTCAATGCCGGATTCGATATATCCTACGGCAAGACTGTGGCGTTTGCCTGACATTGTGACCATACCTGAAACCAAAACCCCGCAACACTGAGATCGCGGAGCTTTGCAAGTCGGCACTCAACCGGAACAGCCAACCCGCCGCCCGTCAACCGTGATCATCATCCTCACCTTCTTCATGATGCTCTTCCTCACTTTCGTGATGCATCATGCCCTTGATCGCATCTGGGACATCCGCGTCAGAGAATTTCGCTTGCTCATCAGCATCATGAACGAAAGCGATAATAGCGGCCAGTTCCTCGCCATCCAGCTCGATCTGCCCGCCCATTTCATCCTCCTGCAGGGCCACCATGGCTCCGGCCCCGCGCCACATACGTGCGGCAAAATCGAACGGGTTCATCGGCATATCCATAAGCTCGGCATCCAGGCTCGGTGCGTCCTCGCCACCCACACCGTTGATCGCATGACAGACAACACAGCCCTTGGATGCGAACAGCTGTCGTCCTTTGGCAGCATCCATCTCCGGCATCATCAGACCTTCGGCCATCATCGCGTCGTCCGCACCCATCCCTGAACTGTGCTGCTGTGCGAGTACCGGCACTGCCACTGTAACAAAGAGCGCAGAGATCATCAGTTTCATCGGTATTTTCATCGGGGTCTCCTAATGTGTATTCGGTTTGGATTTGGAGTGCCTTGCGTCAAATCTCCACCCGCTACGATGGTCGCCGCACTGCTTCGCTTGCTGCATATCGCCACTCACCATATGGGTTGTGGTGATATGCAGGGTTATGGCGGTCCGGCTTCAGTTCATGACAACCATCTGATGGCCTACACTTTCAACGGCAAATTCGCCAATTACACTCAGGTCTGATGCATCGAGAATCCAGACTTTCGGTTCCGCCCGCGACGAGACGAACAGACGTCCTGTTCCAGGCACATTGGTGAGGTGATAGGGCTCCGGAGCAAGCGAGACAGTTGAAATGGAACTCCCCGCAAGGTCAATCACCACAACCTTGTCTTCGCCGCGTCCAGCTACAATCAGCTGAGTGCGGTCTTCTGTCAGCTCGATCCCGTGGATCTCGCCGCCAATCTCGAAACTGCGGCTCGTTTCACCACTTTCCAGCGCCAGTTCAAGCACCTGCCCGTCATCGGAATCCGCGACGTAAAGCGTTCCCGACACGGAATCGAGAACCAGATGCTCCGGTGCCAGGCCGGCGAACAGATTACGACGCACGATTTGCCGTTCCAGATCAACCTCGCTGACGGTGCCATTACCTGCGTTCGAGACATAAACTATGCCCGGATCTGTGCCGAATACAGCATAGTTGGGCATTGAACCGGTCGCAACCCACCCGGTCATCGCCATCGTCTTCAGATCGATCACAGAAATTCCATCACCCGATGGATGCGTCGCCACTGCGAACCGGCCATCCGGAGACACCGCAGTGTGGTGCACGGCACCTGGCACCTCGATGCGGCGCAGAATTTCGCCGGTTTCGGCATCGAGAATGCTGAGCAGGCTCAAGCCAGCCCCTGCCGGTCCCATTGGCTTGGCAGCCGGAGCATGATGCCCGGCATGTTCATCCGCCGTCACGCCTTCGGGTAGCGATGTTTCGGCAATATCTTCACGATCAACCTCCGCATAGCTGCCCGCGACCAGCACAGGCACGCCCGGCGCGCCGGCAAGACCGTGTACCGCTTCCAATCCCTCAATCCGGTTGATCATGTCACCCGTGGTGGCATTCACCATCAGGATGGAATTCGCGCTTCCTTCCGGCACAAAAACCGTTTGTGCAAAAGCCACACTGCCCGTCAGCACAAGGGCCGAAGCCAGTGACAGGCTCTTCGTAAAACCGATGATACCCATAATATCTCCTCATTCGCTCGACCGTCAGGCGGTCAGGAAGATGTCCGCAATCAGATTCTGGCCGGGATATCGGCCGGATTATTGCTTTGCGCGCCGGCTGCTCTGCGGCCGGAACCTTACGACGATGTGCACCCTAGCGGCAAACGCCAAGGGGGCATTGACCCAGATCAAGCCGCAAAACTTTACGCCGATCAGACCGGTTACGGCCGTTACTCAGACGGGTTACACCGCTCGCGAGAGTTCGGCACCTTCCAGGACAGGACGCGGTGAGTGGGATGGAGAGAGCCGTCTGGCTTGTTGGATTGCAGGTTCACCCTGTGCGGATGCGCTGTTCAATGCAAACGTCACTGCAATGCGGCTCCGCCTGCGCCCTATGCATCACGCGTCGATACGTTCGATGAACCAGTTGGTCAGTCTGATCCAGACCTCGTCCTTTTCATCGGCATCTTCACAGCCATGATTGAGGTTCGGATTATCATTGATTTCGATGACGAAAAACTGGTCTTTAACCTGTTTGATATCCACGCCATAGAAGCCATCGCCGATGAGCCGAGTTGCCCTGGTCGCTACATCCAGCAACTCCGATGGCGCCGATGCAAGCGAGACCGGCCGGTAGCCGCCTTCAAGCGGCGCATGGCTGCCATTATGTTTGACGATCTGCCAGTGTTTGGGCGCCATGAGATACTGTGTCACGAACAGTGGTTGGCCACCCAGCACACCGACCCGCCAGTCAAAATCGGTCGGCATGTAGGTCTGGCAGATCAGAAGATCGCTATCCTTCAGCCAGTTGGTCGCCAGCTTGCGAAGCCCGGCTATGTCGACCGCCTTCTCAACGCCTTTTGAAAACGAACCATCTGGTATTTTCACAACCATGGGAAAGCCGATCACCTCGGCGGCCCGCTGACATTCATCAAAACTCGATACGATAATCGATTGCGGCATGGCAATCGACGCTGCATCCAGCAATTCGTGCAGATACACTTTGTTGGTGCAGCGGATCATCGAAACCGGATCATCGATCACCGGCATGCCCTCCTGAAGCGCACGCCGCGCAAACCGGTAAGTGTGGTTGGAGATGGAAGTGGTTTCGCGAATGAACAGGGCATCGTAATTCGCCAGTTTAGGCAGATCGCGCCGCGAAACCGGCTCCACTTCAACCCCCATTTTCGCAGCAATCCGCGCCCAGTGTTTCAGCGAGGCAATGGAAGAAGGCGGCAGAACTTCATCAGGATCGCACAGGGTGGCAATTGAATATTTGGCGGCTGTTTTCGGTTTGCTTTCGTTCCAGTTGCGCGAAGTGTGAGTATCCATCGCCGCCAGAAAGCGGGGCCGCTCCTGCGGCGTCAGCTTGTGAAACGGCACCATCTGGATTTTTGCAATCGAGACCCGGTTACCGGGTTTCACTGCAAGCTTTAATATGGGGGCGCGAAACCAGTCGAACAGCAATTTGCCGAACCGCGCGAGACGCTCATCGCTCGAACCGCCAAAGAAAAAACTGAGACTGTCTTCCGACAGGTCCTGCGTGCCGCTCAGACACTTGTTCAACATATCTTCCAGTTCAGGAAGGGCGTGATCATAGAGCTGGCGCTCCGACAGATCGATCATGGTTTCGACTGAGGGAATGATGCGGTGCGCACGTGCATTGGCCAGCAGTGAGGCGTAATAGCCGCGCTTTTTATAGGCATATGAAGCCGACAGATTGATGATGTTCGGTCTGGTATTCCTGAACAGATCCGGGGCCGCCAGATATTCCTTTGTGGTAATGACCTTGTGCGGAGTTTCCGTGTTGGAAATGTGGGTATGCTGACCGACGAGAATAACCCAGATGGACATTTAAATCTCGAGTTCCTTTCTGGAAAAACGCGGTATTTCCGCGCTCAGATTCGCTTTTTGTAGTGTTTTGAAATCACAAAGCTGCAGAGCTTGTATCATCCACCAACGGCAGAACCGGTGCAGCCAGCGGATTTGTCCGGATGTTTTTTTCAAATCTCAGTGCTGTTCCGCCATCGCCATAATAACGCTCGTATCTGCCAATCGGCTGATATCCGCAATTTTTGTAAAGTGCTATCGCAAAAACGTTTTTTTCGTGAACTTCGAGACGTAAAATCACGCGCCCCCGCCGCAGGGTTTCAGTTTCGGCTTCCGCCAGAAGTCTTTTTCCCAGTCCAAGGCCGATAGCGGTCTGATCGACGGCGAGTGAATATAACCGCGCAACCCTGGTTTTACGTCTGAAAAGAACCAGGGCATAGCCGAGGATTTCACCGTCAGCCTCCGCGACAATGACATAAGCCGTCTCGCTGGCAATCAGCGCACGAAACGAGCGGTTGGAAATACGGTCCGTAGCAAAACCGCCGGATTCAATCTCAGCCAGACGTAAGAGATCGCCCGGACCGGCAGGCCTCAGAATGAGTTTAAGCAGCACCGACATGCACAATCACAATTGTCAAAACAGGTGTCAGAATGCGGATCGGTATCCGCCATCAGTGGCACCGGGAGAAAAATAAGGCGCTTCCCCTGCAATGTAAATAAACCTATGAAGAATGATCGCCCAGCCCAAAAGGCCAATGGCCAGGTCACCCCGGCCACCGGCTGTGTCACGCGAATGCGTCAATGCCTCAATTCGTCGCCACCTTGCTGATGCGGCCATCCTTGTAGGGCGTATAGGGCTGATTATCCGCCAGGTAATCCGCCAGAACATCTTCAAGGCCGGGGCCGAAATCATAGGCTTTCATGCCGGCAGTTTCAAAAATGCTGTAGCCGTCACCGCCGCTGCGCATGAAATTGTTCGACACGACGCCATAGGTCTTGTCCGGGTCAAGCGCAGTCCACGCACCGTTTTCCATGACTTCAACCGATTTGATGCGGCCTTCATTCGGGGCCGTGGACGGATCCCAGCTGAATTTCAGACCTGCCACCTGAGGAAAGCGGCCTTTCACTTCTTCCACCTGACTGACACCGTTTTCCAGCGCCGCCAGCACATCGGCGCCTTTCAGCTGGAAGGTGGACAGCGTGTTCTGGAACGGCAGCACGGTCAGCACTTCGCCCATCGTTACCGGTCCACCATCAATCGACGCGCGCAGGCCGCCGGAATTGGTAATCGCAATCTGAATGCCCTGATCGGCAACCCGGCCAAGCATCGCATCGGCCACCAGATTGCCCATCTCGCATTCTTCAACACGGCACACCGCCCGGTCGCCTTCAATCAGGCCGACGGTTTCAGACACCACCTTGTTGCGGATTTCCTCCAGCGGCTTGGCAAGCTCTGCGATGCGCTGCTTGGTAGCGCTGTCCTCGACAACTTCACCATCCATGACAATTGGCTCGCCACTGGCTTTTGTGACAACGCCATTGTCATCGAATGTCACATCCAGTGCGCCAAGATATTTGCCATAGGCATAGGCCTGAACCACGGCTGTCAGCGAGCCATCCGGACCGGTGACCATGGTCGGATACGGGCCGGAGGCCTTATCTGAGCTGCTGGACAGGTAGGTATGGGAATGACCGCCAACAATCACGTCAATTCCGGCCACCTTGCTGGCCACATCCTGATCCACCAGATAACCGGAATGGGACAGGACAATGATCTTGTTCACCCCCTGCGCTTCCAGCGCGGCCACTTCGCGGGCGACGGATGCGGCCGGATCGGCAAACTTCACATTCTTGCCCGGAGAGGACAGTTCGCCTGCATCAACCGGCGTCAGGCCGATCAGGCCGATTTTCTCGCCACCGCGCTCAATTACCGTAGATGGCATCAGCTTGCCGGCCAATTCCGGTTCAGCCGAGACATCGGCATTCGACATCAGGACCGGAAATCCCACTGTTGCCATGAAACCGGCCAAAGTTTCCGGCCCGTCATCAAACTCGTGGTTGCCGACAGTCATGCCGTCATAGCCGAGCTTGTTCATCATTTCGGCGGCAACTTTGCCCTTGTAATAGGTATAGAACAGCGAGCCTTGGAACTGGTCACCGCCATCCACCAGAATGGTGTTGTTACTCATGCCGCGGGCTTTTTCCACTGCAGTTACAAGGCGCGAATAGCTGCCAAAGCATTTACCTTCATCATTGTCTTCCGCGCTGCAGCCGGAATCATATTTGCTGATCGATTCAACGCGGGAGTGCATATCATTGGTGTGCAACACGGTCAGGGAAAATTCCGCCTGCGCCATGCCGCTAAGGGCCAGCACGCTGGCCGCTGTGAGACTGAATAGGGTTTTCATCAAATCACTCCTTCAATGGGACAGAATCAAGATCGACCGAAAATCAGACCGGCAATTGTATCGGCTCCCGGATACCACAGCCCCCGATACCACAACCTTGTGCCACAGCATCAGCAAAGCTTTATGACAAAACCATAGTCCACAAATCCAAAGCCTGTGAAGAGGCTTCTTCGCTATCCGCCCGCCATCGCGCGCGGCCAGGCCGTTACCGGCCCTTGCGAAACACACTGAAACAACGTCATGATGGCAATGCAGATCAGGGGACGGGGGGCAACATGACACACAAGCCACGGGCAATCCGGCGCGTACTCGACAGCCTGTATACCGGGGCCGGCATTGTTGCCGCGCTCTGTCTGTTGATGATCCTGCTGATCATTGTCGCTCAGATGATTGCACGCTGGACCGGCACCCCGTTTCCCGGCTCGTCGCAATATGCCGGTTATTTTATGGCCGCCTCTTCCTTTCTGGCCTTTGCCTATGCCCTCAACAGGGGGGCTCATATTCGCGTCAGCCTGTTTCTCGGCGCCCTTGGGCGCTATCGCTTCTGGGGTGAATTATGGTGCATGGTGATTGCCAGCGCCACCACATCCTATCTGGCGTTTTACGCCATTCGAGGCGTTACCCTGTCGCTCAAATTCAGCGATATCAGCCAGGGCCAGGATGCCACGCCACTTTGGATACCGCAAAGCGTAGTCGCCCTGGGCGCCGTCCTGCTGGCGGTCTGCTTCCTTGACAATCTGGTGACGCTGATCCTCACGCGGAACGATAATATAAGTGCCGAAGCGCTGGTTGGTGATGAGATCTGATGGAATTTGCAGCAACCGGCGTTTTTCTGTTTGTTCTGTTTTTGCTGCTCGGCAGCGGCGTCTGGGTTGGTCTGGCCCTGCTTGGCGTCGCCTTCGTCGGCATGGAACTGTTCACCTCCCGCCCCGCCGGCGATGCCATGATGACCACCATCTGGTCGGCCTCATCTTCCTGGACGCTGACCGCATTACCGATGTTTATCTGGATGGGGGAAATCCTGTTCCGCACCCGCCTTTCAGAAGACATGTTCAAGGGTCTGTCACCGTGGATGGCGAAACTGCCCGGCGGCCTGCTGCACACCAATATTGTCGGCTGCACTGTGTTTGCCGCCGTGTCCGGCTCATCCGCCGCCACCCTGACCACCGTCGGCAAGATGTCGATCCCGGAGTTGCGCGCCCGTAACTACCCGGAAAAAATGATCATCGGCACCCTGGCCGGCGCTGCCACGCTGGGTCTGATGATCCCGCCTTCACTGACCCTCATCGTTTATGGCGTCACGATCAATGAATCGATCACCAAACTGTTCATCGCCGGCATTCTGCCCGGCCTCGTTCTGGCGCTGATGTTCATGGCCTATGCCAGCCTTTACGGCATATTTTCCAAAGATTACAAGCCCACGCCGGAGCCGGAGATGAGCTTGTTGGAGCGGGTCAAGAATTCGCGGTTTCTGATCCCGGTCATCGTTCTTATTCTGATTGTCATCGGCTCCATGTATCTGGGTTACGCCACCGCGACGGAAGCGGCCGCTTTCGGTGTCGTCGGCTCCATGGCACTGGCTGCATTGCAGCGCTCGCTGACCTGGACGAGTTTCACCCAAAGCCTGCTGGGTGCCACCCGCACCTCGGCGATGATCGCGCTGATTCTGGCCGGCGCTGCCTTTTTGTCGCTATCGATGGGGTTCACCGGCCTGCCCCGCGCACTTGCCAGTTTCATCGCATCGCTGGATTTGTCACGCTTTGAACTGCTGATGGCGCTACTGGTGTTCTACATTATCATCGGCTGTTTTCTGGATGGCATTTCCAGCGTGGTGCTGACCATTGCCGTCGTTGAACCGATGATCCGCCAGGCCGGAATTGATGTCATCTGGTTCGGCATATTTATCGTCGTCGTCGTGGAAATGGCGCAGATCACGCCGCCGATCGGCTTCAACCTGTTTGTGCTGCAGGGCATGACCCATCACGAAATGAACTATATTGCAAAAGCCGCCCTGCCGATGTTCGGCATTATGGTGGTGATGGTGTTTGTGCTGATTTTCTTCCCGGACATTGCAACATGGCTGCCGGAAAACATGCGTCAGCGCTGACGCCAGCGCATGTTCTGACATCCCTGTCAGGTGAATCGCATCAGGCGGGACGCGATTTTACGCCATCGGAAAACAGGCTCTTGCCGTTCTGATCGATGATCTGACGGCCCTTCACCAGGGTGAATTTGACCGCCTCATCCTGGCCGGTAAATGTGTCGGCACGCACGAAGCTCCGCTCATAAGTCTCACCATCAAGTTCCTTTGTAATCGTTCCAGCCACACGCCAGCTGCCACCGGCATTCTGTGGTGCCGGTGCAATCATGCAGCCCTCATAGGGTTCTGCTTCATGGGCAACGGATCCGCCCTCACCGCCGCCAAACAGTTTTTTAAAGAATCCTGCCATGTCCACTCCGTTCATCGTCTGATTTTCTCTGTCCGGCACGTTCTGTCTGTTCGGCCGATACGACGGCATTGCCAGCCGGGTGTGAAGCTACCCTAGATGCTTTCTCGCCCACATTGAAGCATTTGATGACGCCGATCACTGCAGCGCAGACCGAAAACCGGCTTGCGCACCTTTTGGGCATCGCTACACTCAAGATGAGGCCACGATGACCAAGGCGCACAGTGTGCCTTGCCGTCATATCCGGTCAGATGCTTCAAAGGAAACCGGAACCGATCTATGCCACAAACACGTATACCGGAAACACGTATAATTGCCATGTGGTCCGGCCCGCGCAATCTGTCAACGGCAATGATGCGCAGCTTCGAAAACCGGGCTGACACGCAAGTCTGGGACGAACCGTTTTACCCGGCCTATCTGAAAGACACCGGCCTGCCGCATCCGATGGCGGCGCAGGTCATGGCTGCCGGTAATACTAGCTGGTCAAGTGTTGTGAAGGCCTGTCTTCAGCCAGACACTGCTGCTCCGGTGCTGTATCAAAAACACATGACCCATCACATGCTGCCGGCCTATGACCGCAAATGGATTGGCCAGCTCTCCAATGCATTCCTGATCAGAGATCCGGCCCGTGTGGTCGCCAGCTACGGCCGCAAACACGGAGATATAACTCTGGCCGATATCGGCTTTGCCGAGCAGGCAGCGCTGTTTGATCTGGTCTGCGATCTGACCGGCAAGGCACCACCGGTGCTGGATGCCACGGATATCCGTCGCACCCCGGAAGCCGCATTGAGGTCACTGTGCACCGCGCTCAGCCTTGAGTTTTCGCAAAACATGCTGTCCTGGCCCGCCGGACCACGAGGCAGCGATGGTATCTGGGCATCACACTGGTATGACAGTGTCATTAAGTCCACCGGATTTGCCCCGCCGGAACCAGCTGAGCCCGATGTGCCGGATATCCACCGATCGATTGTCGATGCGGCGATGCCGATCTACGCGCATATGAAGCAATATGCCGTCAGTACATAATCCGGTTTTACAAAGCTGAAAAAATTACTGCATTTTGCTGACACGCCCCGAAACTTCCTGCTATAGGGGGGCCGGGTGTCGTTTGAAATACAGGATTATGAGGCCGTCTCAATAGCGGCGATCATCTAAAACAGAAGGATGTTTTGGTGGACATTTCAAACACGGAAATCCGTGCAGATAACGAACGCCTGAAGCGTGAACTCGCGGAAGCCATTGCAGCAAGAGCAGCAGATGCCCGGACTGCAGGAGCGGCAAAGCGGCACTCCAACTTTCTCGAAGCGATGCTGGAAACCATGCCTATCGGAGTGGTGATTGCACAATCTCCGACAGGCCGCATCCTCATGGGCAATGAACGTGCAGTGGAAATGGTGCGTCATCCGATTCTGGAATCTAACGACGTTGATTCCTATGGTGAATGGATTTCTCATCATGAAGACGGCACGCGGGTTGAGAGCCATGAATATCCGCTCTCGCAGATTATCCGCGACGGCAAGGACTATTCCGCGCTCGACGTTCATTATCAACGCGGAGATGGCAGCACATTCTGGATGCGCATTGTCGGCAGACCTGTATTGGACGACGAGGGCAAAAGGATCGGGGCAGCGGTTGCTCTGCTGGACATCGATAATGAACGCCATCTTTTGAGCCAGCAGGAAATTCTGATCGGGGAGCTCAACCACCGGGTGAAGAACGCTTTCACCGTGGTGAAATCCATCGTCAGCCAATCCCTGCGTGGTTCCGAAGCAACGTCCGATGTCAGAGATACCATCGACGCCCGGCTTGAGGCTTACGCCACAGCTCATTCCCAATTGATCGGCAGCAGATGGGATCAGGCACTGGTGGCAGATATCGCTCATGATACAATCGGGCGAATCGCCGAGGGCAGAATTTCGATGGAGGGTCCTGCAGTGCAATTGCCGTCCAAGAACGCATTGGCGTTGTCGATGGCGTTTTATGAACTGGCTACAAATGCGGTGAAGCATGGCAGCCTGTCTGTACCGGAGGGCACGGTGATTTTGACCTGGAAAGAAGTGAAAGGCGACAAAGAGTCGCTGGTGGTAGATTGGAAGGAACTAGGTGGGCCCCCGCCCGTTAAAGTACAGAGTAAGGGTTTTGGATCGAAAATTATCGACCGCGTATTGGTAGCTGAAACGTCGGGCAGCGTTTTGATGGAATTTCCGGAGACCGGTTTCACATGGCGCCTAGAGGTGCCGTTAATGCAAGAGAGTTGAACTTATGCCAAATCAACCAAAAAGAATTTTCATCGTAGAGGATGAGACCATCATCGCATTTGAGATGGCGGATGCACTGGAGGACCTGGGATTCGAAGTTGTCGGCCCCTCAACGCATCTGGAACACGCACTGACTTTAGCAGAGGTCGGGGACTTTGACGTTGCCTGCCTGGACGTCAATCTGGGGCGCGGAAAGACCTCTGCGCCGATCGCGAAGATTCTGAGTGATCGAAACATTCCCTATGTCTATATCACGGCCTATGAGCCGGATCAGATTGACTTTGTGGGAACTGATGATCGCGTGATGCGCAAACCGGTCTCCAGAGACGAGTTACGCAAGATGCTGCTGAAGCTGGGCAAATAAACCCGTCAGTTCGATTTTATCGGTGTGACGAGCCACCACCAAACAGATTTGATGGCAGACGACCCCCATACTAAAGCGACAGGAATTACATCCTGTCTTTACCATGTCGAACTGTCGACCAAGTTCGGTCGCTGCAGTGCGGGGACCGTGAGTACTTGATTGGCAGTGTATTTCTACGAAAATCTCAATAGTTTTCACTACATTCATTCGGACCGGAACCAGTCCTTCGAAGGACTTGCACTCGGCCAACAGGAAAATTTGCGCACTCGGCATCCGGTGGCCATCCAGTGTTCAAATTACGCTTCGCCCGCGTTACGAACGGTAGACATGCTTTCAAAAAACGATTTTCTGATTGCAAAAACAACCCAAGATGGTATAATTTCAACAAAAGGTAATATTTCCGAAAAGCGGTTTTTAGGAGGACTGCAACTATGGCGCAGGCTGAAATCCGTCGCGGCTATGTGATTGAGGTAATTTCTGAGGAAAACTTTACGTCCAGCGCTTTCAACGAAATTGCACCAGAGAGTTGGTTCGAAGAGTCCGTCATGGCTGCTCGCGAGACGGCTGGGCAGATGCTGACTATCGACGGCAAGCCGGTGCCGTTCACCATGAACTCCAACGGATATAACATTTATTACATGCCCACGGAGAACACGCTTCTGGAGGCGGCCCGCAAATTTGTCGACACGCAGCCGGAGAAGTCGCAATGATCCGCCGCAACTTCCTCGATTTGAGCACCGCCGAACGCGAGACGTTTGCTGCAGCATTTAATCATGTCAACTCGACCGGGCTCATCGACACCCACGCCGTCACGCACGAAAACTACTTCTACAGTGGTATTCATTGGCGATCACAATTTCTCCCATGGCATCGGTATTTCCTGCGCAAACTTGAGCTGGCGCTGCAAGAATTCGACGGCTCTGTGATGCTGCCCTACTGGAACTGGACAAGGAGCGATTCCGACGACATCGACGTTAACGCTTGGGAAAGCATCTTTGGCGGTCGCGACAATATCGGCGGCAAGTTCGATTCCGGTTGGAGCTATTTGCGTAACGGCGACGGCGACGGCTGGAACCTTCCGAGCCTTTCTCATGTGGTGGCCGAACTGAGTGCCGCAACTTTTGCGGAATATCGCAAGGTGGAAGGTGCCAATGGCAGCCGAATGGGCAGCCACGTACATGCCCACGTCTGGGTCGGGGGAACTATGAGCGTTGGCGATTCACCCCGTGACCCGCTGTTCTACCTGCACCACTGCAACATTGATCGGCTCTGGGCTATTTGGCAGATTAACAACGCAGGCAAATCGCAATATGATGATACGACCGTGATTGAAAGTGACGCTAGGGCTCCGTTGGCCCCATATGTGGGAGCGGACGAGGAAATGCCCGAGGTGACGACACCTTGGCAGAACCAGCCGGGGTTCAGCGGCGCAACTCCGAATCAGATGCTGAATCATCGCGAACTGGGCTTTTTCGAACCGGTTGGCGGCTACGGCTACGGCCGTGACTCCGCCCTCGAAGTGGAGTGGGAGCAAGCGCACGGCAACACGCTGATTACGGATATACCACCGACGCTCGTCATTGCCGGGCTGTGAGGAGCGCCTGTTGTTGAAACGCAATAGACAGGACAGCCTGCAGAAAAGTGATTCTGTACTAATGAAGCACTCCGCCACAAGCAGTGAAGCACCCTTCATGGATTTCAAATAAAATTGAACCGTTTCAGACTTCTTTCAGGACCATTCGCGTTGCGAGGGCGCGGGGATCGATTTGAAGGTTGAGGATTGCCGGTTTGCCAGCTTGTCTGGCGCGCTCCAGCGCCGCCGGGAAATCCACGTCGCGGGTAACGGTTTCGCCATAGCCACCATAGCTTTCCGCCCATTTGGCGAAATCCGGGTTGGTCAGCCCTGTCCCGCTGACACGACCTGGATAATGTTTCTCCTGATGCATGCGGATCGTACCGTAAAGCCCATTATTGGAGATCAGCACCACAATATTCGCGCCATATTGGCAGGCCGTGCCGAATTCCTGGCAATGCATCTGAAAATCGCCGTCTCCCGCATAGCAGATCACAGTGCGCTCAGGGAACTGCAGTTTGGCAGCGACAGAAGCTGGCAGGCCGAACCCCATCGAGCCTGACGTAGGTGCCAACTGGGTGCGGTAGCGGCGAAACCGGTAGTAGCGGTGCAGCCAGCCGGCATAGTTGCCCGCGCCGTTGGTGATGATGGCGTCTTCCGGCAAGGCCTGCCGCAAGTGGCTGATCACCTGCTCCAGCTTCAGATCACCCGGGGTTTCTTCCGGGATCTGCCAATCCTCATAGGAGGCCCGCAAATCCATTGTCACCTGGCGGGGCCGCGTTACCGGTTCCCCCTTGAAGCCAGCCAGCGCCGACAACGCTTCCGCCGAACCGGCGACGAACCCCATATCCGGGCGGTATACCCGCCCCAGTTCATCCGCATCAGGATAGATATGAACCAGGCTCTGTGCCGGTTTTGGAATCGACAGCAGCGTATAGCCGCTGGTGGTCATTTCCCCCAGCCGGGCGCCAATCACCAGCAGGCAATCGCTTGCCCTTATATGGTCCGCCAATGCCGGATTGATGCTGATCCCGACATCACCGACATAATGGTCATGGCTGTTGTCCATATAGTCCTGACAGCGGAAACTGGTGGCCACCGGCACACCGGTCTGCTCGGCCAGCCGGGCAATATCTGTCGCCGCCTTTGTGGACCATCCCCCGCCGCCGGCAATAATCAGCGGCTTTTCAGACTTTTGCAGCGCTTCATGTATCTGCTGCACCGCCTGCAATGATAATCCGTTGCCCTGCACCGTCGCTGCTGGCGCATCTGCGACATCCGCACTGGCTGACAGCATATCCTCTGGCAGTGCCAGAACCACCGGTCCTGGCCGCCCGCTGCTGGCCACATGAAAGGCGTGCGAGACATATTCCGGAATACGGTCCGTGCTTTCAATCTCGGCGACCCATTTGGCAAGGGGGCCGAACATCTGCCGGTAATCAACTTCCTGAAACGCCTCACGGTCCTTCTGATCACTTGCAACCTGGCCGATAAACAGGATCATCGGCACGGAATCCTGAAACGCAATATGCACGCCGGCAGAGGCATTTGTCGCACCGGGGCCTCGGGTCACAAATGCTATGCCGGGTCTGCCGGTCAGTCGCGCCGTGGCATCGGCCATCATCGCCACACCACCTTCCTGGCGGCAGACAATGGTTTCAATATCGCTGTCATGCAGCCCGTCCAGTGCGGCCAGAAAACTCTCGCCGGGAATGCAGAAAATGCGCTCCACACCCTGAATACGCAATTGATCGACCAGAATCCGGCCGCCGTGTCTCAAACTCATGAGCCTGTCCTACTGATTGGCAAAATGATGTGCGATCATCAAATCAAGATGCGCGCCGCCACCGTTCTTAAACAAGGTAATGTCGTCGTCATCAAGACGCCCCTTGGCACCGTCGACCAGGCCGTAAAAGTCTGCCAGAACATCGCTGCGCTGAATAGCACCGCGCTGCAGCGGAATTTTGTACTCGCCAATATGATCCAGCGTTGTGTCGAAACTGTCGGCGAACAGCCGCGCCCGCGCCAGCGCCTTGTTATCCACTTCGCGCATGGTCGGCGTATAGGCTCCGACGAGATCAAGATGTGTCCCTTTTGACAACAGGGCACCCTTGATGACCGGCTTCTCGCTCATTGTTGCACTGCAAATGATGTCGGCTTCGGGAATCGCCTCATCCAACTCGGATATGGCTTCCGCATCAATTCCGGTCAGGCGTTTTATGTCCGCGGCCAGCTGCGCCGCACGTTTTTCTGTGCGGTTCCAGATCAGAACTTTCTGCAGCGAGGGACGCGCCGCCAGATGCGCTTCTATCAGCGGGCCTGCCATATTGCCCGCTCCCACCATCAGCAGCAATTCGGCATCCTGCCGTGACAGCAGAGCGCTGCCAAGGGCACTGTCAGCAGCGGTTTTCAACCGGGTCTCGGCCGGGCCGTCGAGCAGCGCCAGCGGTGCGCCAGTGGCCTCGTCAAACATGATCAGATGCCCCTGTACCGAAGGCAGCGCCGGCTTTTGCTGCGAATTGTCCGGATAGATAGTTACCGCCTTGGTGCAGGCACCCAATCCTTCAATCCAGGCTGACCGCGCCAGAAATTTGCGCCCGCCCTGCTCCAGAAGCGTATCGCCGATATGGGCTTTCGGCATTTTGTGGCCTGCGATCAGCCCATCCATCAACGCTTGCCAGTCAACAGACTTTTCCAGCATCTCCGCAGTCAGTATCTGCATATCAACTCCAGTGCCCACAAACAGGAATACCTCTCTTGGCAAATTTTCTCGCCGGCCTCTACCCTATAATGAAGTTGCGATCCGGTCTCCAGTCTCAATTTCGGTCTCCAACATCTGCTGTCCGGCAATATCCGGATTATGGGACGTCAAGACTTGCCGAGGATTTAGCAGGTTGCTGAAAAGGTCTCTGTTTCAGCCGGCGCTTGTCCCGGGGGGGCCAGCACTTGCTGATATGACGAGCTCAATTCCCCGGTCCCTGGCGTCAGATTCGGTGCCACAAATCATCCGGCAGCCAGATCCGACGCCTCCAGAACATAGGCTTTTCCGAACCCGCCATTCAGATAGGCCGAGCGGATCTGGAAGCGGACAAACAGGAAATCACCGAAATCGACATATAGCGCTGCCTTGGGATGCTGCTTCAGATAATGCGCCCGGATTGCAGCGTGATCCGGCGAGGTCCGCACGATCGGCAACGCAATGGCCTGCAGGCTGATGCGCGGATGGGCCAGCGGGTCTCCCTTGCCCGGCTCGCCGACCAGCAAAGAGCATCTCGGCTGGCTCAACAACGCCTTGGTATGAAACGCCAGCCTCGACATCAGCGATACCGGCTGAGCGTCAGCATCAAGACCAAATGCGATGCGACTTGCCAGCGGATCGCCGGTCTCCGGTTCTACCGTGGCCAGCGCCGCAAATCTGGCATTGGCCAGAAGGCTTTTGCCAAGTGCGCGCGCGCCATCATCGGTTTCCCGGATGGGGCTCTTGCTCTGTGGGGTTTGATCAATCATGCAGATTTACCAAGCAACCATCGGTTCCCTGCAATTCCGGAATCTGACACCCTCCCGGCACCATTGCGCCGGGAGTTATAAGCTGGCGCTGTTTCCAGATCAGACTTGTTACATTGCTTTGTAGGCTTCAACTGCAGCCTTTCCGGCCTCACCAGCTGAATCCAGCCATTCCTGGGTCATGGTTTGACCGAATTCCTGCAATTCGGCTTTTATCCCGTCGCCGGGTGCAGCAACAATCATGCCGTTTTCCGCCAACCCGTCAATATAGAACTGGGTGAGTTCCTTGGCTTTTGCCAGGCCATCCGCTTCGGCTTTGGCGCCGCACTGTGTGATTGCGCTCTTGTTGGCATCGCTGAGACCGTCCCAGGCGTCCTTGTTGACAAACACCGTGTTGCGCGGCAGCCAGGCCTGCACATCATAAAAATGCGTCAATTGTTCCCACACTTTGCGGTCATAGCCCGTGGAACCGGAGGAGATAAAGGCCTCTGCAACGCCGGTCGCAAGAGCCTGTGACAATTCCGCAGCTTCAATCTGCACCGGTACCATGCCGGCAAGTTCTGCGATCCGCGCAGTTGCCGCATTATAGGCCCGGAATTTGAGGCCCTTCATATCGGCAACGCTGTTGACTTCCTTGTTGAAGTACAGCCCTTGCGGGGGCCAGGGAACAGCATAGACATAGACCAGGTTCTGCTTGGCAAGAGCTTCTTCCACCGCACCGGATGCGGCTTTCCACAGCGCTGCGGAATCCTCAAAGGAAGTTGCCAGGAACGGAATCGAATCGACCCCGAACAGCGGATCTTCATTGGCATGCGCTGACAACAGCCGTTCGCCAATCTGGGCCTGCCCGGTCTGCACTGCACGCTTGATTTCGTCACCCTTGTATAGGGAGCCGCCCGGATGCGTGACAATTTCCAGATCGCCGCCGGTGGCATCTGTTACGCAGGCCGCAAAGACGGCACCGTTTTCAGAATGATAATTTGTAGCGGAATAGGCCAGCGGCATATCCCATTTTTCTGCAAAAGCGCCGGCTGTCGATGCGCCAACAAGCGCAATTGCAGCCGCGCTTACAGTTAATCTTGATTTTAAGCTCATGACCGTAATCCCCTGTTATGATTCTTTCTTCCCCGAAAACTGATCCGGCTTCCCCGAAAACCGATCCGGCTTCCCCGAAAACCGATCGGGGTTGTATACGCCGAGATCAACATTTGTTGGCACACCGGATATGCAATCTGCAAGGATGCGACCAGTTTTTGGCCCGGCTGTCAATCCGACAT
Organism: Pararhizobium sp. IMCC3301; assembly: GCF_030758315.1. NCBI lineage: Bacteria > Pseudomonadati > Pseudomonadota > Alphaproteobacteria > Hyphomicrobiales > Rhizobiaceae > Pararhizobium > Pararhizobium sp. IMCC3301. The sequence continues at coordinate 1,348,253 of NZ_CP132336.1, forward strand.
GGTGATGACCAAAGCCGAACCAGGCATTGCGGCAGGGCCCGCCCTTGCCGATCAGCGGAATGGAATCGCTGGTTGCCGGCCGGTGTCCCATCCAGGTATCAATCCGGTCCCAGGTCAGACCCGGCATTTTCTGTTTCACCTGCCGGATCAGCAGATCGAATCCAGCCTGCTGCGGCGGCTTTTCCAGCCCGCCAAACTCGACGATGCCAGCCGCCCGCAATCGCCCCTCCATTGGCGTGATGACGAATTTTTCCGCCGCCATCATCATCGCCGCTCGTGGCATGACAGAGGGATTGATGAACTCCACATGGTAGCCGCGCTCACTTTCCAGATCCGGCTGGACGCCGAGTTTACGCGCAAGCGGGCCTGACCAGACGCCGGCGGCGAGCAGCAATTCATCGCAGGCGATCCTGCCCTGGGAGGTTTCGACGGCTGTCACCGCCTCGCCGGAAATCTCCAGATCCAGTGCTTCGGCTTGCAGCACTCTGCCACCCTGCTCGACGACATGATCCGCCAGTGCAACGACATAGGCCCCCGGATCTGAAATCCGTCCATTGTCGGGCGAGACATGAGCATAGCCGACCTGCCCGGCAAACACCGGATCGTAGTCCTGGAACGCAGCAGCATCCATCTCACTCCAACGGCAGCCACGCCGGGATCTGACGTTCCAGCCAAACGCATCGGCCCGGGCTGCGGCAGCGCTGTCATAGGCGTAGACATAATCGCAGTCATGCACAAAGCGCGCCGCCTTTGTGCGCGCTGAGAGGGCCTTGTGCTGCTCCACACTGTCCTGCAGTAAAGGTGCCAACGCCTTCGAGATTCGCTCCACTTCGCCAGCAGTGGCATGGGAGAGGTAACGCAACAGCCATGGCAGCAGTCTGGGCAGATAGGACCAGCGCAGAAACAGCGGCTGATCCGGATCAAGCAGCATTTTCGGCACTTTGCCGAGCAGCCCAGGTACGGTGACCGGCACAACTCCGATAGTCGTCAGCACCCCGCCATTGCCATAGGAAGTTCCGCTGGCAGGCCCGCCTTTGTCAATCAGCGTCACTTCATGCCCGGCCCGCTGCAGCCACACAGCGCTCGATACGCCAACAATGCCGGCACCAATGATGACGACATGTTTCCTGCCGGAGTTTTGCACCTCCTCCAGGTCCCTGTTCACAACGGCCATTGTAACTCCTGCGACGCCTCATTTCCTGTTCCTGGCAGATTGTAAATCCCGCACCCATTGGTCAAGCAGCAAATGTCATGCGTCAGACAGCATGATCCTTGCGGCAGCCACCCGCAAGGCGCTGGCGATGTGAAACGCGATCTGTTACATTCATAAAAATAGATATGTCAGGAGCACCACATGAGCATCGACCGTCGCGAATTTCTGGCCGGAACCTGTGCATTGGCCGCGGGCTCCATATTCGGTGCCGGCCGGTCGGCATTTGCCGCAGTGCAAAAACCGCTGGGCGATGGCAGTGTTACCGCCCTCAGTGACGGATATATGAGTTTCCCGCCGAATTTCATGTATCCGGCAGTTGCTGATGAAACACTGGACGCCTTGCTGGCCCGCCACAATCTGCCGACAGACCGGATGGAGCCGCCCTGCAATCTGACCCTTTTCAGGAGTGGCGAGCGCACCGTGCTGTTCGACGTCGGCGGCGGCAGCCAGTTCCTCCCCACGACGGGAAAGTTGCCCGAGGCGCTGGACGCTATCGATCTTGCCCCGCAGGATGTCACCGACATCATCTTCACCCATGCCCATCCGGACCATTTATGGGGTCTGCTGGATGATTTTGACGAGTTGTTTTTCAGCGACGCGAATTATTATATTTCCGAGCCGGAATGGCAGTTCTGGACCGACCCGGAAACTGTCAACAATGTCCGTGACGACCAGCAGGGACTGGCAGTGGGCAGCAAACGCAGGCTTGAAGCACTGGCTGACCGGATCACGCTGTTTCAGCCGGAAAGTGAAATTCTCAGCGGCATTTACGCCCATGACACCTCCGGCCACACGCCGGGCCATTGTTCGTTTGAACTCAATAACGGCACAGACCAGTTACTCGTGCTTGGCGATGCGCTGGCCCATCCTTTCATCACCTTTGAACATCCCGAATGGCCTTTCGCACAGGATGTCGATGCTGAGCACGCCATAATCACGCGCAAGCGCCTGCTGGATTTTGTCTCATCCAGGCAGATGGATCTGATGGGCTATCATCTTCCTTATCCCGGCTTTGGCCGCGCCGAACGCAACGACACAGCCTATCGTTTCGTGACAAAATAGACATTTTGCGCTGATCGGCCGACTCAAAGAGATATATTTTCTTTTGTCGGAGCCTTTCGCAACGCCATGCCTGTGCCAACCGGATTTCCGCGTGTACCACCCAGTTCTGTTTAGAATTGGGGTCTTGGATGTTCGAGCTTCTGGAAAATCTGCGCGAAACTTACGACACCGCAACCCTCGTGGTAGTGGCGGCTTTCGGGCTTGGCATTCTGTTCGGCGTTATCGCAGAAATCAGCCGCTACTGTACCCGTGCCGCGATTGCAGAATGGGCGACACCGGGCCAGCCGGGACCCGCGTCCAGAAACCGCACAGCCCAGGTCGGATTTGCAGTTCTCGCCGCTCTTATCGGCACGCAGGCGTTGCAATATGCCGGTCTGATTGATTTGTCTGGCAGCATTTACTGGTCAGTTGCCATCCGTCCGCTGCCCCTGCTGGTTGGCGGCCTGCTGTTCGGCATCGGCATGGTTCTGGCCGGCGGCTGCGTCAGCCGCCTTCTGGTTCTCGCTGCTTCCGGCAATTTCCGCGCCCTCGTCACCATTGTGGTAACGGGAATTGCAGCCTACGCCACATTGCGCGGCATTCTGGCGCTGCCGCGGATTGAGTTGGAAAACCTGTTCGCCAGCGAAATCACCCCGGCCGACCTGTTCGAAGCCAATGCAAATCTGGCGGCAATTGTCGCGGTCGGCATTGCCGTTCTGGCCGCTGCGGCCGTGTTGACAGCCCGGCGCCATGGGCTTCGCCGCGCAATTCTGCCCGGCCTCGCCATTGGTGCGCTGGTTGTGCTCGGCTGGGTGATCACCGGCGTGGTCGGCAATGATGAATTTGAACCGACGCAACTGGCCTCGCTGAGCTTCGTCGCTCCAGTCGCCGAAAGCGTGCAATATCTGATGATCTTCACTGGTGACACCGTGCGCTTTTCCATTGCCATGGTTGGCGGCGTGCTGGCCGGTGCTTTTTTCAGTGCGCTGCTATCCGGTCGTTTCCGCTTTCAGGGCTTTGTCAGCGAGATTTCGATCCTGCGCTATCTGTCCGGTGGCGTGCTGATGGGCTTTGGCGGTGTCACGGCGCTTGGCTGCACAGTGGGCCAGGGCCTGTCCGGCCTGTCCACCGCAGCGCCCTCTTCGCTGATTGCGCTTGGAGCCATACTGGTCGGTGGCTTTGCAACCATGAAATTTCAGGCCTCACGCGAGGCCGAGGCAGAGCCGGCGATGCTTATTCCCGCTGAATAGCCCGATCACATTTCATCCAAACAGATCATCGGTCATGGCCGCATACCAGCTTTCGGATTCCAGATAGGTTGCGCGCCGCATATCGGCGCTTTCATCGGGTTGCGAAATAAAGCTTTCAACGCTTTCAATCTTGTCCGTCCCTGCCGTGTAGCGGGCTCCCACCTTGACCCCGTCATCAGGCGCGATCAGGCTCCAGCAGGTGTTGACGAAGCGTGGTTCAAACAGACGGCTGCCGGTCAGTTCGGCGCGAACATGATTGGCTGCAACCTTGGCTTGACTGTTGGCCGAAAAGCCTGATTTCGGCATCTCGGAGGCAGCCGACGCATCTCCCAGCACGTAGATATTGTCATCAGCTTTTGCCTGCATTGTGGCTGGCACGATCGGTGCCCAGTCGCCGTCGGTCACACCGGCACGCATGGCAATGGCTCCCGCTTTTTGCGCTGGAATGATGCTCATGGCATCCGCCTTGAACGTGTCAAAATCGGTTTCCACGGACATTTCGTCTGTGTTGACGTTGAGAATGCCGCCATGGATATCCGGCCCGATCCATTCAATCATCCCCGGATAATGAATTTCCCAGCCTTCGGCAAACAGCCCCTGCTTGGAGAATTTGGGCTTGGTATCCAGAATGATGATCCGCGCCGAAGGATTTATCTGTTTCAGGATATGCGCAATCATCGAGACCCGCTCATAGGGACCCGGCGGGCAGCGAAATGGGTCGGGCGGCGGCACCATGATGAACGTTCCACCCTGACGCAGCCCTTCCACCTGAGCCTTGATGATCTGCACCTGAGTGCCGGACTTCCAGCCATGGGGAGCCCGGCTTTGCGCCGCAATCGAATAGCCTGGCAAACTGTCATATTTCATATCGATGCCAGGTGACAGGACCAGCCTGTCATAAGGAAGTGTCACCCCCGATCCCAGGGTTACAGTTTTGGCAGCACCATCAACGCCGATGGCCCAGTCATGAATGACATTGATCCCGTGTTGCGTCACGAGCCGGTCATAACCGTGTCCCAGGGAGGCAAAGTCACGCAGACCGCCAAGATAGAGATTGGAAAAAAAGCAGGTGTAATAGCGCTTGTTCGGCTCCACCAGCGTGACCTCGATCTCGCCATTGGAATCCTTGGCAATATAGCGCGCAGCAGTGGCGCCGCCGGCGCCGCCGCCAATGATCACGGCTTTCGGCTTGGCCCCGAAGGCAATGTTCGGCACCGCCAGCGACATCATTGAAGCGCCACCCAGAAGCGTGTTGAATGTGCGTCTCGACAGGTTTGACATAAGATCCCCCTCTATTCGGTTTGCCCTCTATTCAGTTTTTTGGGCCGCAAAATAGGCGGCCAAAGCTGCCAGCTGCTCATCATCCAGAGCAGCCGCAATGGTCTGCATTGTCACATTGTCGCGCGCGCGCCGCCTGAACGACTGCATCACTGCAACAAATGCCGCTTCATCCCAGCCTTCAATCAATGGTATCGGCCCGTCCGCATCAGCGCCGGAGCGGTGACAGCTGACGCATTCAGCCGCCAGATAAGCCCCGTACGCGACATCACCTTCACTGGCGATACTCCCGGAGATAGAAACGAGGCAGACAAGCGCCGCGATCAAAGCATTCATGGCCGATTTCCCAAAGGCCACAATTGCTTCAGCGGTTCAATCACCGAACCATGCACCAGCGCATGCAATCCGATCCATGCCCCGGCATAGATCCCCAACAAGGCCAGTGGTGCCGAATATGCCAGCGCCGAGGCAGCCGTCAGACCCTGCCCCACGGTGCAGCCGAATGCGGTCACGCCGCCGAAGCCCATCAGCAGTCCGCCCAGCATCTGGCGCCGCATCTCGCGCGCATCGTCACAGGCCTCCCAGCGAAAATGGCGTTGCACCAGCGTTGTCGCGGCCGCGCCGAGAATGACACCGGCCACAGCACCAATGCCGAATTTCAGGCTCGCTCCGGTCATCGTCATGACATAGATGATGGCTTCCCCCAAAGGAGCTGAAAAGGTGAAGGATTCCAGCGGATAGGGATCGAACGGATCAGCCGCCAGCACGCCGGTGGCGTACCAGCCAAAAGCTATGGTCAGCCCCACGACGGCCGCGGTCAGCAGCAATCGTCCACTGCGCCGGAATGCGTGTGATGACAGGCAGAAGACAGCGAGAACCACAGCGATCATCAGCCCGGCTGCGGTCGCTGACAGGCCGGTCATCCGTTCAATCACAAAGGCAAATCCGGCATCTTCACGCTCTGCAGTGCGCTCCGGAACACCCAGGCCAAGGCGCAGATAGGCGCCAGCGCCGCGCAACGTCGCATAGGCAGTGATGCCCATCACCAGAAATGTGACAATCGATTTCAGATCACCGCCGCCAATGCGCGCCAGCGTGCCGAAGCCGCAGGTTCCGGCGAGCGACATGCCAAGTCCGAAAATGACACTGCCGACAAAAGTCGCAATGAGTGTGGTTGGCGTGGCAATATAGAAGGTCCGGGTCAGATCAATCAGTCCGGCACCATGAAGCGCGAAGCTCGCCATGGTGCCAATAGCAATAGCCAGTCCCCACATCCGCAATCGCAGAGTATTGCCGGCCAGCACATTGTCCTCAATCGCACCCAGAGTGCAAAATCGGCCCCAGCGTGCTGAAAAACCCAGAACAGCACCGCCCAGCAGCCCGCAAATGGCTGCAATCGCGCCTGGTGACAGCTCCTCCATGCTGCAAGCATCCCGACATATTAGTTTTTTTGAATATAAAACAGATGCAATCGTTTCGCAATCAAATCAAACCAATCCTCCGATTATTCCGGCTTAGAACCCGTAAAGGCTCCAGTCATACCACAACCCTCAACAGCCTTCTTTGCAGAACAAATCGTAGACAAGGCCGATCATCCGCTCCACGCGTTCATCGGCAAGGGAATAATACATCACTTTGCCTTCGCGCCGGGTCTTGACCAGGCCTTCAAGCCGCAGCCGGGCGAGTTGCTGCGAGACGGCAGCCTGGCGCGCGGACAACAAATCTTCCAACTCGGTTACCGAGCACTCGCTCTCAACCAAGCGGCACAGGATCATCAGACGGCCTTCATGGCCCAGCGCCTTCAGAAAGTCGGTGGCAGCCTTGGCGCTGTCCATCATGGCGTCCATCGAGTTTACATCGCCAAAGACCAGCGCGGTGCCGGTGGACTGTGATCTGGATTCAGGTACAGACATATTCAAGCCTAACAGTCAGGTTTTCGGTACGGTTTCGCCCGCCGGACTTTCAGCGGGTTCAGGAAGCTTCTTGACAAGATCCGACAACACCCACCAAAACAACTCCTCACCCGGATAACCGCGAATGCGGCCAAGTTCCACACCACCGTCAATTAGCACAAAAGTCGGTGTGAAGCGGTCAATGCTGATCTGGCTCAGATCGTCGGGGACCGGATCGAAAATATTGATCACGCGCAGGGGAGCGCGCTTGCCTTCTTCAGTTTTGGGATAAATCGGTCCAAGTTCCGCGCGCCAGCGTTGACACCACACGCAGCCATCCTGCTCCATCATGATCAGTTCAGCGGCGTTTACAGGCAAAGCCCATAAACCCGCCAGCACGGCCAGAACAAGTTTCATCGGCGTGATAGTGTTGATCTTCATGGCCGGTCTTATCACCCTCAAACTGTGCCAAGACGTTGATATGGTTCTTCATAGCAGCTTTCCGGATTGCTGAAAACAAAAACAAATTGTAATATCTGAATATGAATGATCGGAAAACCGACCCGTTGCGGGCTGGTCCGGATGTCACGGGACACGCAATATGGAGCTTACAGTATCGCTGAGTGGAGCTGCGGCTGCCGGACTGCTGTCTTTCGTATCGCCTTGCGTGCTACCGCTGGTGCCGCCCTATTTGTGTTTTCTGGCCGGGGTCAGTCTCGACGAATTGACCGATGAGCAGCGCCCGCCGGTGCTTGCCAGCCGGATCATCATTGCCTCGCTGTTTTTTGTGTTCGGATTTGCCACAGTGTTTGTCGCCCTTGGTGCCAGCGCCTCGCTGATCGGCGCTTTTGTCACCGAATACCTGACAATCCTGAGCTATGTCGCCGGAGCCATCATCATCGTTCTCGGACTGCATTTTCTGGGCGTGTTCCGCATCGGCCTGTTGTTTCGCGAAGCCCGCTTTCAACCCCGCAACAAACCGCTTGGGTTTCTGGGCGCCTATGTGATCGGCCTTGCCTTTGCATTCGGCTGGACGCCCTGTGTCGGTCCGGTACTGGCGACAATACTGCTGATCGCGGCCTCTGGCGGCAATGCCTGGGACGGTGCGCTATTGCTGTTTGCCTATGCGCTCGGTATTGGTATCCCATTCATTCTGGCGGCTTTCTTTGCTGGCCCTTTCATGCGCTTCATGAGCCGTTTTCGCAGTCACATGGCGCTGATCGAGAAAATCATGGGCGGCGTGCTGGTGGCCACCGGATTGCTGTTTCTCACCGGCTCCATGCAAACATTGTCTTACCTGCTGCTTGAATGGTTCCCTGCCTTCGGGCAGATCGGCTAGAGCGGCACTTCATCCACGGAGGATATCATGAAAGCGTTTTTAGGACTTCTGACAGCTGCATTTCTCGCTTTGGCCAGCCCGGCCACAGCCGTGAAACTTGGTGACGACGGACTGCATAAACAGCCATGGTTCACCACAACATTCCGCGATATCGCCGAAGATATCGAGACGGCCACAGCGGCAGGCAAGCGCCTGGTTCTGATCTTTGAGCAGCGCGGCTGCATATATTGCAAGCGCCTCCATGAGGAGGTTCTGTCCGATCCTGAGGTCGCTGCCTATATTCAGGAAAACTATATTATGGTGCAATACAACATGTTCGGCGATGAAGAGGTCATTGATCTCAATGGCGATCAACTGACCGAGAAGACTGCTGCGCGCAAATGGCGTATTGTCTATACGCCGACCATCATGTTCCTGCCGGAGGATGTTCCGCAAGAAGGCACCGCTGCAGATGCCGCCGTATCAATAATGCCGGGCGCATTTGGCAAATGGACCTCGCTCAACATGTTCAAATGGGTCGTGGAAAAAGGTTATGAGGGCGAGGAGCATTTCCAGAAATATCATGCCCGAAAACTCGAAGAGGCCCGCGCAGCCGGTCAGTTGGCCGAGTAAGAGAACAGATAAATCGAAGTACTATTTTGCCTCTAAACTGTTGCAATGCAGCACAATAACCTATTCATAAGTTTGAATTTGTGATTGCTTTTTTCAAAGCGGTCATGCAATCTGGCAGGCAGCAGTAAGGGCTGCTAAGGGGAGGACTTTATGAGAAATGCGAATCTGCGCGCCACTGTCTTGACGATGATGGCCATCGGGCTGAGCCCGGCACTAACCGGTTTTGCTTCGGCAGCGGAAGTTGCGCCAAAGCAGGTGGTTTATTCAGACGGGATGGTATCTGAACCCCTGACGGATCAGCCAGGAAATGTTGAAGCCGGTCGCAAGGTAATGACGAGCCGGGGCCTCGGTAATTGCATCGCCTGCCATGCTGTGACTGCGCTTGAGGATGTGGCATTTCACGGCGAGGTCGGCCCCACGCTTGATGGTGCAGCGGACCGCTGGAGCGAAGCACAATTGCGGGGCATCGTCGCCAACTCGAAAATGACGTTTGAAGGCTCCGTGATGCCGTCCTTCTACAAGGTGGATGGCTATATTCGGCCAGGTGACGCCTTCTCAGGGAAAGCGGCAAAAACACCGGAACTGCCACCGCTTCTGACTGCACAGCAGATCGAGGATGTGGTGGCCTATCTTTTAACCCTCAAAGAATAAACCGGCCGCAGAACTGCCTGTAATTTAGGAGATAGATTCATGGAACTCACAAGACGCAGGGCTTTGATGCTGGGAGCTGGAGCAACAGCTTTTGCATTTATGCCTTTCACTCAGGCCAGCGCAGCCGTTGAAGACGCAATTGCAGCGTTCACAGGCGGAGCGGATGTCGGCGAAGGTGGCCTCACACTGACCACACCGGAAATTGCGGAAAACGGCAATACTGTGCCGATTTCAGTTGATGCGCCCGGAGCCGTGGCCATTACGGTTCTTGCCGCTGGCAACCCGAATCCTGAAGTTGTCACATTCAATTTCGGCCCGCTGGCGGCATCCCAAAGTGCCTCTACAAGAATGCGGCTGGCCGGGACACAGGATGTTGTGGCAATCGCAAAAATGCAGGATGGCACATTCGTGCGCGCATCCAATCAGGTTAAAGTAACAATCGGCGGCTGCGGCGGCTAGGACGAGGAGACAGGTCCATGGCAGAAGGTGTAAAACCACGTGTGAAAGTGCCGAAATCTGCTTCAGCAGGCGACACGATCACAATCAAGACTCTCATCAGTCACATTATGGAGTCAGGACAACGCAAGGATTCGGATGGTAATCCGATCCCGAGATCAATCATCAATCGCTTTACCTGCGATTTTAACGGTCAGAATGTGATCGACGTTAAGCTTGAGTCAGCGATTTCAACAAACCCGTATTTCGAATTTGATGCACAGGTCCCTGAAGCAGGTGAGTTCAAATTCACCTGGTATGATGATGACGGCTCAGTCTACGAAGAAACCAAAGCCATCGCGGTGGGCTGACGCGACCTATTGAATGACGGGGAGGAAACATATGCGATCGATTTCACTTAGGGCTATAGCTTCCATTGCAGCAATCGCTGCATTTGGAATTGTAGCCGCTACCGCTGAAGAACTGCCGGAACTGGTCATCAATGGAGACCTGGAAATGGTCACCCGGACCCAGGCACCAGCCCATCTGGAAAATATGGATGAAGTCCGCTCGGGCTGGACATTCCGCACCAAGGAAACCCAGTCCCTGCAAATGGATGATTTTGAAAATCCCGGCATGATTTTCATCGATCAGGCGCTCGATACGTGGGAAACCGTCGAAGGAGAAGCCGGAAAATCCTGCGCCTCCTGCCACGATGGTCCGGAAAGCATGAAAGGTCTTCGGGCCGAAATGCCAAAGTGGAACGAGGACGCCGGCGCCGTCTGGACCATGCAAATGTATGTCAATGAATGCCGCGAAGAGCGCATGCAGGCAAAGCCCTGGGGCTGGAAGTCTCAGCCGATGCTGAATATGACTGCGCTTATTGCCCTGCAGTCGCGGGGAATGCCGGTAAACATCAAAATCGATGGCCCAGCCCAGTCTACATGGGAAAAGGGCAAGGAAATGTACTATACCCGTTATGGCCAGCTGGAATTGTCCTGTGCAAATTGTCATGAACAGAATTATGACAATTATATTCGCGCCGATCATTTGTCCCAGGGTCAGATCAACGGATTTCCGGTCTACCGCCTGAAACAGGCCAATCTGATCACACCGCATAACCGCTTCAAGGGCTGTATTCGGGATACGCGCGCGGAGACCTTCAATGAAGGCTCACCGGAATTTATCGCGCTGGAGCTGTATGTCGGCTCCCGTGGAAACGGGTTGTCTGTGGAAGCGCCATCTGTGCGTAACTGATCGGACGTCTGCTTATCAGGATAATACAGGGTCGCCTGGGCTTCAAATGCCGGGGCGACCCTTAAAGTCGGCTCCCTGATTCCCATAACGCGGCGCTGCCTGATTTGTGCCGTGTTGCACTGTGTTTCCAACGGCTGCGTTATCGCAGATGCGCCCTGTTGAGCATAAGTGATGATAGCCCAATTTTAAACAAGTGAGGTCAAATGGCCATGATTTCCCGCCGTCACTTTCTCCAGGCCGGAATGGCCGCCTCAGCGCTTTTGGGACCCGCCGGTTTTGGACGTTTTTCGGCACTGGCAGCCACTCAGGCCCTGACCCAGGAACAGTTGCTCGATTTTGACGATTTCGGTAATGTCACTCTGGTTCACATCACCGATATTCACGCCCAGGCCATGCCGGTCTTCTTTCGCGAACCCTCCACCAATATCGGCGTCGGAGCCGTTACCGGCCTGCCGCCCCATATCACCGGTGCCGATTTCCTGAAAAGTTTCGGTGTGGATGCCGGCAGCGCCTCGGCCTATGCGCTGACCTCAGAGGATTTTACCGCTCTTGCCAGAGCCTATGGCCGCATGGGCGGCCTCGACCGGGTCGCAACGGTGGTCAATTCCATCCGCTCGGCACGTGAGGCCAACATGCTGCTGCTGGATGGCGGCGACACCTGGCAGGGCTCTTATGTCTCCAACCAGACAGCGGGCCAGGATATGGTCGATATCATGAATGTCCTTCAGCCTGACGCGATGACCGCCCATTGGGAATTCACCTATGGCGAGGACCGGGTCAAGGAGATTGTCGATAATCTGCCCTTCCCGCTGCTGGGCTCCAATATCTTCGACAAGGAATGGGATGAACCGGCCTATGAACACACCAAATTCTGCGAACGCGGCGGCATAAAGATCGCCGTAGTTGGTCAGGCATTTCCCTATCTTCCGATTGCCAATCCGGGATGGTTGTTTCCCTCCCTTTCCTTCGGCATCCGCGAGGAAGTGCTGCAGGAAAATGTTGATGCCGCACGCGCTGCAGGCGCGGACCTTGTGGTTTTGCTGTCCCATAATGGATTTGACGTCGACAGGAAGCTGGCGGGTCGTGTCAGCGGCATTGATGTCATTCTCACCGGCCATACTCATGACGCCCTGCCCGAGCCGGTGCTGGTCGGCGATACTTTGCTGGTGGCCTCCGGATCCAATGGAAAATTTGTCTCCCGGCTTGATCTCGATGTCAGCGATGGCGCGGTCAAAGGCTTTCGCTACAAGTTGATTCCGATATTCTCCGATGTTCTGGATGCCGATCCGGCCATGGCCGCAAAAATTGCCGAGACCCGAGCGCCCTACCAGCCGGAACTCTCGCGCGTGGTTGGCAGAACACAATCCCTGCTTTACAGGCGCGGCAATTTCAACGGCACCTTCGATGATCTCATCTGCCAGGCGCTTCTGGATGAGCGCGAAGCCGATATCGCGCTGTCCCCCGGCTTCCGCTGGGGGCCAAGCCTGTTGCCGGGACAGGACATCACCGTCGAGGATATTCACAATGCCACCGCCATGACCTACCCGGCCGCCTATCGCAGCGAGATGGACGGCAAGCTGCTCAAGGACATCCTGGAAGACGTTGCCGACAATTTGTTCAATCCGGACCCCTATTATCAGCAGGGCGGCGATATGGTCCGTGTTGGCGGCATGGGCTACACCATCGACATCGACAAGCCGATCGGCAATCGAATTTCCGATATGACCATGCTGAAAACCGGTGCGGCAATCGAGCCGTCAAAAATCTATACGGTTTCCGGCTGGGCCAGTGTCAATGAGGGCACCGAAGGTCCGGCTATCTGGGATGTGGTGGAAAACTATATCGCGCGCAATAAAACCATTGATCTGGATGACAACAGATCAGTGATTGTCCGCCGCAGTTGATCGGGCTCCACCGTTTGACTGCCACAGGGCATTCCGGCTAAAGCAGATTTCATTTATCTTGAAGCATTTGATCATGTCTGCCGGCCCGGCAGACTGGGCACCTTGGTCTTCAGTTCGTTTCATGATTACAAGTGTAAGAAAGGTGCTTTATGGCTGACGATGGCTTTATCAATCTCCCGCCGGGCAAAATAGCCAATGTTGTGACCTTTCTTGAGATGGTTGCCAGACCGGACTGGATTGAGTCCCATGACCGCCAAAACGGGCTGACACTGCGGCGCGACGATCAATTTGATCTGAACCGCTATCGCGCCTTGTTTCGCGCCATTGGCGATCAATGGCTGTGGAGCTCCAGATTGAAATATGATGATGCCGAACTGAGCCGTCGCATTCATGATGCCGATACGGAATTGTTCGAAGTGGTTGTCGAGGATCAAATTGCCGGGATGGTGGAATTGCGCCGCAACACGCCGCAGACTGTTGAACTGGCGTTTTTCGGCCTGAAACCGGACTTCACCGGCCGTAGCATCGGCCGCGATCTGATGCACCTGACACTGCAGCAGGCCTGGACCCCGGCAACGCAGAAATTATGGCTTCATACCTGCACCTTCGATCATCCGGCAGCATTGAAATTTTACCAGCGATGCGGCTTCCAGCCCTCCGGCTTTGCCGTGGAGATCATGGATGATCCACGGCTGACCGGTCTTCTGCCAAAAACCGCAGGGCCCCATATCCCACTGCTGGAGTGACACAGGGGACCTGTCCGGGCTGGCAAGGCTTGGCGGCCAGCACAGCTTCAGGAAAAAATGTTCGCAACCGGATCAGGGGGAGACGGGCTGCGCCGATTTCCGGATCAGAGCGGCAGATGCAGCGCTGGCCAGCACGGCATAGGCGTAAAACCAGAGCCCGGGCTGGGTGGTTGCGGTGGCAAATCCGCTGGTCTTGGCAGCAAATATCACAATCGCCACCAGCAGCACATCCATCATCGACCACCGTCCGATCATCGACATATGACGGAACGCAGTGGAGGCATGTCCGTTTCTTGAAAACTGGCCGATGGCTTCAAGAAAAAGCACAAACAGTTTCGCCACCGGAAATATCAGCGAAAAAGCCCCAACGAGGAGCGCCAGAAACATATCGTTATTTTGCCAGAGGCCACCAATAATCTGGATCAGGGATGGCGTTTCGGAAAAAAAATAAAGTTTTTCCAGAACCAGAAGCGGCAAAAGAATGCCTGCCGCAAAGGACAGGGCACCCGACATCAGAAAAAAAGCCAGCAACCACACAAACATGGGTTCCAGATGCGCTCTTTAACGGAAAGATTCAAGGATGTTTTGGGTTTCGGCCCCGAACGCCGACCGCCTGCGCGGATCTGCGAAGCAATTTGCCGAAACCCGGCTGGGTGATTAACCGCCGCGATGACGCTGATTGGCAATCTCGTCCATATCTTCCTGGTCCGCCCATTCGGCTTCCAGTTTGGACTTGGCAAGATCACGCTCGGCCAGTAGCTCGACCTTTTTCAGATCTTCAACCGCTTCCGACAGAACATCATGGGCCACCGAACGCTGCTTATCGAGGTCTTCTATGGATGTGATCAGATTGGCGCGGCGCTGAGTGGCAGCTCTGGCAAAGGTCGAATAGGCGTAATGCGTGACGTCTTCGATGCCAGTGCGCTGCTGTTCAGAAATCACCTGCGCGTCAAGCTCATCCGCCATCACTTGAAAGTCAGTAATCATGCTTTCAATTTGGCTCAACTGCTTGCGCTTTTCATCAACCTGAAAACGTTTCAGTTTAATCAAGCTTTCCCGAGACTTCATACTCAATACCCCTTAAAAGTCTCACGACACTTTACAAGGTCGCGCCCTAATCTGCTGCCCCGGTCCCGGCTGCACCTAATTCTGCAGCGCTGACCGTCGCCTGGGACAGGATATCCCGCAGCACAGCAAAACTTTCGTCTATTGAACTGCTATCTTGCTGGCTTTGACTTAAGAATTTCTCAATATAGGGGATAAAATTGACAGCTTCGTCTGTTAAAGCATCACTGCCGCTTCTATAGGCTCCGAGCCTGATCAGCTCTTCCATGTCACGATAACGCGCCATCAGAAGTTTTGCCTGCGCCACCACCGCCTGTTGTTCAGCATTCAGCGCCTCGGTGAAGGTACGCGAAACCGAAGCCAGCACGTCTATCGCCGGGAAACGGCCACGCTCTGCAATGGCACGTGATAGAACCACATGACCATCCAGTATACCGCGCACCGTGTCGGAGACCGGCTCATTGGTGTTGTCACCTTCCACCAGCACTGCGAACAGCCCGGTAATATTGCCCTGGCCCTGCCGGCCCGGCCCTGCCCGTTCCAGCAGGCGCGGCAATTCACTGAACACACTGGGCGGATAGCCTCTTGTGGTCGGCGGCTCTCCGGCCGACAGGCCAATTTCTCGCTGCGCCTGGGCGAACCGGGTCAGATTGTCCATCAGACACAGAACCTCGCGACCACGGGCGCTGAAATATTGGGCCAGCGCCAGAGTGGTGTGCGCGGCCTGGCGGCGCATCAGAGCCGGGGCGTCTGACGTCGCCACCACAAGCACTGAATTTTTCAACCCTTCGCTGCCGAGAGTTTTCACCAGAAATTCCTGAACTTCGCGGCCGCGTTCGCCGATCAGCCCGATCACGGAAACATCCGCCTTGCCGTTTCTCGCCAGCATCGACATCAGCATCGATTTACCGACACCTGATCCGGCAAAAATGCCCATGCGCTGACCGGCGCAACACGGCAGAAAGGTGTTGAATGCACGGACGCCCAGATCAAGCGGCATTTCGACCAGATTGCGCTCATGCGGCGGCGGCGGCGGTTCGGCCAGCCTCTGCGCCACAGGTCCCAGCGGCAAAGCGCCCTTGCCATCAATCGGATTGCCCAGTCCATCGAGAACCCGGCCGATCCATCCGTCACTGGGATGCAGCACAGGTTCGGTTTCCAGGAATTCCGCAACATCCCCCGGTTTCAAACCGGTCAATGCGCCATAGGCCAGGCACACTGCATATCTGTCCCTGAAACCAACCACCTCGCACATCAGCTGCTGGTCGCCCTGGCCTTTCATTGTGATCGCCAATTGGGCGCCGATCGCAAGATGGCTGATGGGACCGGACACTTCGACAACCAGTCCACGGATCGATGCGACCCGGCCGAAAGCGCGGGTCATTTTCAGTTTTTCCAGCTGCCGGATTAACGATTGCAAGCGATTGCCATTCCCATTTGTTGCAAATTGCGAAGGCACAAGATGAAAAGGGCCTTAATAAACCACATCAAAAAAAGCCGATCGTAACGAATCATTTACGAAAACGCTTAACAATAGAACTCATGAAAACATCTGCCAAAAAAATTAGCCAGTGGCATTTAAGTCGGGGCACTTATGGCCGAACCCTGCGAAGCGAGACCGCAAAGCAGATTCATTTGAATCGCTTAAATCGTTTTCCTAAAGTAATTTATTAATTAATTTACGGTCAAAAAAGTGTTAAAAAACAACATAGTTAGACTTTATTTTTCTGGTTTGTCGCAACAGGGTTGCCTCGGAGAATCAGATTCTGTTAACCATTGTGAACTAGTATGTTCATTAACAATTGAGAAGCGGCTGGATTGCACGATGAGGGGCACAACCCCCTGAACCGGAAAACCGAGCCTGACGAAAGCGGATGAGTGACATCATCCAGGTATGCGAGGCGTCCAGAAGGGCGTCACTGTTTTGGAAGAGAAACGAAACTTTTAACCGCCAGTGGCGATATTGCGGTTTCAGGGTTCCTAGAAGGGGTGCACGATGCGCGTTCTGTTAATTGAAGATGATAGTTCCACCGCTCAAAGCATCGAATTGATGCTCAAATCGGAGAGCTTCAATGTATACACAACTGATCTGGGCGAAGAGGGCATCGATCTCGGCAAACTGTATGATTATGATCTGATCATGCTGGACCTCAATCTTCCCGATATGAGCGGATATGAAGTGCTTCGCACGCTGCGGGTCTCCAAGGTCAAGACACCTATTTTGATACTCTCCGGACTGGCCGGAATTGAGGATAAGGTCCGCGGGCTTGGCTTTGGTGCCGATGATTATATGACCAAACCCTTTCACAAGGACGAATTGGTCGCCCGTATTCATGCCATCATCCGCCGCTCCAAAGGCCATGCCCAGTCAATCATTACAACGGGTGAACTGAAGGTCAATCTCGACACCAAGACCGTGGAAGCTGGCGGTCAGCGTGTTCATCTCACCGGAAAAGAATACCAGATGCTCGAGTTGCTCTCTCTGCGCAAGGGCACCACACTGACCAAGGAAATGTTCCTCAACCATCTTTATGGCGGCATGGATGAGCCGGAGCTGAAAATTATCGACGTGTTCATCTGTAAATTGCGCAAGAAATTGTCCGTCGCAACAGGCGGTGCAAACTATATCGAGACCGTCTGGGGTCGTGGCTACGTGCTGCGTGAACCCGATGTTGAAGAACTCCGCGAAAGCGCCTGATCCACAGCACGACCGTTCGGATCGTTTGATGTAAAAAATCAGACGATCCCGCTGGCTTCAGGCGGCGATGCCCGCCCCCTTTACAATCCTGTCAAGACATGACAGCAGGCCTTTGCGATCTGATTTGGCAAGGCATGCATCGAACCCCGATGCGCGGGCCGCAGCGACAATCTCGGGTGTTGCCAGTGACGACACCGCTATGCAGGCAATTCCGGCAGCGTGCGGCCTGCCCTGCACCATCTTCGTAAACTGAATTCTGTCATTCTCCGGGATATTGAGGTCCATAACGATCCCCCGGTAATGCACACCGTCGCGCAGATTTGCCACGGCCTGGGGAATGTTTCGCGCGACAGTGACGTTATAGCCAGCCGCTTCCATGACAGGAACCAGCATGTCGCTGAAAAACCGGCTGTCTCCAACAAACAACAGGTTCATCGCCCTGGACGTGTGAACATGGCTGCTTTGCGGGCGAACGCTGTTACCTGAGCGATCACGAAATTCGTTTTTGTTCTCGCCGGGTCCGTGTTCACGCGTCATTGGGCCCGGTTGAAACGCTGTTGGTTGAAGCGGAACGCGCATAACGAACATGGTGCCTTCGCCAGGAGCCGATTGGACCTCTATGCTGCCGCCTGCGGATTCAATGGCATGCCTCACCACATCCAGGCCGATGCCCCGGCCGGAAACAGATGAAACGCTATCCGCGGTCGAAAAGCCGGAATGGAATATGAGATTGGCCCGCTCTGCTACAGTCATATCGTTGAATTCTGCATCTGCTGTCAGACCCGCGCCAACAGTCTTCTGCCTGATTTTGGCTGAATTCAGACCCTGACCATCGTCCAGAACCTCAATAACGAGATTGCCATCGTCGCATCGGGCAGACAGGCAGATTGTACCCAGTGGCGCTTTTCCTGCGGCAATACGGTTTTCCCGTGTTTCCAGACCGTGATCTGCACAGTTCCGGACCATGTGGAGCAAGGGATCCCTGATCAGGTCTACAATCCGGCGGTCCACTTCCATGTCTCCGCCCTGCAGAACCAGTTCAATGTCCTTGTCCAGCCTCAGTTCCAGATCTCGAACAAGCCGGGGCAATGACTGCCATGCAGTGCGAACTGGCTGCATCAATGTGTCGACAACTGTTTTCTGCAATCCGGTGGCCAGATCAGCCAGACGCTGAACTGCCAGTTTCAGTTCATAATCATCGGATCTGCGCGCAATCTCCAGAAGTTGGGCCCGCGAGGCGAACAATTCCGCTGTGCTCTGTCTCAAATGTTCGAGCGTTTCAGCGTTCACTCTGACTGTGCGGGGCGATGGGCGCTCATTTGCTTGCGCATGCGGCGGTGCCGTGACAAGCGCTGTCGCGGGCCTCTCACCGCCCTCGCCCTGTCTGGTGGCTTCAGACCAGTCAGCTCCTTCGGAAACGTGGTCGTTTCGCCCTGCCCTATGTTCCAGTTCGGCGATCAGCGTACTGTCGTCACCGGCCGGTTCGGTGCCATCCGAGGCTTCGATCTGTGCCAGCAAAAGCTTGATGCGATCAACCGATTTCAGGATCAGTGTCACCAGATCTGCGGCCGGGGGCATGTCGTCCCGCAGTCCCTCCATCAGGGTTTCGGCGGCGTGACTCAACGCCTCCAGTCTCGGCAAATCGAGAAATCCGCAGGTTCCCTTTAGGGTATGGACAAGGCGGAAAATGTTGTGCAACAACTCCGCATTGTCGGGATTGTGCTCGAATTTGACCAGCCCTGCATCGATCATATCGAGGCTTTCATTGCTTTCCGTCAAGAATTCGGCAATGAGATCATCCATCCCACTTTCCAGAACAATTTGTCCGTGAACCATGGCTATAATTGACAGTAAAAATCTTAATATCTGCTAAAGGTTCTGATCGATTCAGATTTCCGGGAAGCGCACGCATCGCAGGTCTCTGTCATGCAGAGCCATTAGTGGCGTTGTTTGAGAACGCCAGTCTCAAAGATCACTGCGCAACTATATCGACACGTTCTCCATCCAGGGAAAAGGTCACCTGCATGTTGCAGGCATCGGCAAGCAGGGCTGCATAAATCGGCTGTACGGAATGCGCATCCACATCGTCGAGGGTCTGCGGCAGGTTTTCAAACCATTCCGCATGACCTGGAATGCGCGCGCCGCGTCCGTTGCACACAAGCTTGAGGCCCCTTTCGCCCTCCGCGGTCACGGTCATGTCGCCCCCCCTTGGAATGACGGATAGTCCCACCAGGATAAGGTTCAACAACAACTTGACTTCATTTTTCGGACGCATGGCCCGCGGCATATCCCAGATCAGATTGGCCTTTTCGAAGCTCAGCAACAATTCCGCCTTGTCACGGGCATCGTCGAGATCGATTTCCGCGCCAGCCGATCCGGCAGCTCCGAATGCAATGCGCGAAAAGGTCAGTTTGGCTGAGGCCTGTGCCGCGCTTTTGCGCACCAGATTGCCTGCAATCTCCCGCATTTCCGCATCTTTTTCCTCATCCAGCACCTCCAGCCCGTTCGAGATTGCGCCGACAGAACCAACCACATCATGACAAACACGGCTGCACAGCAAGGCTGCCAGATCTAGAGCTGATAGGTTGGTCATAACTGAACTCGCTGTTGGTTAGGACAATCGGGCTGATTGATTCCCGTTATTTGTATAGAGTTATTTATAAACGGGCGACATCGCAGGGCAAGCGCCAATACCCCGGCAGATAGGAAGGTCAGACTTGCGCTTCCGCAGTCCGCAGATCAACAACAGCGCGTTTCATGGGACCAGCTGCCGGCTCAACAGGGGCCATTGCCGCCGCGCTGCTTCAGCCAGCTCTTTCGGATTTTGCTGCCATGCGACACGATTGGCATGGCTGTAAAACAGAAACACTTGATCATCCTGCAACAGCCAGATTTGTGGGCGGCCTTCTGCCAGATGTCCTCTGGCCACCGCCATCGCTCCATAGCCACCGAATTGTGGCCTATAAATATCCGGCGCATCCAGAAAAGCCGCTCTGTTGCCGATATTGGCAAACCACCACAGGGCGCCTGCAAATGTCAGATCATATTTCGGCTTGCCCAAACCCGGAGCACCATCGATGAAATAGCTCAGAGGATCGATACCGCCAAGCGCCAGTCCGGTAAACTGGTCTTTCACAATAACATCGGAGAGAAATCCGGCCGAGCCAAAATCACGATTCAGACCGGATGGCAGCGCCTCCTGTGCAGCGGCCCGTCCGAAAAATGACGGGACGGAAAAAATAAGCCCGGCCAGCAGAGCGATGGCTGGCAAAAATTGAAGACAAAAATCGGATTTCCGGCTTTTAAACATTTTTACAGTCTATTGGGGGACACATAACAGGATATTAAGACGAGCCTGAAGCTGCGCACCTGACGCTTCTTTTTGCCGCATGACGGAGCCTGCAGATCAGACCTGGTGCCCTGCTCACAACCGCGGATCCGGCCAATGACTGCGCCCCACGCTCGCCACATGTCCGTGGTAAAATTTTCGTGGTTAAACAGAGCCATTCAGGAAGTTGATTCCAACATCATCAGACGCCGCAAGCTGCGGATTTTAAAGTTTCGCACAAAGACTGAATTCATTGGGCTATCGCGGCCCGTCATATCGTTTTATAAATAAGTCAACGAAAACGGAGATCATCGCATGAAACTGCGCTTTCAATTCCCCTCCAGGCAAGCTCTGCAAACTGTCTGGGCTGCCATAATTCTGAGTGCATCAGCGTTTTACCTCCTGCCGGCGGCTCTGGGCGGGTCTTCCGCACAAGCCCAAACCAATATGCCCCAGACCAATACGCCCCAAACTAACACACCATTGTCGGAAACCTATTCGTCCAACGAGATCGTCAATGCCGGTCACCAGTTTTTCGGTGACGTGTCAGGCGGTCTGGCCAGTGTTGTGGAACGGGCCTTTCAGAATTACGGCCTGCCAAACGCCTATATTCTGGGCGAGGAAGGATCAGGTGCCATAATTGGCGGTCTCGTCTATGGCGAAGGGCTGATGTACACCAAGGGCGCCGGCAACCACAAAGTCTTCTTTCAGGGCCCTTCCATAGGCTGGGACTTTGGCGGCAATGCCTCCCGCGTCATGATGCTGGTGTATAATTTGCCGACGGTGGATTATGCCTATCAGCGATTTGGGGGCGTTAACGGTTCAGCCTATATTGTTGGCGGCGTTGGCATGACCGTGCTGGCCAATAACAATATTATCATTGTGCCAGTGAGAGCGGGCATAGGCGCCCGGCTCGGGCTGAATATCGGCTATTTGAAATTCACACCCCAGGCGACATGGAATCCGTTTTAGTCATGCGCGTTTTGAATCTGATCTATTAGGACCATATTATGATTGAGGCAGCGCTGTATTTTGCTTTGGGTGCGCTCAGCATCAGCCTGCTTCTGTTTGCCATTCTGCCAATTGTTTCCGGCCGGGCCCGGCGTCTGGCGATTCATGAGCTGGAACGCCAGGCCCCGGTTTCGCTGTCTGAAATCACGGCCCAGAAAGACCAGATGCGGGCCCGATTTGCGGTTGAACTGAACCGCCAGGAAAAACGCGGCGACCAGTTACAGGCGGAAACCCATCTACACCTTATCGATGCCGAAAAATGGCGGGCCTATGCGGAACGCATCGAGCTTGATTTTGAAAAACTGACCCGTGACTACGCCGCTGTGAAGAAGAAGATCAGCGGCGCGGAGCTCAATTTGCAAAAGCAGAAGGAAATTGCAAAATCGGCCCTCAAAACCATGACCGGGCAGGAGAAAAAGCGGCTGTTTGCTCTGGAAGAGGAAGTCGACCAGTTGCGCGCCGAAAAAAGCACAGCAAGTGTCCGCGTCGTGTCCCTGCAGACCGAACTCAGTAATGCGCAGTCCAGAATTTCCGGAATGGAACGGCATATGCCATCGCTGGAGGAACTCAGCCTGCGCAAAGAGCTGAAGGCGCTTGCCGAGGACGTCAGTCAATATATACGCAGCGCACCGCCCCCTGCTGCAGTGCCGGCAAAGCCCGTATCTGCTCAACCCGTATCACAGCAACCTTCCGCGAATTCGCCAGCAGCAAAGCCGGACCGTCCGGATTCAGCACTGCTGGTAAAGGCGCCGCCCAAATTTCCTCTGATGACACCTGCTATTCCGGGCGCGGGCGCGTATAGCGGCAGCAAAACGGAAACAGGTGGTCCGGCTGTCCCTGCCCCGCAGCGAGCAGCGCCAAGTGGCACGGCGGCAAAGCCGCAATCGCTCACCGCATCAAGTGTGACCAAGTCGGAGACGACGGTCACCAATGCGCTTGATAAAATCCCTGAGGTGAAACCAGCACCGCAGCAGGCAGCCTTCAAGAAAGACATGGGCAACGGCGACAGCAAAAGTCGCCCCGCCGCGCCGTCTGAAAACACCGCAAAGCCAGTGCCTTCAGGTGTCATCGCGGCCGTTACCGGAAACAACAAACAGGTGTTTGCTCCTCAATCCAAAAACAATGCGGAATTGAAACCGGGTCCACAGCCCGATGCACAAACTGCGGTAGAAAAGCCCACCACCGGCCAGCCCGTCACAGCGGATACCGGCGCGGATAGTTCCGGTAAAAACAGCCCGGAAAAAACCAACCCTGAAAAAAACAAACCTGGCACAAATGCCAATGGCAGCAAACCGGAGCCTGCCTTGCCTGCTGCGGCAACGCTGGCGGCTGAGACCACAGCGCAACAATCCGACAAGGCACCGCAAAATCCCAGAAAAACCGTTAAACACGACGAAAAAGCCCGTGACGTGAAAGCCAGGGTTGTCTCCTCTTAAGAGCATTCCGCGCAAGACCTCAGCGCTAAGGGTTGGCCACATGAGCGACAAATGCGCCTCCTGTCTCTGTGTGTTTCTGCTTGGTATCGGGAGTGTTCTGGCCGCCATAGTCTCCGCTGGTGCGGAAGAGCATTCCACCGCCCGACTTCCGGTTCCCGTGACTGAGACCATGTTTCGGCCTTTTGATCCGGCCCGGGCCTTGCTGGGTCGGATGCTGTTCTATGATCCGATTATCTCCGGCAACCGCAATATTTCCTGCGCGACCTGCCATAACCCCGAGGCTGCGGGCGGCGACGGCCTGCCCCTTGGGATCGGAGAGGGCGGTTCGGGTATCGGATCAAAGCGAACCGTCGGCACCGGGGGCAACCTGATCCGACGCCGGGTCCCAAGAAATTCGCCGGCACTGTTCAATCTGGGCGCAACGGAATTCACGGCTCTGTTTTACGATGGACGTTTGGAAGCGGACAGCAAAGACCCATCCGGCTTCGACACGCCGGCAGATGAGGATACGCCGCTCGGTCTGAACGGCATCCTGGCCGCACAGGCTCTGTTTCCTCTGACGTCGCAAACGGAAATGGCGGGACAGGCCACCGAAAATGATATCGGTCGGGCAATGGAGGATATTTACGGCAATCCGTGGAACAGCGTCTGGGCAAAAGTAGAGGACCGCTTGCGCAGCATCGATACCTATCTGCCCCTGTTTCAGGCGGCCTATCCTGACATCAAAACGGCCGCAGACATTTCCATTGTGCATTACGCCAATGCGGTGGGGGATTTTGTCAATGCGGAATGGCGCAGCGTTGAAAGTCCGTTTGACCGCTATCTGGCGGGTCAGACTTCAGCCCTGTCAGCACAGCAGCAACAGGGACTGGAGCTGTTTTACGGGACCGCAAATTGCGCGGCCTGTCACAGCGGGCCGTTTCTCACTGATCAGAAGTTCTACGCCATTGCGATGCCGCAGATCGGACCGGGAAAGGTGCCCAGACTACAGGCCCTGCGCTATGACCGGGGCCGCGCCGGTGCGACCAACCGGATTGAGGATCGTTACAAATTTCGCACTCCGAGCCTGCGCAATGTCGCCCTGACCGCTCCCTATGGCCACTCCGGGGCATTTGCCACGCTGGGTGGCATTGTCCGGCACCATCTGGATCCGACGGCCAGTTTTAACCAGTATTCTCTCGGTTTGATCTCCCTGCCAGCGCATCCCAAACTGTCCCGGGAAGACGGTTTCATCATGCAGGACAGGCGCGAGCGCCGCCGCATTCTCAAGGCCAATGTGCTGAAGCCGGTCCGGCTCGATGAGGCGCAGATCGGCGCGCTGGTCGCATTTCTTGAAAGCCTGACAGATCCCGCGTCAGTGGCCGGGCGTCTGGGTATTCCGCAAGCCGTCCCAAGTGGACTGCCGGTCGACTGACCGACACGTCGTCTAATTTGCAGTCCGCGTCATTTCAAACCGCTCGGCAATACTGCCGTCTGCCCGGTTGATGACCAGAACAGTGTAGCTGTCTGGTCCGTTTTCAAAACTGGCTACCAATTGTCCGCGGGACAGGCTGACATCAATCAGCACGCCGAGGTCCGACGGCAACGCCAGACTGGCTGCCACATCCGGCAGCGCGGTACTGATTTCAGCCCGGTCAGCATCATTGCTTTCGCTTGTCTGTGTGATGCGGTAATACAGCGCTCCCATCACAGCGACAAAGCCAAGCAACATTATGAGACTGGACCCCATCAGCAATCGCCGCAGCTTCCGCTGCACCCTTTCGACCGCCGGGTCGAGTGGTTTCTCATCATCACTGTCAAAAGAATCGTTTTGAGCCATGGCCGAAGAAATGTCCAATGCACCGTCTGAGCGGCTTGAGTTTACAGTTGAAGCGCCAGAAACCGGACAGAGGCTGGATGCGATCATTGCTGCGAAAGCGGGACGCCTGTCCCGAAGCCGCTTCAAGACCCTGATCAAGCAAGGCTGCGTGCGCGTGAGCGGGCAAGTGGTAGACGCGCCGAATGCCCGTGTCAACGCAGGCGACGTTCTGTCCATCGCCATGCCCCAGGTCGAGGACCCTGAGCCCAAGGGCGAGGATATTCCACTGTCAATCCTGTTCGAAGATGATCATCTGATTGTCATCGACAAACCCGCCGGACTGGTGGTTCACCCCGGCCCTGGAAACTGGAACGGAACGCTCGTCAATGCGCTGATCCATCTTTGCGGCGACAGTCTTTCCGGCATCGGCGGTGTGCGCCGACCGGGAATTGTTCACCGGCTCGACAAGGACACAAGTGGCGTTATGGTGGTGGCGAAAACCGATGATGCGCATCTCGGCCTGACCCGGCAATTCGCCGATCACGGGCGCACCAACCAGCTGGAACGTGCCTATCAGGCGCTGGTCTGGGGCGCTCTTGAGCCGGCCAAGGGGACAGTCGATGCCCCGATTGCACGCTCCGACAATAACCGGCTCAAGATGGGTGTGGTCAAACGTCGCGATGAAACGGATGAACGCGGCAAGGATGCGATTACACATTTCCAGGTGATGAAACGCTATTTCACCCAGGATGGCGCCCCGACAGCCTGCCTGGTTGAATGCCGTCTGGAAACCGGGCGAACCCACCAGATCCGGGTCCACATGGCCCATATCGGTCATCCGCTGGTCGGGGATGATGTGTATGGATCAGGCTTCAAGACCAAGTCCGCCATTTTGGGGGACGCCGCCGAAAAGGCTGTTCATAGATTCCGCCGACAGGCACTGTTTGCCGCGATGCTGCAATTTGAACACCCGGTCACCGGCGAGATTCTGCGCTTTGAGACGGATCTGCCAAATGATTTTGCCGCCCTCATCAAGGCGTTCAACCAGTTTGAGTCAACACCGGCACGAGCGCGAACATGACTTTATCGTAATTTAACGATAAAGGTTATGTTTTCTCGCCTTAATGTGACTATATAGTCATAAGGAGCGCTGTGCTTAACGGTGGACTGCCGGGCAGCGCACAACGTCTTGCCGGAAACCGGAAGACAAAAGAAGAAGACAAGAAAACAAAGGGGTGCTTTATGGCCCGGGCTGTTGTAGCGACAGGAAATGTCCCGTCTGTACCATCATCGGAAGGCGGATTGTCGCGTTATCTCGCGGATATCCGCAAATACCCGATGCTGGAACCTAATCAGGAATACATGCTCGCGAAACGCTTTCTGGAGCATGATGATCGTGATGCGGCCGAGCAACTGGTCACCAGCCATTTGCGTCTGGTTGCCAAAATCGCCATGGGTTATCGCGGTTACGGCCTGCCGATTGGCGAAGTGATTTCCGAAGGCAATGTTGGCTTGATGCAAGCCGTCAAGAAGTTCGATCCCGAACGCGGCTTCCGCCTTGCGACCTATGCGATGTGGTGGATCAAAGCCTCAATCCAGGAATATGTCTTGCGGTCCTGGTCCCTCGTCAAGATGGGAACCACTGCCAATCAGAAACGGCTGTTTTTCAATCTGCGCAAGATGAAGAGCCAGATTCAGGCTCTGGAAGATGGCGATCTCAACCACGAACAGGTGCAGAAGATAGCCACCAAGCTTGGCGTGTCGGTTGAGGAAGTCCATTCCATGAACCGGCGTCTGTCGGGCGATGCTTCGCTGAACTCGCCGCTGCGCGCGGATGACGGAACCGGCGAATGGCAGGATTGGCTCGTCGATGAGAGTGACAGTCAGGAATCCATCGTTGCCGACCAGCAGGAACTGGAACAGCGCCGCGTCATGCTGAAATCAG
The DNA here is from genome assembly GCF_030758315.1 of Pararhizobium sp. IMCC3301. Classification (NCBI taxonomy): domain Bacteria; kingdom Pseudomonadati; phylum Pseudomonadota; class Alphaproteobacteria; order Hyphomicrobiales; family Rhizobiaceae; genus Pararhizobium; species Pararhizobium sp. IMCC3301. The sequence goes on from NZ_CP132336.1 coordinate 1,375,152, forward strand.
CCATGGAAACACTCAACGACCGTGAGCGCCGCATCTTTCAGGCGCGCCGCCTGTCGGAAGACCCGATCACGCTTGAAGATCTGTCCGTCGAATTTGGTGTCAGCCGTGAGCGGGTGCGCCAGATCGAGGTTCGCGCTTTCGAAAAAGTTCAAAAGTCGATGCAGACGGCAGCCCTTGAAGCGGCTCGTGGGCGCACTGCACAGCTTGAAGCGCATACCAGCTAGCGCCTCTCTGATCTAGCGCCTGGCTGAAATGGAATAACTGACCCGCGCCGGATTCCTTGCGCGGGTTTTGTTTGAGCCCGCTACAACGACGCTGCCCCAACAAGACAAATCTGTAATTCCCGGAACATGACTTTGCCCAAACTCACACTCTTCGACCTTGACGGAACGCTTGTGGACAGCGAGGTTCTGGCCAATCAGGTGCTGGTGGAGGTACTCGCCGAACACGGCCTGATCTTCTCGCTTCAGCAAGCGGTTGAGCGGTTCCGCGGCGGAAAAATGGCTGAGAGCATTGCCGAGGTCGAGGCCTATTTCGCCTGCAAACTGCCAGACAATTTTATTCCCGATTTGCGGCAGAAAACCGCGCTCGCATTTCAGGAAAAGCTCCAGCCGATTGATGGTGCTGTCGATCTGGTACGCTCCGTCAGTTCACAAATCTGCATCGCCTCCAATGGGCCGCCTGAGAAAATCCGTCTCAGCCTTTCCCTGACCGGTCTGCAACCCTATTTTGGCGACCGTCTGTTCAGCGCCTATGACGTTCAGGCCTGGAAGCCTGATCCGGAGCTTTTTCTCAGCGCCGCCAGAACACTGGGCGTGCATCCGGCTGATTGTGCTGTTGTAGAGGACAGCCTGCCGGGAATTCATGGTGGACTGGCCGCCGGTATGCAGGTCTTCGCCTATTTTCCCGATGCAGAAACGCCGCCCCTGCCCGATGCGGTGATCGTGGTGAAGCACTTGTCAGAATTGCAAGCTCATTTGTAACCCGGTTGTACGATGCCGCTCTCCTCTTGAAGTTGTGCCCATAAGCGCTACCATCTAGTCAGGTACAAAGGAGAACCAAGTGACCCAAACCCGTCGTGAATTTCTGTCCAGCTCGGCAATAGTCGTGGCAGGTATTACTTTGCTGCCATACGCCGCACGCGCTGCAAGCCACTCCAGTGATGCTTTTGCCACCGATGCAGGTGATATTACTGTGCATCCCGTCAATCACGCTTCCTTTGTCATGGAAACGCCGGTCGGTGTGATCTATTGCGACCCTGTCGGCGAGCCGTCCATCTATGCCGATTTGCTGCCGGCCGATCTCATTCTGCTGACCCATGAACATGGTGACCATTACAAGCCGGACACGCTGGCCGCCCTCACCGGCGACGACACGAAGTTGATAACCAACCCGGCGGTCTATGCCATGCTGAGCGATGATCTGAAGGGCAGAGCCACTCAGATCGCGAATGGCGAGGCGACAACTTACGAAAGCCTCAGCATTGACGCGATTCCGGCCTATAACACCACGCAAGATCGGCTTCAGTTTCATCCCAAGGGACGCGACAATGGTTATGTTCTCGGATTTGAAGGGTTCCGGATCTATATTTCCGGTGATACCGAGGATATCCCGGAAATGCGGGCACTGGAAAACATTGATGTGGCTTTCGTCTGCATGAATCTTCCCTTCACCATGGATGCAGAGGCCGCAGCATCGGCAGTTGCCGAATTCAAGCCAAAATATGTCTATCCCTACCATTATCGCGGACGCGACGGCGGCACACAGAATCCGGAGAATTTTGCCAAACTCGTCGGCGCTGCGGCAGAGGTCAGACTGGGCGGCTGGTACAGCTGATTTGAGACACGACGCCCTTGTAAACGCTACAGCTCGGATGGCGGGCGCTTGTACCTGTGCGCCCGCCACCTGTCACTGAATCAGACTGCCAATGGAGCGATGAGATGCTGCTGGATACACCACTATGCGATTTCGGCTGGAAGGCACCCGACTTCACGCTTTCCGACCCTGATGGCAAGAGCCACTCATTGACGAATGCGATGGGCGGAAACGGGCTGTTGATTGCCTTCATTTGCAATCATTGCCCTTATGTCCTTGCCGTGATCGACCGGCTTGTTGCAGATGCGCGGACCCTGCAACAGGAGAGCGTCGGCGTGCTCGCGATCATGTCAAATGACTATCGCCATGTTCCCGCCGACAGCCCGGCCCAAATGAAGCTGTTTGCAGAAAAACACAATTTCACATTTCCCTATCTGGTGGATCAGGACCAGAGCGTCGGCCGCGCTTATGACGCTGTCTGCACACCGGATTTCTTCGGCTTCAACAACAAGTCGGAACTGCAATATCGCGGCCGCCTTGATGATACCGGCATGGGCAACTCCGGCAACCGCACGCCGGAATTGCTGAACGCCATGCGTCAGATTGCAAAGACCGGCAACGGGCCGCAGCAGCAAATGCCATCGATGGGGTGTTCCATCAAATGGCGCTGATCAGTTCAGCGGTCTGGCAATGCGTGCCATATCCGGCACTTCATCAATCAGGCCGCGCTCTTTCATGAAGGCTGCAAAGCGTTCATAGCGTGCCTTGTCGAACGCAAGCGGACGCTTGGCAAAGCGCGGCAGCGTATCGAACCAGGCCCTGCGGTTCAGCTCATCATCCAACTCGGGATAGGCCTTGACGAACAGCGCCAGCGCCTCCTCCGGATGGTTGGTCAGATAGATCGTGGCCGCCTCCACAGCATTCATAAATTTGCGGAAACGCGGATCGCCAGTCTTGTCCATATGGGCAATCAGGATCAGTTCATCATAGACCGGCACACCGTGTTCTTCGGGATAAAACGCTCTGCCCGGCCGCTCAACCAGATCCATTTGATTCAGTTCAAAATTGCGAAACGCACCGATGACCGCATCGACATTGCCGCTGATCAGCGAAGGTGACAGGGAGAAATTCACATTCACCAATTCCACATCATCAAGGCTGAGCCCGACACCCTGAAGCATCGCCCCGAGCAGTGCATCTTCAAAGCCACCGACCGAAAAGCCGACCTTTTTGCCCTTCAGATCCGACAGCGACTGGATGGGACCGTCTGCCAGCACCACCAGGGCATTCAGCGGTGTTTCCACCAATGTCCCGATCCAGGCCACCGGCAGTCCTTCCTTGATCTGCAGATGCAGGCTGGGCTGATAGGAAATTGCAATATCGCCCTGCCCGGCCGCCACCAGCCTTGGCGGCGCTGAGGGATCAGCCGGGGCGACTAAAGTCACATCCAGCCCTTCGCGCGCAAACAGTCCGAGTTCCTGGGCAATGATCAGCGGTGCATGATCCGGATTGACGAACCAGTCGAGCAGTACGGTCAACTTTTCCTGAGCCTGCGCACTGGCAATGCCGGCAAGAACAATAAAAACACTGAGAAAAAAACGCATGAGACATATCCTGTTCAGGTGGAGGTAAAAACGCCTGGTTGATTTTCCGGCATCCAGAAAACCAGCCGCCGTGTCAGTTGATCGGTTCCGATGCGCAACACCACAACGAACACCGCAAGTATGAAAAGCGCCGCAAACATCAGATCTGTCTGCATCCGCCCATTGGCGTGCAGCATGACAAATCCAAGACCGGCGGAAGACCCGACCCACTCGCCAACAACGGCGCCGATTGGCGCCAGACTGGCACCAACACGCAGGCCCGAGGACAGCGAGGGCAACGCGGATGGCAGCCGCAAATGGAGCAGGCTCTGCAGCGGGCTTGCCCCGGCAATTCGCCCCAGATCCAGCAAATCGGGGTCCGTGCGCCGCAGACCATCGAAAAACGCTGAGGTGATGGGAAAATAGATAATCAGTGTTGCCATGATGATCTTGGAGGCCAGGCCAAAACCGAACCACAGCACCAGCAGCGGAGCGATGGCAAATACCGGCAACGCCTGGGTTGCCAGCACTACCGGAAATACCAGCCGCGCAGCGGAAGCAGACAGTGCCATGCCAAGACCGGTCACAACGCCCAGCACAAGGCCGAGCACTAGACCTATGAGAATTTCACTTGCCGTAATGGCGGCGTGGCCAAGCAGATAGGAAAAATTGTTGTAAAGACTTGCCATGACCTGGAACGGCCCGGGCAGCACAAACGGCGGCAGATCAAACACAGACACGATTGCCTGCCACGCCGCCACCAGCACAATTGCAATTGCGATGGCCCGTAGCAGCCGCGCGAAGGCATTTTGAGCCCAAGCCTGCACGCCGGTCTTTACGCCGGTCTGCCTCACTTTGAAATTGAAAAACTGGCGCGTCACGCGGCTCGGCCCATCAAGGTTGAGGACCATGCGGAAAGGTGCGCATAACAGACATCAGCGCTTTTCGTCCCTTCGCCGGCATGATCCGGATCAGGTTCAAAGGGTCCGGAAACGCGTGCTCCCGTTCCATCTTTGGAACAACAGCCTGCTTCCATCTCAGCCCCGTTAACGCCGGGACACCCCTCGAAACAAATTCAGTCTAATGGACATCTTATCAATGTCCAGTCATTTGACCGCGTTGGCATAACCGCAGGCACGGCACATATTATAGGGTCTAGTTGCCCTGTTCCCAGGCGTCCAGCGCCTGGGAAAATACAACGTCACCCTCGCGGCCTTTTTCCAGCGTGATGATGGCCCGCTTGTTATTTTTGTAACGAACCGGCAGATCAAACCACGAGCCTTTGCGCAGCAGATCAAGGTTTTTGGCAATATTCTCAGGTGTCGCAGAGAGCGCCAGCCAGAACAGGGTATCAGACACTTTGACACCGGCCGATGCCAGCAATTCGCCCTGCGCCTCTTCGCTGGATTTCAACAACAGTGCCGGAATATCATCGATTCCACCGCCAACCTGTCTGGGCGGAGCCTGATATGAAATTTCAACGAGGTGGCTGGCTGATGACATCGATGGATCGTCATTCTTGCGGATAATGATATCAAGGGTCAGTCTGCGTTGCGGCACTTCAACACGGCCCACGATCACAGGCGATCCGCCTTCTTCCCGCAAGCTCCACGTCGTGCCGCCTCCGACAGCCTGGGATTCATCCGCAGTAGCCCCTTCTTCATACAGGATGGCGCGTTGTGGCAGCACACCTTCGCCAACTGCAGCGCTGACGTCGCCGCGTTCGATATTCGGGTTCATCTGCCCCGAATCATCGATGATGCGGCCGTCATTTTTGACCGACTCGGCCGGTGCAGCCACTGTCGGCGCTGCACCATTTGCCGCATCATTGGCATTGACCCGTCGTGGCCCATCGCCCGATGAACTTTCGCCAATCGCCGGCTTCAGCGGATTGACATCATCATTGCCATAGTCGAGCCAGCTCTCGAAATTGGCCATCACCGTGTCCTGGTTTTGATAGGCCCACCAGCCAGCGGCTCCCAGTCCAATAAGGAAAATCAACAGCAGCCATGGCCAGACCCGGCGCCGCCGACGGACAACCACCCGGTCCTGATCGTCGTCATAGTAATCATCTGAGTAAGCGCGTTCGCGCCCGCCCCCACCACGGCCGCTTTCTTCTCCACGGCGTCCATTGCGCCCGCTACGACCAGAACGGTTATTGCGCGGTTGTGCACGCTCGCGCTGCATTTGCTCTTCATCGAAATAATCGTCCTGATCATCCGCGACATCTGCAACGTCATCCATATATGGATCATCCAGCGCCGGGGCATCATAATACTCGTCGCGGCTGCTGCGCCGGGAAAGTCCGGGGCGCTGGCCCCGTTCAGGTGCCGGTTCGGCGGACTGAGCGCGTGCCGTTTCGCGCATTGCCGACTCTGCTTTCGGCCGCACCGGCTCGCGCAGGGCGGATGTTGCTCTGGAAGGAGCATCGCCCAGCGAACGCGCGGAAGCAACTGCAGCATCAAACGCTGCCACAGACGCCGCAGCCGGTTCAGCCCCAGCAACCGGAGCAGCTACTGGCTCGGACCTCAGCCGCGGCTGAGGAGCAACTTCGGACGGATTAGGCAAATCGGCAGCAACCGGCGTGCTGGCCGAGCGCCGCATATTCTCGGCTTCATCCTGAACTTGGCGCGAGGAACGATGAGCCCGGAAGCTTGCCTCTTCCTCCTCCTGATGCGCCAGCCGTGCCGTGTTTTCACGCTCGGAGTTGGTGATGATCTTCCCGGAAACATAATCCTCTTCAACGACACGGATACTGTCTTCCAGTTCAAGCCGCTGACGCGACACTTCTGATGGCGGCAGAGCCGGGTCCATGGCATCAAGTTGCCGGCTTATCGCGGTCCTGGCACGATCATAGACAGATCGTCGCGCCTGACCCGTTGCCACGGGAAGTGCTTCAATCGTTTTTCTCAACACTTTATAAAAATCAGCCATACGCTTACACTTTATCCAATAGTTCTCGCCCGGCAGTTGTCAGAACATTAATCATGAAACGGGTCGTGCACAAGAATTGTGTGATCCCGTTCCGGACTGGTTGACAGCAGTGCCACCGGCGCGCCAATTAATTCCTCGACCCTGCGAACATATTTTATTGCCTGGGCCGGCAGTTCAGCCCAGCTGGTTGCACCCGCTGTCGTGGCGTTCCAGCCCTCAAAACTCTCATAGATCGGTTCGATGCGGCGTTGCCCGCCCTGCGATGCGGGCAGATGGTCGATCATTTCTCCATCAAGTCTGTAACCGGTACATATCTTGATTTCTTCCAGCCCGTCCAGAACATCAAGCTTGGTCAGCGCAATGCCATTCATGCCGCTGGTACACACAGTCTGCCGTACCAGCACCGCATCGAACCAGCCGCAGCGCCGTTTGCGGCCCGTTACGGTGCCCCATTCATGGCCATGCTCTCCCAGATATTCGCCGGTTTCATTCAACTGCTCTGTGGGAAAAGGCCCCTCGCCGACCCGCGTTGTATAGGCTTTGGTGATGCCCAGAACATAACCGATCGCACCAGGTCCAAGACCACTTCCAGTGGCAGCCTGCCCGGCGGTCGTATTGGAGGATGTCACAAAGGGATACGTGCCGTGGTCAATATCCAGCAGCGCACCCTGAGCGCCCTCAAACAGGATTCGCTTGCCGGCGCGGCGTTCATCATCCAGCAGCTTCCAAACCGTATCCATATAGGGCAGGACCTGATCGGCAACTGCATCCAGTTCATCGAACAAGGTCTTCGGATCGATTTCATCATATCCCAGCCCGCGCCGCAACGGATTGTGATGGCTCAGCAGACGCTCGATTTTTTCCGGCAGCGTTTTCAGATTGGCCAGATCCATCACCCGGATCGCACGGCGGCCAACCTTGTCTTCATAGGCCGGGCCGATGCCCCGCTTGGTGGTGCCGATTTTGGTTCCGGTGTTGGAATTTTCGCGCACGGCATCAAGCTCGCGATGCAGCGACAGGATCAAGGTCGCATTATCGGCAATCCGCAACACAGTGCGATCAATGACAATACCCTGTGCCCGCAACCGTTCAATCTCGGCGACTAGCGCGTGCGGATCAATCACCACACCATTTCCGATCACCGACAATTTGCCCCGAACCAGGCCCGAGGGCAGCAGGCTGAGCTTGTAGGTGACCCCGTTTATGACAAGTGTATGACCGGCATTATGGCCGCCCTGGAAACGCACGACCAGATCAGCACGCTCCGACAGCCAGTCCACAATTTTGCCCTTGCCTTCGTCACCCCATTGCGAGCCGACGACAACCACATTGGCCATATTTGAAGCCCCGTTCTAAAATCTGAAAATTTCCGGAGTCAGCGCCCCAGCGCTCCAGCGCATACGCAATTCCAAGCGCCTTGGCAAATTTTCCGACAGCGAAACACCTGTTCAGAGCAAAATTCTTTCAACTTTCCTCCACCGCGCCTGACTTGTTGCAGGTCCGGCGCGCACATCCAGGTTTGGTTGCCGATTCCGGCAGGGCCGGTTGTGCGGCTTGCACAAAACTGCCACTCAAAATACTGGAGTGAATGCTAGCGTGTTTTATGGCCCTATTGAGGCTGAATGCCAATTCGTTCGCAATGGAAGGTCTGCTTGTGTCACGATTGTCTAAGGCGCTCAACTGGGGGTTCAATCAACCCTTTCTGTTGCTGGCAATCACCATGCTGTGCTGGTCGGGGAATGTGGTTCTCGGCCGGGCAGTTGCCGGCGAAATCCCGCCGGTGATGCTGGCGCAGATTCGCTGGATGGGAGCCGCCCTCCTGCTGACGCCATTTGCCTGGCATCATGTCCGGCGCGACTGGGGCCGGGTCCGGGGACATTTGCCGCTGATGCTGCTGTTGGCCTTCACCGGGATCACCAGCTACAACACACTTGCCTATCTGGGTCTGCAATACACCACGGCGATCAACGGCCTGCTGATCCAGTCTGCCGCACCTCTGATCATCGGATTCTGGTCACTCGTCCTGTTTCGCGATGCTCTGACCCGGCGCCAATTGGCCGGCACACTTGTTTCCATGCTGGGAGTGTTGACCATTCTCACGCGCGGCCAACTGCAGGCATTGCTGTCACTCGCCTTCAATGCCGGCGATATCCTGTTTTTTCTGGCATTTCTGTTTTACGGATTTTACTCCGCCATGTTGCGAAAGAAGCCTGATATCCACTGGCTCAGCTTTCTCTGGTTTGCAATTGTATTTGGCGCAGTTCTGTTGCTGCCGGCTTTTTTTCTGGAACTGCAAAGCGGTGCACGGGCCGATCTGTCACTGCAGAACCTGGCTGCCTTTGCCTATGTCATTTTATTCGCAAGCCTGCTGGCATACATCTGTTTCAATCGCGGAGTGGAGTTGATCGGCGCCAATCGGGCCGGCCCGTTTTTCCACCTCATGCCGTTGTTCGGATCGATCATGGCAATTGTGTTTCTGGGTGAAAAACCGGCGCTTTTTCACGCTTTCGGCTATGCCCTGATTGTAATCGGAGTGATCGCCGCCCAGCGCAACCGCAGGTCTGTACTGAGCTGAGCCTGGCACCTTCGGCGCGGCATAAGGTGCTGTGTCTGCAATGCGCCGGTAAGGGTGGGGAACGGCTTCTTTCTGCCGCAAAAAATACCGCCTGAAAAGCGTGCCATAGCCGAAAATCCGGTAGCAGCCTTCGTGTTCGCCAACACCCGCAAAACCGCTGCGGTAAAGCGCCGGAAGCTGGTACCAGGCGGCTGCCGGGAATTTATGATGCACGAAATGCAGATTGTTGTTGAGAAACAGCAACGCAAAAAACGGCGAGGCTTCAATTATAACGCTCCGGGCATCGGCGGTTTCCGAAGCCTGGTGTTCGGCATAAGTACGCAGCATCAGCAGCGACATCGCCGGATAGGCAACGCCAAGACCATAAAGCCAGAGCGGAAACCCCGAATACACCAACGCTGCGACGACCACTGCCAAACCCGCAAAATGCAGCGCCCATGCCAAGAATATACGTCGCGCCTGGCCCCGCCCGCGGTGAAGCCGCGCCCATTCACTGCGGTAAAATGCCGTCACGGCAAGCGCCGGCCCAATGATCAGGCGTCCGAGCAGCGTATTGTTGAAACGCAACAGAACGCGCATTGGGCCGGTCAACCGGGACCAGTCGCCACGAGCCAGATAAAAGCTTTCCGGATCATCATAGGGGTCGGTCAGATTTTCATTGCAGTGATGCCGCAAATGCAGCCGTTTGAAGCGCCGGTAAGGTATAAACAACCCAAGTGGCAAGCCTGCCAGAATTTCATTGCTCGGAGCATGACGGGTTGGATGGCCGTGCAGCGCTTCGTGCTGCAGTGAGGCATGCAAAGTGGTCAGGTACACCAGCGCGGGCAACAGCAGCCATACCGGCACCACGGCAAATAGCATCACTGCCGCGAGCCAGCCACAATAGACCAGAGCCAGTAATCCCAGGGTCGGCCATTCGGCAACGCTCCGGCTGCGTCTTGTTGATGCACGGGACAGTATAGCGTCTGAAAATGAAGTCACAAAACATCCTGTCGTGGAGGGAAGCGGTCGGATGTCAGCAGTGTGTCAGCACTATTTCCCCTGCTCAACGAGGCCATGCACAGCAAATGTTGTTTTTGCGCACCAAATAGATTTATGATTGTGTTTAAACAACATTGATTGAGAGTTTACATGGACAAGCGCGCATTAGAGCAGATTTTCCGCGAAAGACTGCTGACGCTGATTCAGCGTTTTGAAGGCAATCATGCGGAATTTGCGCGAGGTATCGGAATTGACCGTTCCGCGCTCAGCCAGCTTTTGTCGGCGCGCATTGTCCGCCTGCCACGCGCCGAAACGCTGCGCGCCATCGCCGAAATCCATCAGGTCAGCCTGGACTGGCTGCTCGGCCTCAGCCAGTCGGAAACGCTTGCTACGGAAATCGAGAATACCACTGCCATTGAAGGCATTGCCGATGAGGAAAATGACAGCCGTCTTGCCCGCTGGCACAAGGAAGCTGCCGGTTACAAGATACGCTATGTGCCGGCCACCATACCCGACGTGCTACGCACTCCGGCGACCATTGCGATGTATTCGGGAATGCGCCCCGGTCCGAGCATTGCCGAACAGCTGAAGGAATCCATCAACCGGCTGAATTACAACCGCATGCCGGAAACCGATATGGAGGCCTGCATGCCATTTCAGCGCCTCGAGGCGCTGGCCCAGGGAACCGGCATGTGGGCTGATCTCACCGAATTTGACCGCGAGGAACAATTGCTCCGGATCGAGACACTGGCGCAGGAGCTTTATCCCACCTTCCGGCTGTTTCTGTTTGATCAGAGAATGGCATATTCGGCACCCTATACGGTGTTTGGTCCGAAACGGGCGGCGATTTACATTGGCGACATGTATGTGGTGATCAACAGCACGGAGCACATTCGTGCCCTTACTCGTCACTTTGACGATTTGATCCGCCGGGCTGCAATCAACCCGCACGACATTGCAACTTATGTGGCCGGATTGAGAAATGCCGCCACGAAAACTACTGCCTGATGCGGTTTAACCGCACCGGACGATCTTTTAAACCGCATTGTCTCCGGTTTCTCCGGTGCGGATACGCAAGGCGCTTTCCAGCGGCAGCACAAAAATCTTGCCATCGCCAATATTGCCGGTGCGCGCTTCATTGGCCAGCACTTCCATGACCCGCTCGCAGTGCACGTCAGACACGGCAATCTCAAGCTTCACCTTGGGCAGATAATGCACCGCATATTCCGCACCGCGATAGATCTCGGTATGACCCTTTTGACGTCCATAGCCCTTGACCTCGGTCACGGTCAGACCGCTGACCCCGATTTCCGAAAGCGCTTCACGCACAGGATCCAACCTGTGCGGCTGAATGATAGCAATGACATACTTCATAAAAACTCCTGATCTTGTGCCTTCAGAACCTGTATCCACTTTCGCCATGGGTGGAAAAATCAAGCCCTTCGATCTCTTCGTCCTTGTTGACCCGCAGACCTACCAGTGCCCTGACGATCAAAACAATGATGATAGTCGCAATAACCGACCAGACAAGCACTGATCCAACGCCCAGCAGCTGGACGCCGAACTGGCTGCCTGCACTGGCTTCCCCAAGGCCGGTGCCGCCCGGCAGTCCGGCCAGAAACGCCACCAGCAGGCTGCCCAGCGCACCGCCCACACCATGGACGGCAAGAACATCCAGCGAGTCATCAATCTTCCACCTGTGCTTCACCAGATCCACAGCGATATAACATACCACGCCGCCGACAAGCCCCAGTAACACACCCGCCATCGGACCGACAAATCCGGATGCCGGCGTGACGGTGGCAAGCCCGGCGATTGTACCTGTCACCATACCGACAAGGGATGGTTTGCCGAACCGTATCCATTCAATCACGATCCAGACCAGTGATGCCGTTGCAGCAGACATATGCGTCACCAGCAGGGCCATGCCGGCATCCGCATTTGCGCCCAGCGCACTGCCTGCGTTGAAGCCGTACCAGCCGACCCACAACAGGGCCGCTCCAACCATCACCATCCATGGCGCATGAGGCGGCTGAACGGTTTTCGGAAAACCGCCGCGTGCACCCAGAATGACGGCAATCACTGCTGCCGACGAGCCGGCTGTAACATGAACCACAATGCCACCGGCAAAATCCATGACACCCAGATCAGCCAGCCAGCCGCCACCCCAGACCCAGTGCACCACCGGCGCATAGACGAGCAGCAGCCAAGCTGCGCTGATCAGCAAGACGGCGGAAAACTTGATGCGCTCGACAAAGGCACCGACCATCAGCGCTGGCGTGATCACGGCAAAGGTCATCTGAAAGCTGAAGAAAACAGTTTCCGGCAGTCCGGTTCCGGGAAACACAGTATCCCGGCCAATCCCGGTGAGGAACGCCTTCTGCAGCCCCCCAAGCCAGCTGGAGCCCTCTGCAAAGGCCAGAGAATACGCCACCGCCAGCCAGAGTACCGAGGCAAGGCAGGCAATCGCCATACATTGCATCAGCACCGACAGGATGTTTCTCGATTGAACCAGGCCGCCGTAAAACAGCGCCAGGCCCGGCAATGTCATGAGCAGGACCAGGGCCGTGCTCATTAGAATCCAGGCTGTATCTGCAGCGTTCATTAGTCCCCCCATGAATGCTCAGGCAATTGCATGTTGCATATTGCGCCCCGGCAATGCAGTCAATCTGCGCTACCGGGGCGATGCCGTCAAAGCGTGAAATTCAGCGGCTTGACCTGCTGGACATTCTCCAGTGCATTGATGGTGGCCATAGCCGCCTTGCTGACCTCCTGATCGATCGCAACCAGCGCAATGGCATTGCCGCCTTCTGAATCCCGGCCGAATTGCATATGGGCAATATTGACACCCGCCTCGCCGAGCACGGTTCCGATCTTGCCAATGAAGCCGGGCTTGTCATTATTGGTGACATACAGCATGCGCGGCTTCAGTTCAGCCTCCATATTGATGCCTTTGATCTGAATGATACGCGGCTTGCCATCGGCAAACACGGTGCCGGCCACGGACCGTTCCTGACGCTCGGTGATCACCGTCAGGCGGATATAGTTTTCATAAACGCCTTCCTGCGCGCGGCGCACTTCTTCCACCCGGATGCCGCGTTCCTTGGCGATCGCCGGTGCCGAAACCATATTGACGGTCTGCAATTGCGGCTGCAGCACCCCGGTCAGTGCTGCCGCCGTCAGTGCCCGCACATTCATCTCCGCCACATCGCCTTCATATTCGAGGCGAATACCTGAAATCCCGGTTTCGGTGAGTTGGCCGGCAAACGAGCCCAGCAGTTCCGCCAGTTTGACGAAAGGCGTCAGACGCGGCGCTTCTTCCGCCGAAATCGAGGGCATGTTGAGGGCGTTTGTGACAGCGCCCTTGAGCAAATAATCCGACATTTGTTCTGCCACCTGAATGGCAACATTTTCCTGTGCCTCAGTCGTCGACGCGCCCAGATGTGGCGTACACACCACATTCGGCAGATCAAACAGCACACTGTCCTTGGCAGGTTCGGTGGCAAACACATCAATGCCCGCACCGCCGACTTGTCCCGATTTCAGACCCGCTGCCAAAGCGTCTTCATCAATCAGTCCGCCGCGGGCGCAATTGATAATGCGCACACCCTTTTTCATTTTTGCAATGGCATCTGCATTGATGATGTTGCGGGTCTTGTCGGTCAGCGGCGTGTGCAGGGTGATGAAATCCGCCCGCTTCAGCAACTCATCCAGTTCAACTTTTTCCACGCCCAGTTCCATTGCGCGTTCCGGCGACAGGAACGGATCAAATGCGATGACCCGCATTTTCAGCCCGATGCCGCGATCCGCAGCAATTGAACCGATATTTCCGCAGCCGATCACACCAAGGGTTTTTGCCGTCAGCTCAACGCCCATGAATTTCGATTTTTCCCACTTGCCTGCCTGGGTCGAGGCATTGGCTTCAGGCAATTGACGGGCCACGGCAAACATCATCGCAATGGCATGTTCAGCGGTGGTGATGGAATTGCCGAAAGGCGTATTCATCACAATGATACCCTTTTGCGTGGCAGCAGCGATATCGACATTGTCGACGCCGATACCGGCGCGGCCGATGACTTTCAGATTGCCGGCAGCAGCGATGATCTTTTCGGTCACCTTGGTTGCAGAGCGGATCGCAAGCCCTTCGTAATTGCCGATGATCGCGGCAAGCTTGTCCTTGTCCTTGCCAAGGTCGGGCTGGAAATCGACATCAAGGCCCCGATCCTTGAAAATCTGGACAGCGGTGGCCGACAGTTTATCGGAAATCAGAACGCGTGGCATTGTCTTGGTCATATTCGTCTCCAGAAGGCATCAACGGTGCGCATCAGCGGGCACCGGGCCAAAAAACAGAAAAGTGTTGGTTCAGGCGGCTTGTGACAGTTCGGCTTTGCTGGCAGCAAATGCCCAATCCAGCCACGGCAGAAGCGCCGCTATGTCGGAATGCTCAACCGTCGCACCGGCCCAGATGCGCAATCCCGGAGGAGCATCGCGATAAGCGCCGATATCAAACGCAACGCCTTGCTTTTCCAGGGCCGACACCATGGCTTTGGCAAACGCCGCCTGCTCGCTGTCGGACAAGGCCGTGACAGCCGAATCGGTGATTTTCAGGCACACTGATGTATTGGAGCGCGTCGCCGGATCGAGCGCCAGAAAATCCACCCAGGGCGTAGCGGCTACCCATTCGGCGATAGCCCCGGCATTGGCATCCGCCCGGCCTTTCAGACCGTCCAGTCCGCCAACAGACTGAGCCCATTCCAGCGCGTCCAGATAGTCTTCGACACACAGCATGGAGGGCGTGTTGATGGTTGCTCCGTCGAAAATATCACGGATCAGCTTGCCGCCCTTGGTAAGACGGAAAATCTTCGGTAGCGGCCAGGACGGCGTATAGCTTTCCAGCCGTTCTACCGCGCGTGGCGACAGGATAAGCATGCCGTGGGCCGCTTCCCCGCCCAGCACTTTCTGCCAGGAATAGGTTACGACATCGAGCTTGTCCCAGGCCAGATCCTGAGCGAAGGCGGCAGAGGTTGCATCGCACAGGGTCAGGCCCTCGCGGTCGGAGGCAATCCAGGCGCCATCAGGCACCCTGACACCCGATGTTGTGCCGTTCCAGGTGAACACCACATCATTGGCGAAATTTACCGAAGCCAGATCCGGAAGCGCGCCGTAATCCGCAGTCAGTGTGCGCTGATTGTCGAGCTTGAGCTGTTTGACCGCATCTGTCACCCAGCCCGAGCCGAAGCTTTCCCAGGCCAGCAGATCGACGCCGCGTGCGCCCAGCAGCGACCACATCGCCATTTCAAAGGCGCCAGTATCGGAGGCCGGCACAATGCCGATGAGATAATCATCGGGCACCTGCAGCACCTCGCGGGTCAGATCGATTGCCCGCTTCAGCTTGGCCTTGCCGATTTTGGCCCGGTGCGAGCGCCCCAGCGCGGCATCAGACAGCACGTTCAGCGACCAGTCAGGTCGTTTCGCGCAAGGTCCGGAGGAAAAATGGGGGTTTTCTGGACGCACGTCAGGTGTGCGCAACCCGGCCGAATGGCCAGTATCTGCATGTGTCATGCTACCCTCTCAGATAGATAGCCTCTCGGTGGGGAGAGGTGGCCCACCTGCGGCATTAAGGGAAAGCGCGGAATTCTGCAAGCTGAAATCTGGTCTACGGAACCACAAACGCAAAACCCGCAGCAAGACCAATTTGGCGTTGCTGCGGGTTTGGGTAGTCAGATCAGCTTAGGCTGAAGCCAAACTCTTTGTCTGGCGGGATCGTTCAATAGAAGGTGTAGCGTCCGCCAAGGCGTATTTCATGCAGATCCATGTCATTATACGTCAGCGTGCCAGTCAATCCCGGTGTGTTCGATTCGCCGCTTTCGACATCTCCAACCCAGAGATAGCGGTAATTGGCATCGATCGAGAAATTCTTGGTCACATCAAAGGTCACACCGGCCGTCGCTGCGGCGGCGAAATTCCAGTTGCCATTGCCGTCAAATCCGGAATAGGACCCGTTCACATTTCGTGCAAAATGCTTGCCCAGATTGACGTAGGCAACGCCAAGTCCACCGCCGACATAAGGCGTGAAGGAAGAGCTGTTTTCCCAATCCAGATAGATATTGGCCAGCAAGGCGGTCATTGATGCGGAACCAAATTCCTCATTATAGGTCGTCGCACAGGTCCCGATACAGACCGTGTTGGCCTCAAATTCCCAGGTTGCGCGGTAATCCAGCGTCAGATCGGCGCGGAAGAAGCTGTTGAACTTGTAACCGATACCAACACCAATCAGCCAGGTATCGTCGAAATCCTCATTAAGGAATTCTTGAGAGCCGGCCGAACCGCTATAGGTGACTTCGTAATCATTGGTGACGACATAGCCGATGTCGCCTCGCAGATACCAGGCACCGGCTTTGTCATAGACCGGTTCATCATAAAAATATTGCTGCGGATCCGCCGCGAAGGCTGGCCCTGCCAGAATGGTCGTAACCGCCGCAATTGCGGCGAATGTTTTAACAACCCTGTTGCCTGTGGTAATCATGTCAATACTCACTCCAGAAAGCTTGCCCAATGAAATCGTTATATAAAGCTGAAACGATATTCACTCGTTAAGGTTAAGAAGTGCTTAATTAGATAATTTTATGTATTAACTTTACGCTTACTTAAGGTTAATAATAAGTAAATACAGGAATGGAATATGCGCGCACCGCCCGTCGTTGCTCTGACAGCCCGTATGCCCAGGCACTGGTACATTCTGGCTCTGCTGGTCGTGCTTTGGGGCACCTCGTTTGCGTCGAGTAAAATCGCTGTAGAAACCATCTCCCCGCTGTGGGTTGTTGCATTGCGAATCAGCATCGGCGCGGTTCTGATGCTCGCCTATCTGGCCTATCGCCGCGATCGGTTGAGCAGCAGGCTGCAGCATTGGCTGTGGTTTCTCTGGCTCGCTGTTTTGGGCACCGTGCTGCCCTTCACCCTGATTTCCTGGGGCGTCAGGCATATCCCTTCCGGTGTGGCGGGAATTCTGATGGCAGCGGTGCCGCTGGGAGTTATCGTTCTGGCGCATTTTTTGCTCGCCGATGAGCAATTGACCCGGCGCAAGGCAGCCGGATTTCTGGTGGGTTTTATCGGCGTTTCGATTCTGGTCGGAGTCGGTGGCAGTCTGGCGCTTGACAACGGCCCGCTTCAATTCTGGGCGCTTTTGGGCGTTACCGGCGCGGCGATGTGCTACGCGCTGAACGGCACCACCGCCCGGTTGATGCCTGATATGACGAATGCTTCAAAATCCGCGGGGGTTTTACTGGTCGGCGCCATCATAGCGCTGCCGCTGGCAATGATCCTGTCGCCAGAGGGGCTCGACCAGGCCAGTCCGGCCAGCCTTGTCGCTGTTCTGACACTCGGTATCTTTCCGACAGCCTTTGCAACAATCCTGCTGTTTGTCCTGCTGAAAGAAGCCGGCGCCTCGTTTCTGGCGCTGTCGAATTATCTGGTGCCGGTGTTTGCGGTGATGGTCGGAGTCATGCTGCTTGGTGAATCGCTGCAATGGAGCGACTGGCTCGGGCTGGCGCTGGTTCTGGGCGGCATTTTCATCACCGAACGCCGCAGCAGACCGGTTGTGCAGCCCATGCCCTGAACACACGGTTCAAGAATGGTGTGCCATTCAGGGCGCTGGATGCGAGATCAGATCAACCAGTTGATCGACAACTTTGGTCACTTGGCTTGAATCATCCGATTCCGCCATCACCCGGATCACCGGTTCGGTTCCGGAAGGTCGGATCAGCAACCGCCCGCTCTTGCCGAGCAAGGCTTCCGCATCCAGAATTGCACCTTTAACATCCGATCGGTCGAGCGGCGATTGTCCGGAAAAACGCACGTTTTTCAGTACTTGCGGCACCGGATCAAACCGATGGCAGACCTCACTGACCGGCTGTCCCTTCTGCTGCACCACCGCCAAAATCTGCAATGCCGCGATCAGACCATCGCCCGTTGTCGAATAATCCGATAACACCATGTGACCGGATTGCTCGCCACCGACATTGTAGCCATGGGCACGCATATGTTCGACCACATAGCGGTCACCAACATTGGTGCGCGCCAGCGTCAGATCCTGTGACGCCAGATAGCGCTCAAGACCCAGGTTCGACATGACGGTGGCAACAATGCCCGGCTCGGACAGGCGGTTTTGCTCTTTCCAGGATTCCGCGACCACTGCCATCAGCTGGTCACCATCGATAATGGCACCTTTTTCATCGACAATCAGCACGCGGTCGGCATCGCCATCCAGGGCAATCCCCACATCGGCACGCACTTCACGCACCTTGTCGATCAGCAATTGCGGCGCGGTGGACCCACAGCCGCGATTGATGTTGAACCCGTCCGGCTCGACACCAATGCGCACAACTTCTGCGCCCAGTTCCCACAGGGCTTCGGGAGCGGCTTTATAGGCGGCACCATTGGCCCCATCAACCACGATCCGCAGCCCATCAAGCGTCATGCTGCGCGGCAGAGTTCGCTTGGCGGTTTCGATATAGCGGTCCAGCACTCCGTCCACCCGTTTGGCGCGGCCCAATTCATCGGGCATCGCCAGACTTCCGGAAAGATCTGCGTCCAGAAGGGCTTCGATTTCCTGCTCTTTTTCATCCGACAGCTTGTAGCCGTCAGGGCCGAACAGCTTGATGCCATTATCGTAATAGGGGTTGTGGCTGGCGGAAATCATCACACCGATATCCGCCCGCAACGAGCGTGTCAGCAGTGCGACCGCCGGAGTTGGCACTGGACCGGTCAGGAACACATCCATGCCGACAGAGGTAAAACCGGCCACCAGCGCGGTCTCGATCATGTAGCCGGATAACCTTGTATCCTTGCCGATCACCACCCGATGGCGATGGTCGCCGCGCATAAAGGTCAGGCCGGCAGCCATTCCAACCTTCATGGCAATATCCGGGGTCATCGGAAAACTGTTGGATTTGCCCCGAATGCCATCCGTGCCAAAATAACGACCGCCCATGCGATTATCCTCAAATTCTGTTCAACTAAGAGCTTTACTACCAATGCCTCAAGAAAGACTGAATAGCCTTGCCCCATGCGTCATTTGTCA
The DNA here is from genome assembly GCF_030758315.1 of Pararhizobium sp. IMCC3301. NCBI lineage: Bacteria > Pseudomonadati > Pseudomonadota > Alphaproteobacteria > Hyphomicrobiales > Rhizobiaceae > Pararhizobium > Pararhizobium sp. IMCC3301. The sequence continues at coordinate 1,394,119 of NZ_CP132336.1, forward strand.
GGGTTATAAAGGCCAACAAAGAGATCAGGGGAGACACAATTCATTACAAAGAAACACTCTGCTTGATGGGGCAGGCCGTATGACACGGTTGCCGACCAGCATGGCAGCAATGCGGCAATGGCAGCTCATTCACCCAGATCCAGCGTCCGCCCGTCGAAGTCACGCCACCTCAAAGCCGGGCAATGCGCTGCAGCAGCAACCGGTAAAATGCATCATCATCAAGATTACGGACATAGGTGACATTCGGCGGTCGGGCGGACACCTGCCACCAGTCTGCGACAGTCATTCCCAGTGTCAGTTCCGACCCGGTTTCCACCGTGACATTGATGAAACGGGAGGCATAGATTTCCGGTTCCAGCAGATAGGCAATGACATTCGGATCATGCAGAGGACCGCCATCCGTGCCGTATTTATCCTCATCGAAGCGTTCAAAGAACTCCATCCAGCCGGCACAGGCATCACCGACCCGGGACCGAAGAGTTCGAAAACCGCCAATTCGCGTGCCGCTGGTCAGTGCCTGATGGGTACAGTCAAGCGGGATCATTGTGGTGGCAATACCGCTCTCCAGCACAATCGCAGCTGCTTCCGGATCGACAAAAATATTGAATTCCGCCGCCGGAGTGATGTTGCCACCTTCAAAAAACCCTCCCCCAATCATCACAAGACCTTTCAGGCGTGCGGCGATGCGCGGTTCTTTCTGCAGCGCCATGGCGACATTCGTCAAAGGTCCCAGCGTGCAAAGCGTGACACTGGCTTCCGGTTGTTTCATGACCGTCTCGACAATGAAATCCGCGCCACGCTGGCGCTGCAGCGCCATGGTCGGTTCCGGCAGCTCGACCCCGTCAAGTCCGGTCTTGCCATGGACATGTTCCGCCGTTACCAGCGCCCGCTTCAGCGGCCGGTCAGCACCGGCATAGACCGGGACGTCCTGCCGCCCCGCCAGCTCACAAACTATACGGATATTGCGGGTCGTCAGCGCAAGCGGCACATTGCCGGCAACTGCGACAATGCCCAACACATTCAGTTCCGGGCTTGCCAGCGCCAGCAGGATCGCCAGAGCGTCATCCTGCCCCGGATCTGTATCGATGATGATGGAACGAATGTTTGGCACGGCAACCCGCCCTTATACGCTGGTCTTGCCGGTAGCACGACCTTTCTGCCGTGGCCAGATGAGCATGTAGCGCAAACCTATCTGGTGATAAAAACCACAATCCCATGCAATAAAAAACCCGGCACAAGGCCGGGTTTTTCAATTTTACAGATCTTTTTCGAAAGCGGCTCAAACTTGCCTGTTCGAAGAAAAGCCGTGTCTCAATATTCGCCAAATTTAACCTTCAGCACCGCTTCAATATTGTGAGTGCCGAATGAATCAATGGAAACAGGATCATCGCCACCATCCGTATAATCGGTTGAACCGATATGGATATATCGATATCTGGCACCCAGTGACACAGTATCAGTCAAGCTGAAATCCACTCCGGCCATGGCCTGGGCCGCAAAAGCCCAATCGCTGTCGTCGAGATCATCGATCACAGGTACTGTAACATCAATATTTACGTGAGCCGCACCTGCGCCAATACCCACATATGGGCGCCAGCGATCATATTGATTACCAACGATCACATTACCCATGAGGGTCAGAATGCGGGCATCGCCACTCGTATTGAAAGTAACGCCTCCTCCGGAAATTGAATCAACATCAGTGGCAGAATAGCTGACCTCTGCCTCAACGCCGATCATGCTGTTGAAATCATAGCCAACCGAACCACCGATGCGGTAGCCATCTTCAACTTCGACATCAATACCGGTCGTGCCGCCAAGCTCGATCTCGCCATCTACATCTTCCGGCATCACATAGCCGGCATGAAGGCTGGCGTAAAATCCGGCAGGCGGAAGCGGTGCGGGCTCAAATGGTTCAATATACACTGGCTGGGCGAAATCCGCGCCTATTGCCATACCGCTTGAGAATATCAGCGCTGTTCCCGCAAAACATATTTTCTTGAAAAGCATTCTCGTTATTTCCCATGCAAAAGTTACATTTTCAAAGATCAAAGTTCACACAATAAAAAGATCCAAATCTGATTATGCGCAACCGATAGACACTCTTCGTATGACCATCTTCAAATTTAAAGTTGCATGAATTCTCATCAACTATCAATTGCGATAAAGCTCTGAACAATTAAATTATTTTCACTGTGATAAGAATGCCGCACCAGCTTCCCGGCCGTAGAAATTTTCATCTGTTTTGCCGACAATTTGGCTGTCAGTACCGAATTTTTAAATGCAGGAAAGCCGGTTCACTCAATGCGGAATTCAGATCCTGAATTTCCGCGTCAGGCCATGTGTCCATGGCCCTGTCATATCAGCAGAGCGTTGGAACGAAATCCGGCTTAAATGCAAAACGCGCAAAGGTTTCGGGGTGCCGCGGCAACGGCAGGCAATAAAAAACCCGGCACAAAGGCCGGGTTTTGATTCATTTGACACATGTCAGGACGGTTGTGGCTCCATGCCGGGGTCCGGCTCGGAGGGCTTTGACTTGGGCGCCCCTGCATTCGGCACGGCCGAACCACGTGGTGTCGATGGAGTATCATCATCCTCACGCACCGGCGGATTACCCTTCAGCAATTCCTTGATTTCCTCACCGCTGAGAGTTTCATATTCCAGCAACGCCTGAGCCAGCATTTCAAGATCATTCTTCTTGTCGGTCAGAATTTTCTCCGCCTCATCAAAGCCATCTTCGACAATCCGGCGCACTTCCGCATCAATAATCTGCGCTGTGTCCTCCGATACATTCTGGGTCCGGGCCACAGAATGTCCCAGGAAAACCTCTTCCTGATTGTCGCCATAGGCAACCTTGCCGAGCTTGTCGGAAAAGCCCCAGCGGGTCACCATGGCACGCGCCAGTCGTGTGGCCTGCTCGATATCGGAAGATGCACCGGAGGTAACATTCTCCGGGCCAAAGGTCTGCTCTTCAGCAACCCGGCCACCCATCATGATAGCCAAACGGCTCGTCATTTCAGTCAGGCTCATGGAAATCTGGTCGCGCTCAGGCAATTGCATGACCATACCGAGCGCCCGTCCGCGCGGAATGATAGTTGCCTTGTGAACAGGATCAGTCTTCGCCACATTCATCGCCACGATGGCATGGCCCGCTTCATGATAGGCCGTGAGTTTTTTCTCGTCTTCAGTCATCACCAGGGTACGTCGTTCCGCGCCCATCATCACTTTGTCCTTGGCATCTTCAAACTCATTCATGGTGACGATGCGCTTGGAGCGCCGTGCCGCCAGCAAGGCAGACTCGTTGACGAGGTTCATCAGATCCGCTCCGGAAAAGCCCGGTGTTCCACGCGCAACCGTTTTCAAATTGACATCCGGTGCCAGCGGCACGTTGCGCACATGCACCTTCAGGATTTTTTCTCGGCCCGTCACGTCAGGATTCGGCACCACCACTTCGCGGTCAAAACGGCCCGGGCGCAGCAGCGCAGGATCAAGCACGTCAGGCCGGTTGGTGGCAGCAATGATGATCACGCCTTCATTGGCTTCAAAGCCGTCCATTTCCACCAGCAGCTGGTTCAGCGTCTGCTCGCGCTCGTCATTGCCGCCACCAAGACCGGCACCGCGGTGCCGTCCCACAGCGTCAATCTCATCGATGAAGATGATGCAGGGCGCACTTTTCTTGGCCTGCTCGAACATGTCGCGCACACGGCTTGCACCCACGCCGACAAACATTTCCACAAAGTCAGATCCGGAAATCGTGAAGAACGGCACGTTGGCTTCCCCGGCAACAGACCGCGCCAGCAAGGTTTTACCGGTGCCCGGAGGTCCAACCAGCAGCACGCCGCGCGGAATGCGTCCGCCGAGCCGCTGGAACTTCTGCGGTTCGCGCAGAAATTCGACGATTTCTTCCAGATCTTCCTTGGCTTCGTCCACACCGGCAACATCGTCAAAGGTCACTCGGCCATGTTCTTCGGTCAGAAGTTTCGCTTTCGATTTGCCAAAACCCATTGCTCCACCACGGCCACCGCCCTGCATCTGGCGCATGAAGAATATCCACACACCGAGAATGAGGATCATCGGTAGCCAGGAGATCAGCAGGCCGATCAGGCTGAAGCCTTCAGTGTTCGGCGGCTCTGCCGTTACGGCTACGCCACGCTCGGTCAGCTTGTCGACAAAGTCGGCATTGTCCGGCGCACGGGTCAGAAAACGGCCATTATTGTTGTAAACGCCACTGATTTCAGAGCCTGCAATAGTGACACTACGCACGGACCCCTGCTCCACTTCACTGATGAACTGTGAGTACGGCACCGAGTCACCGCGATTTTGCTGACCTGGATTTTGAAACAGGTTAAACAGCGCGATCAGCAGCAGGCCGATAATGATCCAAAGCGCAAAATTGCGGAAGTTTCCGTTCATTCTATGTCCTTAAAAGTTGCTTTGGCCGTTGAAGCGGCTCTAAAACGCGCGACTGGAGTTGTCTCTGCCAACAAAATAGGGAGATGGGTGGCATATGCCAAGGCGCATTCCGGCAAGAAATCAGCTTTCTTTCGATAAGGTGAATGCAAAATCGGGCAAAACGATGCTTTTCCCGGCTGTTTGAACAGTTTTGAGCACCTCAGCCATATATCGATCAGGCCTGCACAAGTGCCGAAAGGGCCGCGAAAACAGGCTCGTCCGTACATGCAACCGGTCCGTCCAGCACGCGTGGCCGGAAATTCACCGCATATGGCAAATGCTCGGGGCAACCAACCGGCACAGTCCGGTGCGGTCGGATTTCGCCCGGTTCATCCGCAGATTCGGACAATTTGATGACAAACCTGCCATCCCAGCAGAGTGTCTGCCCTGCGGCAATCGACACTGTCGGCAGATCACGAAGCGCCCGTGACAAGGTCCAGACCCCGTCTGATCCACGGGACATAACACAGCGTCCGGCAGAAAAGCTCCTGACACTGCCTGCAGTGTTCAAAATTCTGTCAACCGCCTGTGTCGCCTGGGCAAAATCAATCATATAGGCATCGCCTCCGGTAAACCGGACCAACTCCCGCAGGGTTTCCACGGCAATTAATCTGGGAATGCAGCGCAGGGACCGCGATTGCAGTTGCACATCCGCACCATCCAGCCGGCATCCTGATTCAATCGTCACCGCTATTTGCCGCGCCATGATTGTGCGCCAGCGGCCCATCAAGGCGGCATAGGCGACGATTCGCTCTGTGGTGAAGCTTCCTTCATCCAACATCTGCAGCGTCCTGCGCACCCGCGGCCGCTCGAAGCGCAAATTGCTGTTGCTCGGGTCCTCGACCCAACTGATGCCGGCGTCAGCAAGCGCTTTGCGCAGGACATCCCGGCGCAACGACAAAAACGGTCGCAGCACTCTGATCTGCGAATACCGGGTCTGCGGTGCGATGGAGGCATGGCCACGCAGACCGCCGCGCCGGACACGCATCAAAAGCGTCTCAGCGACATCATCCATTGTATGCGCGAGCAGCAATTGCCGGATCCCCAGTCTGCTGCATTCCGCCAGCAGCAAATCACGGCGGATGATGCGGGCCCGTTCGGCAATCCCGGAGGCCGGCCTGTCGCCAGTCCAGGTCAGAATCGTGTGGCCTGCGTTATGTTGCGCGCAGAAACTGGCCACACCAGCTGCTTCATCTGCCGAGGCGGCCCGCAATTTGTGATCCACGGTCAAAACCTGAAGAGGCTGCGAGACGGCATTGACCCGCCGGGCCTCAAGGACACTCGCCAGCAAAGCCATACTGTCGCCACCGCCCGAAACCGCCACAGCGACGCGCTGGTGCCAGTCCAGCAGCGTCAGACACGGCACAAAGTCAGAGAATGCGGAAAGCAAAGTGTCGGGAAACTCTTCCCTCAGATGCATCTGGCCGATCTTCGCTCATCCCGCACACGTTCCTTCACCGGTGTTGAGGCCGCTGGATATTTGCGCACCAGTTCAGCGAAGGTGGCACAGGCGGCTTCCTTTTCCCCCAGCTCACGCAACGACATCCCAAGTTTCAGGAGGCTGTCAGGTGCTTTCGCACTGCCCGGAAATTTGGAATAGGCTTCGAGAAATTCATTTGCAGCGCCCCGGTAATTGCCGCGCACGAACAGGCTTTCGCCAAGCCAGAAACGAGCATCACTGGCAAGCGGATCGGAGGGATTGTCAATCAGGAACTGCCGCAAAGAAGCTTCCGCCGTCTCATAGTCGCCGCGCAGAATATAGCCATAGGCAAGTTCATATTCATCGCGCGGCGAATTTCCGAACGACGCACCCGTTGCCGGTGCGCCTTGTGTGGACGATGGCGGCACAGGCTCAACGCCAAGCCCGCCAGTCGCGCCGATCAGAGCGGACAGATCGAGTGGAGCGCCCTCTGCGGTAGACAATGTCCCGAGATTCCGCGGTGGTGCTCCAAGGCCGGAATTGGATTGCGGTTGCACTGCCGAACCCAGCGGTGCGGAGGGGCTGGGCACAGCATCACGTGTCTGGTTTTGTGGCTGAGCGCCGCCAACAGCGCCAGACGAGCCGTTCTGAAGCGAATATGTCAGCCTCTCAATCTGGCCAGTCAGGTCGCGAATTTGTGCCTCAAGACGGTCCACACGCATGGACAGCTCTGCCATATCCCTGGAGCTTTGCGCAGCTACCGGCAGGGCAAACAGAACAAGCAGCGCCATCGTCGTAAGAACGGAAAGGGGTTTTGCTACCAGTGGCATCTTTTAAATCCTGGAAAAGGCGGTCAGTGGGCATAAGTTTCGCCCCCCAACTACGACAATATTAAGACGGCGACAACGCGGCAATTAGGGTCTGAACTCAGTTAGGAGATTGAATTGGCGCTGCCAGAAAAGCCCAAATGCTATGAACGGATTGCAGGTAAGGCTGGTTGCCTTTCCAAAATCTGTGAAACAACAGTTGGGCTTTCCTGGCAGCGTCCTTTTGCGATGAGCTTGCTTTTGGCCAGGATGTCGTCGCAAAGGCTTGAAAACCAAACGGTTTCCTGCGCCTTCGCTCCTAACTCTGACCAAAATCAAACTCACCAATTCAACCTCCCAACTGAGTCCAGACCCTAGCCAAAAAAAAGGCCCGAACCAAGGTTCGGGCCTTCATCATTTGCCTGCGACCGGCTAGCTGCCGGCGCCTTTCAGCGATGTCACTGAACGGCGGTTCTGAGACCAGCAGGAAATATCGTTACACACGGCAACGGGGCGCTCCTTGCCGTAGGAAATTGTACTCATCCGGCCGGAATTCACGCCGCGGGCAATCAGATAAGCACGCACCGCAGCGGCACGCCGTGCGCCAAGGGCAATATTGTATTCCCTGGTGCCGCGTTCATCGGCGTGACCTTCAACTACGAAATTGTAGGTTGGATATCTTGCCAGCCACTGTGACTGCAAATCCAGAGTGGTTCTGGCACGGGCGGTCAGATCAGTGCTGTCCGTTTCAAAGAACACGCGGTCCCCCACATTGACAGCAAAGTCCTGCGCCGATCCAGGTGTTGCATTTGCCCCACCGGAAGCATTCACATCATATTTTTTTCCAGCACAGCCTGCAACGGCAAGGCCAAGTAATAATACAGCCAACATTTTGACTGCGACGCTGGCACGGATTGTGTGTGCCATTGGACGAAGCACTTGTTGTGCGAACATGTCCGGTAACTCCTAAATTCAAAATCGTTTGTCAGTTCAGGACGACTCATCCGTCCGGACCCTCAAACTGTGCCATTCCGCCTGTCTTCATTCAGATTACGACTGAATTACGGACAAATTTAACATTTCTGTTAGAACGCAGTCTAGTTTATCCATGGTTAAGCCACCGTTCGCAAGCATGGTAAACAGATGGTTAAATCAATCATTCTGCCCGGTCATCCGCGAACGCGCCCCTTCCGGCCTAATTCAGCAATGGTGACCAGGCGGGATCTGAAGCAAAATTCGGTGTCGGCACCTTCCGTTCATTATAGCCGGTCAGGTCAATGGACCACAATGCAGGCCCGGCATTTCCGCCCTGCTGTTCGCGGAAGAACATCAGAACACGGCCATTGGGAGCCCAGGTCGGTCCTTCATTGTGAAATCCCGCCGTCAGAATGCGTTCGCCTGAACCGTCGGTCTGCATCACGCCAATCAGAAACTGTCCCTGATAGAGCTTCGTAAACGCAATCAGATCACCACGCGGAGACCATACAGGGGTTGAATATGACCCTTCACCGAAACTGATTCGCGTTGCTTCACCACCATTGGCACCCATCACATAGAGCTGTTGTGAGCCGCCCCGGTCCGATTCAAACACAATGCGCGCGCCATCCGGTGAGAAGGAAGGCGATGTGTCGATCGAAGGCGAATTCGTCAGCCGCGTTGTCCGCTTGGAGCGCAGATCCATGACATAGATGTTGGCGTTGCCGTCCTGTTGCAGGCTCATCACCACTCGCTGACCGTCCGGTGAGAAGCGCGGCGCAAACGTCATGCCGGGAAAATTGCCCACCACTTCGCGCTGGCCTGTATCGATATTCAACAAAAACACCTGCGGATTGCCTGTCGCATAGGACATGTAGGTGATTTCCTGACGGCTTGGGCTGAAGCGCGGTGTCAGCACCAGCTCGCCGCCACTGGTCAGATATTGTAGAGAAGCGCCATCTTGATCCATGATCGCCAGACGCTTGGTGCGATTGTCCTTGGGGCCGGTCTCGTCAACGAACACGATGCGTGTGTCAAAATAGCCTTTCTCACCGGTCAGGCGCTCATAGATAGCATCTGCAATGATATGAGCCACGCGTCGCCAATTGTCGGGCTGCGTAAAGAAGCGCTGGCCGGCAATCTGTTTACCGGCAAACACGTCCCAAAGCCGGAACTCAGCGCTGATCCGGCCATCGGCTTCCTGGGTAATGCGCCCCACTGCCAGTGCCTGGGCGTCCAGAACCCGCCAGTCGGGAAAGCGCGGCACCGCATCGGGACTCGCAGTCTGGTCGATAAAAGTTGCAGGATCGATTGCCCGGAACAGGGCAGATCGTTCCAGATCATCGATAATCACCTGAGAAACATTCTGGCTGAGTTGATCGGCCTGCCCCGATGCGCCGACAAAGCTGGGAACTGCAATCGGCAGCGGCTGGATATTACCGCGTGTAATATCCAGTTTGAGCTGCGCTGATGCCGAAGTGGAAAAGGCAAAAGCAAGTGCAAAGGCAAACAGAATTGCCCGCATTGGCATGGCAAAAATGCAGTCGATCACGGCTTTATATTGGTGGCGCATAAACATCATCCCTGAAACATTTTTGAAGGATCGAAGTTGAACTCGATCACACTCCAAGTGTCATATTTTTCCTGTGGCATATACGAATAGGGTGCACAGGCCTGGACGGCACGCAAGGCGCGTTCCGCAGCGATCTGAAACGAAAGTCCCGGACCGGAATTCATAACCCGGGGCGCGCCGGCAAGGCTTCCGTCAATATTGAGGACCATCTGAACCTGCACTGCAATGCTTTCCGCCGCTTCCATACCGGCCTGCAGACTCCAGCAGCTTTCCAGCTGACGGCGCAAAAAGTCGATTTCATTCTGGCTGAGCTGATTTGAATTATCACCACCCTGGACACCAAGCTGCTGTTGTACAGGTTCCGGTGCAGCGCCTTGCGGCTTCTGTTTGTTGAGCAGAGCAGCAATCTTGTCACTGCTGAAATCCTCCTGTTTGGGAGGCGTTGGCTGCGCCGGCGGTTTGGGCTTTTTGCGCGGCGGCGGCGCTTTTGCCAACTGCTTGGCAGGTTCCGGCTCTACTTCCGGCTGCTTGGTTTCCACCGGTTCGGGCGGCGCAGGCTCCGGCTCAACAGGTTCAGCAACAGGGTCCGGCTCTGGCGCTGGAGGGGCTGGCGCTGGTGGCGGCGTTGCTTCAACCACCTTTGGCGCAGGCTGGTCTTGCGGTTTTTCCACCGGCTTGTCGGTTTTTACCGGTTTCGGCGGTACCGGTTCAGGTTTGACCGGCGGCGGCGTTTCCGGTTTGGCTTTCAGATCGCCTGCCCGTTTTTGTGACAATTCTTCAAACGGCACAATTTCAATCGGCAGGGCGTCAATATCCGGTGCTTCCAGACGCGCAGGCGCTGGCATGGCAAACATCCCCCAGGTCAGGACGGCCACATGGGCAAAACTGGAAATGATCAGACCGGTTCTCATCAGAGTGTATAAATCGCCTTACTTGCCCGCTTGTCGTTCAGTGGTGACCAGGCCAAGCCGGGTAAATCCGGCTGCGCTGATCGTCCCCATTAACTGCATGATTGTACCGTAATCCGTGTTTCTGTCGCCACGCACATAAATGCGTTCCTCGTAACCGTTCTTCGCAATCGCGGTCAGCTTTTCGACGATCTCGTCAATCGGAATTTCAGTTTCCTGAAGAAATACAACGCCCTCGGCATTGATCGAGATGCTGATCGGTTCGGTGTCACCACTTAATTGCCGCGCCCTGGTTTCCGGCAGATCAATCGGAACACCAACGGTCAGAAGCGGCGCTGCGACCATGAAGATGATCAGCAGCACCAGCATCACATCGACCATCGGTGTGACGTTGATTTCGCTCATCGGCGGCTGATGGCCACGCCCGTTCCGGCGTCGCCCACCTGATCGCCTGCCACCACTTACGTTGACACCCATCGATCAGGCCCTCTCATCCATTTGCCGCGACAAAATGGCGGAGAATTCGTCTGCAAAACCTTCCAGCCTTGTGGTCAGGCGACCTAGCTGGCTGCTGAATTTATTGTAGGCGATAACCGCTGGAATCGCTGCCAGCAGGCCAAGTGCCGTGGCCAGGAGCGCCTCGGCAATTCCCGGTGCCACTACGGCCAGATTGGTGGTCTGCGCCGCGGCAATGGCCTGAAAACTGGTCATGATGCCCCAGACGGTACCGAACAGACCGATGAACGGGCCAGCCGAACCGACCGTCGCCAAAATCAGCAATCGCTGTTCCCAGCGTTCGGTCTGCTGCGCAATCGCAACATCCATGACCTTGTCGAGACGCATCTGCAGGCCGCCAATCGACCGTGCGCCGCCTTCATAAGTGCGTTTCCATTCGCGCATGGCGGTGACAAACAGCGCTGCCGACCCGGTATTGTTGCGTTGCGAAAGTGTGCGGTATAATTCTTCCAGCGACTGGCCCGACCAGAAAATCTGTTCAAACCTGTCCATCTGGCCCTTTGCGCGGCGATACAGGATTGTTTTGTCAATCATGATCGCCCAGCACCAGACCGATGCCAGTATCAGCCCGATCATGACAATTTTCACGATCAGGTGCGCCTGAATAAACAGAGACCACAGCGAAATGTTCGCCCCTGCACTCAGCGCGGACTGGCCAAGATCTTCCATGATTATGTATTCCTTCAGTGCGTGCTTGAGAAGCCGTTCCAACCGGGCAAACAGATGCCTTCCAAATGTCGGGCATTCGTAGCCAGCGTGTGTCTTCAAAAACTGTGTCAATATAAGGGCGCGAATACCGCCGGAAGCCAACAAAAGCCTGCACCGCTTCCGACAGGATTCCGCATCCGGTCAAAGCTGATTAAGACTTTATCAAGGTTAATTTATCGTAACGACCGGACCAAGAACAGCATCGCCGGTCCGTTCACCGTTCCAAATTACTGTGATCTGCAGACAGTTCTGAAAAGCGTTTGAATGTCCGCAGGCAGCCTTTGTGGCCTGCCGTCGCGGATCAGAGCCACAGTGACTTTGGCCTCGACAAGAGTTATGTCATCGCGCAGGACGGATTGTTGAAACACCGCCCGTGCCCCGGAAAACTCAACGATTACGCTGCGCACAAGCAACAGATCGTCAATGCTGGCCCCGGCGCGAAACCGGATGTCCATATGGGCGACCCCGAATGCCATGCCATTTTCCGCCAGTGCGCCATGACTGAGCTTGAGGCAGCGCATGAAATCGCTGCGCCCGCGCTCCATGAATTTCAGGTAGGCGGCATGATACACCACGCCGGAAAAATCTGTGTCCTCAAAATAAATTCGCACTGCGCGTTCATGCACGCCGTCGGCAATCGTGCCATCAATGGTGCTCCAACGGTTCAATTCATTTTGAATTTCGCTGGCCAAGAAACTTATCTGCCCTCTTCAAACAGGCCCGCCTGTTGTGTGCCAAATTCCCGCGGCGCAGCCATGCCCAGATGCCGGAAGGCCTTTGGCGTCAGCATCCGCCCGCGCGGCGTGCGCTGAATATAGCCCTGCTGGATAAGATAAGGCTCGATGATTTCCTCAATTGCATCACGCGGTTCCGACAGGGAGGCCGCGATCGTCTCAATCCCGACAGGCCCACCGCCGAAATTTTCCGCAATGGTTCCAATATAGCGCCGGTCCAGCGCATCCATCCCGGCGGCATCAACTTCCAGCTGCAGCAATGCCGCATCCGCAACCTGCCGGGTGATATCACCGCCGGATTGCACGATGGCAAAATCCCGCACTCTGCGCAGCAGCCGTCCAGCAATCCGCGGCGTGCCGCGCGAGCGGCGGGCAATTTCCTCGGCGCCATCTTTGGAAATGGCAACCTGCATCAGCCGCGCCCCACGGGTGACAATATATTCCAGCTCTTCATCGGTATAAAAATTCAGCCGGATCGGAATTCCGAACCGGTCGCGCAAGGGTGTTGTCAGCAAACCGATGCGCGTCGTCGCAGCAACCAGCGTAAACTTCGCCAGATCAATCCGTACCGAACGGGCGGCAGGCCCTTCCCCGATAATCAGATCCAGTTGGAAATCCTCCATCGCCGGATAGAGAATTTCCTCCACGGCCGGACTGAGACGATGGATTTCGTCGATAAACAGCACGTCGCGCTCTTCCAGATTAGTCAGCAACGCCGCCAGATCACCGGCTTTGGTGATCACCGGGCCGGATGTCGCCCGGAAATTCACTCCCAATTCCCTGGAAACAATCTGAGCCAGCGTGGTTTTGCCCAGTCCGGGTGGTCCGACAAACAGCACATGGTCCAGCGGCTCATTGCGGGTTTTCGCCGCCTCGATGAACACCTGCATGTTTGACCGCGCCTGAGCCTGACCGACAAAATCGGCCAGCCGCTGCGGCCGCAAGGTGGAATCCGCATCGTCCATGTTTTGAGGATCAGGAGCGATGACCCGGTCTGTTGAAGAGGAGGAATCAGTCATGCAATGCTTTTAGAGCACATTCCATCAATTCTGAACTATTTGATGATCGAGATACAAAGCACGATGGACGCAAAGCAGTGCGCTCAACCTGAAGCTCTATCCGCCACTGAGTTCCTTCAGCCCGAGCCGGATCAGAGTCTGGGCATCCACAGCCGCTCCCTCGCGTGCCACGATGCGCGCCAGCGCAGCGCTGGCCTGGGCCTGGGCATATCCCAGATTCACCAGGGCAGAGACGGCATCTGCAACCGGAGCCGCGGCGACACCCTTTCCCAAATCGCTCTGTAGACTTAATTCGGCTGATACCGCGCCTGTCAGCGCCGGCGATTTGTCTTTCAATTCGGCGACAATACGTTGCGCCACTTTCGGGCCGACGCCCGGAGCCCGTGAAACCATCGCCTTGTCCTGCAGGGCGATGGCCGACGCCAGATCACTGGCACTCAAGGTGCTGAGCACCGCCAGCGCGACCTTGGCACCAACCCCCTGCACCGTCATCAACAGGCGAAACCACTCACGCTCGGTGCCGCTGGCAAATCCGAACAGCTTGATTTCCGTCTCACGCACATGGGTTTCGATAAACAGCACAGCCGCCTCCCCAACCTGCGGCAGCGCCTGGAGCGTGGTTGTTGAAGCATGCACCTGATAGCCGACTCCGTGGACATCAATAATGACCCAGTCGTCGCCATAGGAATCAATGCTGCCTTTAAGCTTGCCGATCATGATCTGCATCCTGAATTCTCGTTGCGCTGCCTGTTATGCGGCAAACCCTGATTCGGAGCAACGCAGCGCGAAGCGACGCCGCAACTGAATACAGAACCGGCGTTACAACGGCGATGACCGACTGCAGTCAACTTTTGAAAAACGCCTCGGCAGCGGCAATCGAGCCGCTCTTGCCCTTGATCAGTTCTTCCGTCCTGACGATTTCCTGTTTCAGCGCGGCAATGCGGTCCTGCAATTCCTCCACCGACAAATCGGCCAGATCCTCGCCGACTGCATGGACCGGAGCTTTAATCCTGCGGCCCTCTTCATCATAACGCGCCATATTCCTCTCCCCGCTTGACCACACCGATATCGCTTTGACACTGTGGCGCATCATAAAACGAGGAATTCTGAAATGTCATCATCTGTGCCCGATGCTCTGCCGGAAATCATGACCGTCATCGCCATCTCGGAACCCGGCCCGCCGGAAGTTTTGAAACCCGAACAACGGCGAATAGAAGTACCCCATGAGGGCGAAGTTCTCATCAAAGTCGCGGCAGCCGGCGTGAACCGGCCTGATGTGCTGCAGCGCCAGGGTGCCTATCCCGCCCCGAAAGGCGCCTCTGATCTGCCGGGCCTGGAAGTCTCCGGCACCATCGTCAAACTGGGCCGCGGCACCAGCCGCTACGCAATTGGCGACAAGGTCTGCGCGCTGTGTCCGGGCGGTGGCTATGCCGAATATGTCGCCGTTGCCGAAGGCCATGTCTTGCCTGTTCCGCAGGGCCTGGGGTTTACGCAAGCCGCCGCCCTGCCGGAAACATTTTTTACCGTCTGGACCAATGTCTTTAAACGCGGCGATCTGCAAAGCGGCGAAACCCTGCTGGTTCACGGCGGCAGTTCCGGGATCGGAACCACCGCTATCCAGATTGCCAAGGCACGCGGAGCGAGCGTCATCGCCACCGCCGGATCGGACGAAAAATGCGCCGCCTGCAAGGCACTTGGTGCGGACCACGCGATCAATTATCAGACCACCGATTATGTCGATGCCGTTGACAGTATCACCGGCGGTTCCGGCGCCAATGTCATTCTCGATATGGTCGGCGGCGATTATATTGACCGCAATTACAAAGCTGCGGCCATTGAGGGCCGCATCGTCCAGATCGCCTTTCTGAACGGGGCGATTGCGGAAGTTGATTTCCGCCGCCTCATGATCAAGCGCCTGACACATACCGGCTCGACACTGCGGCCGCAATCGATTGAGGCGAAGACCCGCATTGCGGAAGAACTGGAACGCGAAGTCTGGCCACTGATAGCCAGCGGCAGGGTGATGCCACAGATCGATGCAACATTTGCATTGCAGGAAGCGGCCGCCGCCCATGCCCATATGGAAGCTGGCGATCACATCGGAAAAATTGTTCTGATCGTCTCCGCAGCCGGATGATTGGCAAACAGGAATGAAACCGGCAGCGGGTGACAAAATCCGCTGCCGGTGGCACAGGCTCATTGCGCCCGAGGCAAAACCGCCGTATACAGGGCAAAATTCCCATCAACATGATTGTTCGATGCGGTGCCCCCGGTCCTGGAAAGGGAGGGGCGGCGAGCGGATAAACCTGTCCGCTATACCGATCACAAAACTGAGGAAATGCCATGGCCAACACTCTTTTGATGCCCAAAGCCACCGCCGTCTGGCTGGTTGACAATACAGCACTCTCTTTCGATCAGATTTCTGCGTTCTGCAAGCTGCATCCGCTGGAAGTAAAATCGATTGCCGATGGCGAATTCGCTCAGGGAATCAAGGGACTGGATCCGATTCAGACCGGCCAGCTGACCCGCGAGGAAATTGAAAAGGCGCAGAACGATCCGGCCTATCGGCTGGTCTTGTCCGCACCAAAGGTGCGCGTGCCGGAAAGCAAGCGCCGCGCGCCGCGCTATACACCTGTATCGCGCCGCCAGGACCGGCCGAATGCCATCTTGTGGCTGGTGCGCAACCATCCGGAATTGAAAGATTCCCAGATCATCCGGCTTGTCGGCACAACCAAACCCACCATCGCAGCCATCCGTGACCGCAGCCACTGGAATTCGGCCAATCTGACGCCAATGGATCCGGTAACGCTCGGGCTGAGCAGCCAGATTGATCTGGATATGGAAGTCACCAAATCCTCCAAGGACGCACCGGCCAAACCGGAGGAAGAACAAGGCGCAACATTGTTGTCTCCGGAAGAAACCACTTCGCTGGACGCTTTGGAAAGAGCCGGTGCCGCCCTGTTCGGCGGTGCGCCCATGCCAGCTGCTGCGGATGAGGAAAAAGAACTTGACGCCGATGCGGTTTTTGCCAAGTTGAAAAACCTGAAAAGCGACGACGACAGCAAGTAGGTCTCTCTGCCACCTTGATCGCTCCTCTTCGAACGAAGAGGAGCTTCTGGCTTCTGGCTTCCGGCTTATTCCTTCAAGGCTTTTTGGATTTCCTTGAACAGGGCCCAAATTTCCTCAATGGCAAGTTTGTTACTGCCGCTTTCCAGAACAGAACTACCCTTTCCCATGGCCGCCGCATAGGCAGTACGGTTACCGAGCATCGTCTTTGCGACAGTCGGACCGTAGCCGTTCAGCACCTCCAGAACCTCGCCGGTGAGTTTTGCGCGTGGCGGCACCCGGTTGACAACAACCAGCGCCGGAACCCGCTCTTTTGCGGCAAGATCGAGTGTCAGCTGAGTGGCCCAAAGGTCGACCGGAGAGGGTTGCATGGGAACCAGAACCAGAGATGCGGCCTCGATTGCAGGCTGTGCCTCGCGGTCCGATTTTGGCGGCGTATCGGCAAAAACAAAGTCGTGGTCCCGCGCCATGGCCCGGGCTTCACGCCGCGCGCCCCAGCCACTGGCTGTGCGGAAACTGAACCCGGCCCCCTGTTCACCCAGGGCTTCCTCGCGGGCTTCAAACCATTCTCCCAGACTGCCCTGCGGATCAATATCAAGCAGCGCAACGGAAGCGCCTTTTTTTGACAGCAGCGCGGCCGCAGCCATATGCGCCGTCAGGGTGGTTTTTCCCGAGCCACCCTTTTGCTGGGCAATGGTAATGATGGTTCCCGTCATGGCATATGCCTTTCAAAACTGAGTAATGCCACTATGGCATATTGCACTGCACAATCGCAAGCGGTCTGAATGGCAGCCGCGACTGTTTTCACAATCGGCATGATGAGATAGGCAAATGAACCTGCACAGACCCTAGACCGAAGCGTGACCGGACAATCGCTGTGGATGTCGTGTCGTGGTCCAGCGCGCCTGATGCAAGGTTGATCGCTTTTCAGATTTCCAAATTTGGAGACTGACATATGGTCCCCCGGCCACGCAGCAGCCTGAAACGGAGGTTGAGCGGATATCGATCCAGCGCCCAGCCGGGTGGCCGGATTATGTCTCGTCCACTTCGACAGTGTAATTCAGCGCCAGCCGGCCACCATCGGCGTAAATCGTTTGACCGGTGATATAACTTGCATCATCGGAGGCCAGAAAGGCTGCGATGGAAGCGATTTCCGACGCCTCCCCAATCCGCCCCATTGGAGTTCGTGACAGGATACGCGTTTTCGCCGCGGCATCATCGTTTACGGCCGCCAGTATATCGGTGTTGATGGACCCTGGACCAATCGCATTGACGCGAATCCCGTGTGCAGCCAGCGATAGCGCCATCACCTTTGTCAGTTGCTGAATGCCACCTTTGGAAATCGAGTATGGCACCTGAGTCGCGATCGCCACCTGTGCGTTGATGCTGGACATATTGATGATTGAACCCGGCACCCGGCCCTGTTCAATCTGATCCACCATCTGCCGAGCAGCTGCCTGCCCGCACAGAAAGGCACCTTTCAGATTGACCCGCATCACCCGGTCGAAATCTTCTTCGGAAATATCCAGAAAATCGTCGCCATGGATGATTCCGGCATTGTTGACCAGAATATCAACAGCGTTGAACCTGTCCAGCGTAGCGGCCATCAGATTGCGCACCGACAGCCGGTCTCCCACATCACAAAGGATAAATTGCACATCACCCAGTTCCGACATGGCCTTTTCGGCGGCATTGCCAGCCTTTTCATCGACATCTGCGATGACCACACAGGCACCCATTTCCAGAAAGCGGCGGGCGCAGGCCCGCCCGATACCTTTGGCGCCGCCGGTTATGATGGCTGTCTTGTCATCCAAGATCATGAAAAATCCTATATCTGCACAGCAAAGCGCGACCATGCCGTTTTCCGCTTGTAAATTCAAGAACCGGGTTTGCCGGTCCGCATTCAGCTTTTTGCAAGAACGGCGGCGATTTCGTCGACGATGGCCGGGTCGTCAATGGTCGCAGGAATGGTAAAGGGCTCCCCCTCGGCAAGTTTCTGCATAATCGCCCGCAGAATTTTGCCCGACCGGGTTTTCGGCAGCCGCGAGACCGTCACCACATTCTTGAAGGCAGCCACCGGACCGATTGTGTCCCGCACCAGTTTTACCACTTCCGCCTCGATGTCAGCGCTTGGCCGGTCGACGCCGGAATTCAGGATCAGGAACCCCATCGGCAACTGGCCTTTCAACGCGTCCTTCACGCCGACCACAGCGCATTCGGCAACGTCGGGATGGTTGGCAACGGCTTCTTCCATTCCGCCGGTGGACAATCTGTGCCCTGCGACATTGATGATGTCGTCGGTTCGGGACATGATGAAAAGGTAGCCATCTTCATCGACAAAACCGGCATCGGCGGTTTTATAAAAGCCCGGAAAATCATCCAGATAGGCCTGCCTGAAACGTTCTTCAGCGTGCCACAATGTCGGCAGGCAGGAAGGAGGCAACGGCAGCTTCACCACGATATTGCCCAGAACCCCGCATTCGACCGGATGGCCTTCATCGTCCAGAACCCGCACATCATAGCCCGGCATCGGCACTGAAGGTGAGCCTTTCTTCACCGGGAGCGCCCCGAGGCCAACCGGATTACCCGCTATCGCCCAACCGGTTTCCGTCTGCCACCAGTGGTCAATCACAGGCACACCGAGATGATCCTGCGCCCACTGGATCGTATCCGGGTCTGCGCGTTCTCCGGCAAGGAACAAGGTGCGCAGGCTGGAAATGTCATAACGCTCCAGGTGCAAGCCTTTCGGATCTTCCTTCTTGATGGCCCGGAATGCTGTCGGAGCCGTAAACAGCGCCGCCACCTTGTGCTCTTCAATGACGCGCCAGAATGTCCCGGCATCGGGCGTGCCAACCGGCTTTCCCTCAAACAGCAATGTGGTGCAGCCGCGCAGCAGCGGGGCATAGACAATATAGGAATGCCCGACCACCCAGCCCACATCCGACGCTGCCCAGAAGACATCACCAGGGGCCATGTCGTAGATCGCCGACATCGACCAGTTCATCGCAACCATGTGGCCGCCATTGTCGCGGACCACACCTTTCGGCTGGCCGGTGGTGCCGGAGGTGTAGAGTATGTAAAGTGGATCTGTCGCCTTCAGCGCGACGCAGTCGCTGGTCTTGTTTTGCGCTTTCGCCGCCGTTACCGCCCTGTCATAATCCAGATCGCGTCCCTCAATCAGGCTTGCAGTCTGCTGCTCGCGTTGCAGGATCAGGCAACAGCCAGGCTTGTGATCGGCCATCGCCACGGCTTCATCGAGCAGCGGCTTATAGGCGATGATCCTGCTGGGTTCGATCCCGCAAGATGCACTGATGATGATTTTGGGTTGGCAATCATTGATGCGTTTTGCCAGTTCGCTGGCAGCAAATCCGCCAAACACCACCGAGTGAACGGCACCAATCCGGGCGCAGGCCAGCATCGCAATCACGGCTTCGGGAACCATCGGCATGTAGATCACCACACGGTCGCCTGGCGCAACAC
Source organism: Pararhizobium sp. IMCC3301 (assembly GCF_030758315.1). Lineage (NCBI taxonomy): Bacteria > Pseudomonadati > Pseudomonadota > Alphaproteobacteria > Hyphomicrobiales > Rhizobiaceae > Pararhizobium > Pararhizobium sp. IMCC3301. The sequence goes on from NZ_CP132336.1 coordinate 1,413,776, forward strand.
CCTGCTCCTGCAGAACCGCTCCCAATGCCGAAACTTCCTGTTTCAATTCGGCAAAACTGATGACACGTTTGCTGTTCGTTACTGCACTGTCATAGATGATCGCTGCCTGGCCGGACCTTCCCCCATCTGCATGCCGGTCAACACAATTATAACAGGTGTTTGCCACGGCATCAGGGTACCAGTGGCCATAAACACCAAGTGTGTTATCGAAAGCTGTGCGGGGCGCAGTGAACCAGTCGATCTCCTCCGCCGCCTCTAGCCAGAAAGCTTCCGGGTCTGTTTTCCAGGCGTCATAGACATCAAAATAGCGGCTGCTCACAGGCTCAACCCTCCCCCGTATTGGCTCCGTATCGGCGCGTCCGATATGACAGAGACACTAAGAGGGCAACCGCCGCCTGTCTACTCAACCTTGGTGGAAACGCACCCGGATGGATCGATGTCGAAATGCCGGCTGATTGCGATCGATCTGCCATGCAAAGTTGATAAAAATTTAGTTTAACTCTATTTCAGTTAACCCACCATCAATAACCCTATAATATGAAAATTAACTCAAAACAGATTAATTCGATTTTCTCACTGCTTAAGTGCAGGTTGCCGGAGGGCATTGGCCTGATTGGTTTATCAATTCTGTCCCCGGTTCAGCCACGCATAACCGGACCGCATCATGTCCTGTCCGCATTGGCGCTGATACAATTCGTATCAGTTTTGAAATTGATGTGAAAATTCAACCTGAACAGCATCTCAGGGCTTGCGCGCAATTTCGTCTGCGGGCATGAAAGGCAAATGATTTCCGATCCGATTTTTTACCTGGCTGCGATTCCGGCAGTTCTGTTTGTGGGCATCTCAAAAGGCGGCCTTGGCGCAATTGCATTATTCGGCGTGCCGATCATGTCCCTCGTCATTTCGCCGGTTCAGTCTGCAGCTATCATGCTGCCAATCCTTTTGGTCATGGATGTGGTCGCGATCCGCTCATATTGGGGCGTATTTGACCGCCAGTTGCTGATCGACATGCTGCCGGCCGGCATCGCCGGGATCACTGTGGGCTGGGCGACAGCACTTTATGTTGATGACGCTATGCTGCGATTTTTACTTGGCGTCATTACACTTCTGTTTACAGCAAAATATTTTTTCTGGAGCGATGACGGAAAGCCCCAGCCAAGAAATCCGGTGAAAGCAGTCGCCGCCGGGTTCGCCGCCGGCTATACCAGCTTTGTCAGCCATGCCGGCTCGCCGCCCTATCAGCTTTATACCCTGCCGCTGAAGATGGATCGACGCCTGTTCGCCGGCACCGCGGTCATGTTTTTCGCAGTAATGAACGCGATAAAACTGATCCCCTATTTTGCCCTTGGTCAGTTGGATACAACCAATCTGACCACCTCCGCTGTACTGATGCCTCTGGCCTTTGTCTCAACGCTGCTTGGTATATGGCTGGTGAAAGTAGTCAGCCAAACGGCGTTCTACCGCATTGTCTATACGGCGCTGCTGCTGGTTTCACTGAAACTCATCTGGGACGGCCTGGTGGGTTACAATCTGATCTGAACACACTCTATCGGTTGCATTTTGTGAAGCATTAGAACCAGAGTGCGGCATTTTTGCACCCCGTTAACTTGGCATTAGAACCTTTCTTGGCATCTTTCCACCGCGCCCCAGAAGCGGGCTGCTTTTGTTGAGTTCCAAGAAAGGACACTACCATGGGGTCAGATATTACCCTCTCCAGAGCCGTACGCGGCAACCTGCTTTCCCTGCAGAGCACATCAGATCTATTGACGAAGACACAGGAGCGCCTCTCCACGGGCCTCAAGGTGAATTCGGCTTTGGATAATCCGACAAACTTTTTCACGGCTTCATCTTTGAACAGCCGCGCAAGTGATTTGAGCCGTCTTCTGGACTCTGTTGGTAACGCAACACAGACACTGGAAGCAGCTGACAATGGTATTTCTGCCATTACCGATCTGGTTGAAGCAGCTCAGGCGACCGCTCGTCAGGCATTGCAGACTGCCTCTGGCATCACTGGCGGTACAGATGTCGCTGCGAGCCTCGCCGGAACTGGTGCATCGCTTCTGGCGGATGCAGCGGCATCGGTGGCCGGGTCAGGTGCAGCCCTTCTGGCAGACGCACCGGCTACGGTCGCTGGAACGGGCGCAACCTTGCTGCCTGACGCTGCCGGTACTGTAACCGGCACTGCTGACACCTCCGCTCTGACTGCCACGGCAGGTGATCTGGTCATCAACGGCACCACAATCACCTTCGCTGGCACCGAGAATCAGGCTGCCATCCTGTCGGCGATTAATGCCGAGACCGGCACCACAGGTGTGACGGCCACAGTCGATGGATCAAACCAGTTGGTTCTGACCGGGGCTGACGCTGATACGGACGTTGATATTGGCGCAGGTTCCACGGGCGGCACCCTGACAGAACTCGGGCTGTCAGCTGGCAACAATGCTGCCACCAACCTTCTGTCCCAGGGTTTCTCGGCTAACGAGACACTGGAACTCACTGTTGGAAGCGGCAGCCTTCAGACAATTACATTCGGCAATGGTGCCGGGCAAGTTTCCACACTGGCCGAACTCAACACAGCACTGGGCAGCGTTACCGGCGCAACAGCCAGCGTTGATTCCAGCGGCAACCTGTCTGTCGTCGGCTCAAACAACGAAGACAGCATCACAGTCGGTGGCACGTCCAACTCGGCATTGCTGGGCACAACGGATGCAACCACAACAGCCACCAACCTTCTATCTCAGGGTTTCGCGCAAGGCGAAACACTGCAAATCACGGTTGGTAGCGGCAGCGTCCAGACAATCACTTTCGGAACCGATGGTGGTTCCGGTGAAGTATCAACTCTGGCCGAACTGACTGCAGCTCTCGGCGGAATTACCGGTGCGACTGCCAGCATCGACGCCAACGGCAACCTCTCGGTTCTGGGTTCCAACACGGAAGACAGCATCACAATCGGCGGTACGTCCAACTCGGCACTGTTGGGAACGTCTGATGCGACCACATCGGCCACAAATCTGCTATCTCAGGGCTTCAGCCAAAACCAAACACTCGATATAACAATCGGCAGCGGCTCAACCCAGTCCATCGTGTTTGGTACCGGTATCGGTGAGGTGTCGACCCTTGCTGAACTGGACACGGCTCTTGGTGCTCTGACGGATGTTACGGCAAGTGTTGATAGCTCCGGAAATCTGTCCCTGACGGCCGCTTCGGCAGCAGCCAGCGATTCGATCGTTGTGGGCGGTACATCGGACTCCTCACTTCTCGGCACTACGGATGGCACCACAGCTGCAACTGTCACCGGCGGCACAAACCGCCGTGAGTCACTGGAAAACGATTTCAACGAACTCCTGGTCCAGATTGACCAGTTGAAAAACGATGCCGGCTTCAACGGTAAGAACCTCCTGGATGGCGATGATCTGAAAGTTATCTTCAACGAAGATGGCTCCAGTTCCATGACCATCGGCGGTGTGTCTTTCGACAGCGCCGGACTTGGATTGAGCGCGGTGGCAACCGGTGCATTCGATGCAGACAGTGCAATCGAAGCGACACTGGCCTCTCTGGACACGGCAACCTCAACCTTGCGGACCCAGGCCTCCAAATTCGGTTCGAACCTGTCTGTGGTGGAAACCCGTGAAAACTTCACCAAAGAGACCATCAACACTCTGGAAACAGGTGCTGCCAATCTGACACTGGCAGATCTGAACGAAGAAGGCGCGAACCTGTTGTCGCTTCAGACCCGTCAGTCCCTGTCATCCACAGCGCTGTCACTGGCCTCGCAGGCTGATCAGAACGTGTTGCGGTTGCTCTAAACTCCGCAAATCGGCTAACATTGAAAAGGCAGGTGCCCAGGCACCTGCCTTTTTGGTATGCGTTCCATTTTGCTGTAAACAGGCGCGAAAGGACCGGTCAATGTCACTACGTGTTGAATTAAAGCCTTTTGAAAAGATGATTATCGGCAAAAGCGTCATCACCAATGGCGAGCAGCGCACCAAACTGACAATCGACGGAAACACGCCCATTTTGAGGGCCAAGGACATCGTCCTGCCGGAACACGCCGATACGCCGGCAAAATGCGTCTCGCTTGTTGTGCAGACCATGTATCTGTCTGACACACCTGAACAGCATCACTCTGATTATTTTAAACTAATCAATGAGATAGTAGCTGCCGCACCCAGCACTATCGGCTACATAGAGACAATAAATAACCTCATATTAACCAATGAATTGTACAAAGCAATCAGGGCAACTAAAGCTCTGATAGCGTATGAGGGGGAGTTGCTGGCATATGCAACAGGCAGCGCAGATTTACCAGAAGACACAGCAGGCAACCGTTAGCCCGCGCCAGTTGGAGGCGCGCCTTTTGCTGAAGGCGGCACACCGGCTTGAAGACCTGAAGAATAATGAAATACTGGATCGCGACACCATGCGCGAGGCACTCGCCTACAACAAAAAAATCTGGACCCTGTTTGTCACCGCAGTCACCGAGGAAGACAGCCCCCTGCCAAAGAATATCCGCGAAAATATTGCCAATCTTGGTATTTTCGTTTTCAAGCAGACCCGCGTCGCCGAAGCCCGGTCCGATACCTTGGCTCTGAGCACTCTGATTTCCATAAATCGCGAAATAGCTGGCGGTTTGCGCAGCTAGACCGTTTCCTGTTTAACGGGTCATTTCACCGGGTTTGCGCGTTCCGCAGCGACGCGCATTCCCCGCCGTTTTACCGGACCACCGAAGTTCCAAATCGAGGAGACAGGTGATGCTTGACGCCAAGATTGAAATTGAAAACGTCAACACACCGGGACGAACAGTGAATGTCAACCGCGCCAAATACTCAGCAATGCGTGACGCGCTTTTAGCTGTTCTTCCGGACCAGACGCCTGGACTGAAAGTACCTGACGCGAAATCCGCGCTTCTGCCCCACTTGCCGGAGAACCTTTTTCCGATGGGAGAAACAGCTGGATGGTGGCTGAAGGCGGTTCAACTCGATCTGGAGGCGAAAGGCGTCATCAAGCGCGCCCCGAGCAAGCCGGTTCAACTCTATCGAACTGCAGCGATATGACGGCCATTGCAGCTATGGCCAGGCCTGCCTCGCTTGGTCAGCGGCCGGCTAAATATAGTTCACCAGAGACATGTTGAACAGAATTGAAGTCGCGCGATAGCTGGCTTCCAGCCTGGTTTGCTGGGTCAGCAGACTGACCGAGACTTCACTCAGATCCGCGCTTTCAATGCCGTCGATCAGGGTCTGCAGCGTTCCCGATTTCACGGTATGGCGATTGCTGGCATTGTTCGCCGCACTGCGCGCCGCACCCAGCTCTCCGGCAATCTGCTCCAGCTTCTGCACACCCGCCGGATAGGAGGTACTTTGCAGCGTTTTCCCCGCCAGAATGCTGTACCGGTTTTCATCATCCTGGTTACCTTCCGTATAGGTGCCGCTGGAAAACACCGCCAGATTCTGCACCAGCACCCGGAAAGCTTCCTCATTTGCCCGCGCGCCATAGGATATGGTCAGCCCGTCATCAATCCGCGCGGTTGCAGTATTGCGCGCCGGATCGGTCCCATTGTCACCCTTGTACCAGAACACCGTATCGCTTTCGGTGCCCGCGCGCAGCGCCGTTGCTGTCGCGAAAGGCGGTCCGTCGATGCGTTGCGGTGCGCCGCCATTTGCAGTGTCAAAAAAGTCGGTGCCCGCTGCCATCGCCGAGGCGGCACCCAGCTCGATTCTGCTGACTTTCCGCAGGCTGTCCGTCAGTGCGGCTGCTAAATTCGCTGCCGTCTCATCCGCGCTCGCTCCGATTTCAAATTTGCCATCGCCGCCCTGCCCCGCTCCGGCTGCGACCAACTCGACGCTCTTGGAAGTGCCGTCCGGCAGGATCAGATTGATTTTCAATGTCTGACCCGCACCAGGCTGAGCTGTAAAATCGATGTCGAATGTGGATGGTGTTCCCGATGGCCCGGCAACCACCGTACTGCTGAGACCATTGTTGACGCTGCCGATCTTCAACCCGAACGGATGCACGCCATCTTCAGCCAGTCGCACCTGGTTTGCTGCCGGCTGGCTGATGTCAAGTCGCCCGGTGCCGCTGTCACCGCTATCGGCCAGCAATCTTTCATTGCGGTGCTGTACAAAGCCGGCACGATTGCCCTCACCATCCATAATTGCATTGATGGTTTCAACCGGCTTGCCGGTAACATCCTTGCCGGCAAACAGATGCCGCCCGCCGGCTTCGGAATTGAGCATCGACAAGGTTTCGCCAAGAAGATTATAGGCTGTGGCCTGGCCCTGAGTCCGGCCGTCACCCAGTAGCTGGTAAATATTGGGATCCATGCTGCCGCGCGCCTCGGTGGCGACGCCATCCAGACGGGTCAGGACTTGGTCGGTAATGCTCAACCGCAGTTCCACCAGCGTTATGCTCGAGTGATAGGATTCAAACCGCGCCAGATCACCGCGAAACGCGACAGACAGGCTGCGTTGCGTGCCAAGGCCGGCATAAGTTTGCGATTTCCGCCCCGTTGCAAGCTGCTGCTCCAGCCCCTGCATGCCCCGGCGCAACTGGATAATTTCCCGGACAACACCGGACGAGCGCGAACCGACAAGTGGATCAACCATGTTATATCCTCAAGACCGCGGCCAGCAGTTCCTGAACCACCTGCATGACACGGGCATTTGCTGCATAGGACGTCTGCAATTCGACCAGTCGGGCCATCTCGGCATCAATTGAGACTTCGGTTCCCTCTGCGAAACGGTTTTCCAGAATATTGACGACGCTGCGCTGGCTGTTCGCATTGCTCGTAGCCTGCGCAGCCTCAGCACCACGAACCGAAATGATCTGATTGACGAATGATCCAAGCGTTCCGGTGAACGGCGCGGAGGTAGTGCCTATACCGCCATCAGCGGTAAAGGAATTTACAGAACTGGTGAGCGCATCGAACATAAACAGCGGGCGCGTGGAATCGCCATCCAGCGTCGCCGGGCTGGTGTCATAGACGACAAGCCGTGAATTGTCTTCGATCAGGTTTGCGTTCACCGTGATGCGGCTTGCAAATCCGGTAAATTGCACTCTCCCGTCAACGGAATTGGAGAAGGGTTTGCCCCCGCTGTCAACAAAGAACGGCAGCGCTACCCCTTCACCGGTCAGGGATGCAGTACTGATTTCAGCATTAACGCTGACAATATCAACCGCATTAACCACGCCGTCATCAAGTATTCTGATGGTATTGCCACCCTCATCGGAAACCTGAAACCGGCCTCCGAGCACCGATTGCATCTGCGCTGCGACAGACCCCATGCCACCAGAAAAATCCAGCCCGACAACGCTGTCATCAGTTCGTCCGGTGAAACTGCCGGACAGGGGCAGAGACGCGGGGTCATCGACCCGCACAAAGCTCACCGTACTGGTCTTGCCGCTGGTAGCATCAGTGTAGCTGAAGCTTGCGACATTTCCCGGCTGCAGCCCACTCAGGTCCAGATCGAATCCGGCTTGTGTTCCCGATGTGACTGCGTTCCCCGGCTCGCTGCGGTTGCCCATCGCCGAAGCCATCGCCGATGCAAACTGATCCAGTTGTGCCTGTGCTTCGACCAGAATACCATCTCTGAGATCGCGTGCGGCGGCAATCGCGCCACCGCGCAGCAGGCCCGGCTGCAACAGATCCACCTTGGATCCGCTGATGCTGGTCATGCTGATTGTGCCAACGCTGCGTTCATCCGGATTGATGCTGTATCCGGCCTGCGGCGTCATCTGGCTGCGTCCGTCAAATTCCAGGACAACAGGTATACCGTCAAACAGGCTGGCTCCTCCTGACGTGGTGATCCGCACGCCCCCCCGGTCATTTTCCGCAACGCGCACATCCATATAGTGCGACAACTGATCGATATAGATATCCCGCTGGTCCTGAAGATCCGCAGTGCCGCTCGCGCTGGTGGAGTTGGTCAGGATCTGGTCGTTGATGCGTTTGATATTCTGCAGTGCAGCGTTCATTTCATCCACACCATTGCGCATGAAAGTCTCATTTTCCTGGCGCATCGCCTGGATATCGGCACTCAGACTGTTGAGCTGGCTTGCAAGCACCCGGCCGGACGTCAGAGCCTCCGCCCGGGTCACATAGCTCTCCGGAGTTGTGGATAGTCCTTCCAACGCACCGGTAAAATTGCTCAACAGGGCATCAATCCCGTTGCTGCTGCCCGGTGTTCCCAGCAGTTCATCAAGCCGTGACTGGTAGGAACTGATCCGGTCTGCATATGTGCTGCTGGCACTTTGCGTGCGCAGCTGTGCCTGTATCGCCTCATCAAGAGAGCGCTGTATACGGGTCGATTCAAGGCCGATAACCCGGCCGTTCTGAACGATTGATGACTGATCAAGCGTCTTTGCGGTGTAGCCTGGTGTATCGGCATTGGCAACATTGGTTGCCGCAAGCTGAAGTCCGCGCTGATTCGCGTTCAGCCCGGAAAGGGCCATGGAAAGCGCTGACGACAGACCCATTTCTATTGCCTCCTGATGGGGATCATGTCCACACCTTCACCGCTCCGATTTGTTGCTACCGCACCATATTCAGCGCTTCCTGAAGCATTTCATCCGCAGTTGAAACGATCCGGGAATTTGCCGAGTAGGCCTGTTGGGTGACAATCAGCTTGGAAAATTCATCAGCAATATCGGTGTTTGAATTTTCCACCGACTGGCCGACAATTGCGCCTGTCGAACCGAGTATCGCCTGACCGGATTCCGAAGTTGCCTCAAAGGCACCACCATCCAGCCGCAGCAGACCGTTATCCGCATTGAATGAGACCAGCGGGATATCCACAATATTGAGGCTGAGACCATTGGAATAATTCGCAACAATTGTGCCGCCATCGGCCACCTGAACGCCAACCAGCTCGCCGGATGACAGGCCATCCTGTGAAAAATCATTGACCTGCACATTGCCGTTCGGATCATCATACTGGGTCAGTCCGCCGACACCGTGAACCAGATTGATGTCGCCCAGGGTGTTGCCATCGACCACCAGGCCACTGAGTGTAATCTGGCTGATGATGGGATCCAGAGTTCCGTTGGAACCGAATGTGTAGTCCTGGCCGATATTGCGCCACTGGGTCTCTGTCCCCGTGGCAGCCGGATTTTCCAGATAGAACATGTTCCAGGTTTCGGTTCCGCCATTATCCTTGCTGTCCACCTTTGCCCAGCGGAATTGCATATTCACCGGGGATCCGTTTTCATCAAATACGGTAATCGCCCCGCCACTGACCGAACTGCTGATAAAGGTAGAATTGTCATTGGCTACAACCACGCCGGCGGCCGGAAGATAATCACCGGCTGCAACGCCGAATTTACTCGCATTCGCTGTACCACCCACGGCCAGCGATGCTGTCGACGAAATTGCGACAATGGAAATATTCCCTGTCAAAGTGTCAACGCTTGCGGACACACCGGACAGGGCTGCAAGAGCGGAATTCAATTCGTCCAGCGTCGAGACTTCGCCGGGACCGGTTCCAAAAGTAATGGTTTGCGCCCCGGCCTGGGCAACTTCAACTGTCAGTGTCTGCCCCTGCGACACAGCATTTTGTGACAACAGGTTGGTGGCTCCTGTACTACCCGCCGTAAGGCCGAGTTCGTTGAGGATCGCCGTCGTCGACCCACTGCCGATATCAATGTTCGTATCCGCATCCGCCGAAGTAAGAACGAGTTCATCGGACGTGCCCAGGCTGGCCGTGATGCCTGTCGTGCCAGTGAGAAGATTGATCGAGGCCTGCACGGTCGCGGCATCGTCGGTCGAATTGATGGTTATGCTGCTGCCGTTCAATTCCAGCGTGCCTCCGCTGGAAGACAGGGCCGAAATATCCGTTGTGCCGGACGCGGCAGCCTGTGCATCTGGCGCCAGCAAGGCGCCGTTTCCGGTAACCGTGCTCGCCGCCGTTGAGGAGGCTCTCGGATCAGCGGAAAAATTGATCGGATTCAGCAATTCGCTGTTTGGAATATCCGCATTGGCATTGCCGGTCAGCGGAAAACTTGCAAGGTTGGCGCGGTACTCGATTTCCTGGGTGGCACGGGCCGGCAGGAAGTCGTTCGACAACTGGATGAGATCAGGCACGCTGCCGACCGGATTCCCGGTGGCTGGATCCAGTTCCAGCCCTTTCAGATAGTAACCTGATCCATTGACCAGATATCCTTCTGCATCGATCGTAAAGTCTCCGCGCCGGGTATAGACATCAGTTCCTGAAAACAACGCTCTGTTGTCACTGGTGCTGACCTTTTCCTGAACCAGGAAATAACCATCGCCGGCGATTGCCATGTGAGTGTTGATCGAGGAGGCGGAAATATCGCCCTGCACCGTTGCCGTGGAGCGCGAAAACATCGAGACCGACCCGGCGGTTTGGTATTTCGGACTGTTTGAGCCACCAGTCACCAGATCGGAAAACGCCGTATCCTGACGTTTGAAGGCCGTGGTCTGGGAATTCGCAATATTTCCCGAAATATTTTCCAGCGCAAACGACTGTGCCCGCAAACCGCTTACCGCAGTATTCAAAGCCCCAAAAATACCCATGACAGTTCCTCTACTTTACCCAAATGGATGGCAGCCCTCCAACGAATGTCGAAGATGACAATCGGCTGCTGATCCTTTTTGTATTTCAAGTGTCGTGCCAGTTTTTTAGTCTATTAAATCAATGCCTTAAATATACCCGGTCAATGAAACGGTAAAAATCACCCTGCAATTTTTGCGCACAGGCCTGCAATTTTTGCCGCTTGCCCGGAGGCTGAAGCCAGTGGCTGCGGTCATTTGCATGAGGCTGCAGACCGCATCAGCTCACTTCGCACGGCGTTCCTGCCAGCGATCTTTCAGCTGCATTCCCCAATAAATCAATTGCGTTCCGGCCCGTCCGGCCGGGCCACCGCCCCAGCGCGCCTTGAACGGTTCAAACAACCGCCAGCGGTCATCGCCATGGGTCAACGCAGCAGCAACCATATCGGCCCCCATGGCGGTCGTGCTGAGGCCATGACCGCCAAACGCAGTGCAGGACCACAGGCCAGGTTCCAACTCGCCGATAATCGGCATCTTGTGAACCGCATAACCCATCAGCCCTGACCAGGCGTGGCGAATTTCCAGATGCGACAATTGCGGATAAATCTCGACGATCTGGCGTTTCAGCAGTTCTGCCAACCGGTGCGGCTGGGATTGTTGCGTGGTGATGCGGCCGCCCCAAAGCAGGCAATCCTGTTCGATACGCCGATAATAATCGCTGGCCAGCCTTGTGTCGGATATGGCACCACGAAACCGGATTGCCTCATCAAGCGCTGCACCAAGCCCGACGCTGCTGACCACATAGGTTGCAACCGGCAGAATGGCGCTGGCGAGCGGTCGATAGAGCGGTCCCAGATAGGCCGATCCGGTCAGCACCACCTGCTTTGCGGCAACGCTGCCCTGCGGCGTAGTAACCAGCCAGCCGGCACCGGATTTTTCCAGCTTAACTGCTGGCGTCTCTTCAAACAGGGTGACATCGCCTTGCGTCGCCAACAGCTGTTTCAGCCCCTGCGCATAGGCCAGCGGATCAATCGTGAACGTATCAGGATCAAACAATGCATGATGATAGGTATCACTGGTCAACTCTGCTGCAAGTTGTTCGCCAGAGAGCACAAAATATCGCCTGTCGTGAACCTTATTCATATACTCGGTCAGGCGTTGCAGCTGGTCCGGCGCGTTGTAGCGCAACACTTGCAGGCGGCCCTCGCCCTGAATGACGCCGTCCATCGCCGTCGCCCGTGCCCGTACGAACTCGGCACCCTTGACGCTTTCTGCATACAACGCCTTGGCATGATCCCTGCCAAGCTTCCGGTCCAGGACACCCAGCGATTGGGCAAATCCCGGCGAGACAAATCCGCCATTGCGCCCGGACGCGCCCCAGCCGGCTTGCTCAGCTTCCACGAGGACGCAAGTTTGCCCCTGCTCGCCCAAGCGCAGCGCCAGAGTGAGGCCGGCAAGCCCTGCGCCAATAATGCAGGTGTCGCTCTCTATAGTCTCCTCCAAAGCCGGCAGCGGTACGGGCTTTGGCTGCAGACGCTCTGAATAATAGCTCACCGGATAAGTCATCGAATTAGCCATGTTGCATAAAAATTAAGGACAACTCGCCACGAATTTGGCTTAATCGCAAGGACGAATGGTAACGATCCGGTTTTGAGAGGCAATAATGGCAAGAGCACTGCGCAATGGCGTAACGGCGCTGGAGGCAACGACGAAGGTCACATTGGCCATTCTGGCGTTGGCCAGTGGTATCTACACCTATCTTGGTGTGCGCGGTTTGCTGGATGGCACGGCCAATCTGGTATTTTTCGGCGCGGTGATTTATTCCGTTGCGGTCTCCGTTGGGATTTATGCCTTCTGGTCCTATCTTATTCGCTTTGCACCTCACCTGCGCACCTCCTCCGGGCGTGGCCTGCTGTTCGCGGCCATTGGCCTTGGCAGTGTCATGATCATCGCCATGTCATCCTGGCTGAATGCCGCCGCCCTTGCTGGCAGTGCAGCGCTGGAACAGCATCTGGCAGTAACCATCGAGGATTACCAGCAGGATCTGACCGAGGCGCATAATAATGCGCTGGCGGCACAAAGCCTGTTACCGGATATCCAATTGGCGGCAGATCGATTTCAGCGTCTCTCGCGCGAGGAAGAGGCGTCAGGAGCGCTCACCGGCACATCCGGCTCCGGCACCGTGGTGCAGTTGCTGCGGCAGATGTCGACCCAGCTTGAGGGTCTTGCCAGAGAGATTGAAGCTTCCCGCACGCCGGTAAAACAATTGTTCGAGCAGGGCGGCGAGCAGCTCAACCGGATGCGCCGGCTGGTCTCGGCCGCCGGACCCATTGCCCCGCGCAGCGATGCCTTTTCGGAGGAAGTGGTTACGCTGACCGGTGTTATATCCGCGCTTCAGGAAACTTCGATTGCACCGGCGGTCAGACGAGCCGCTGACGATCTGACCCGCACCTTTATTGCGCCTGTGGCAGATGGCCGATCCCGTGATCTGGCCCTGCGCCAGAATGAGGTGGTGGACCGCGTGCAAAATGCGGTGGCCGGTCAGGGCGAAGCGCTGTCCCAGGCTGCCAACGAAATTCTGAGCCGCGAAACAGTCAAGCCCAAGCGCTTTGTGCCGCTCTCCGCACCCGAAGCAGTGCTGCGCTATGCCGGGGATTTCCTGCCCAGTTGGGCCGGTGCCATCTCGATCGATCTTTTGCCCGCCGTGTTGATTTTCATTCTGTGTATCGTCCACGCCGCAATTCGCCGCGAAGAAGACCCGGATGCGTTTGAAAATACCATGACCGCAGCGGATATGGTGCAGGCACTATCGCTGTATGATCGTCTGCAGGATCACCGCCGCGATCGCCTGCGCTCTGAATTTGACCGTGATCGCAGCCGCGAAGACCCTGTCCCCGATGAGGTGCAGCCCGATGATCCAAAGATCGCGCAGATCAAGCCGATTGATGAACGCGGACCAAGGCGGCGCTGATTGATGAGTTACACCGAGACAGACCCGGCCAGCGATGCGCACGTCAAAACCGCGTCAGAACGGATTCAGGACGGTCTGCTCTGGCTTGTGTTTCTCGCCATGATCTCTGCTGCTGGCTATGTGCTGATGCTGGATTACCGCTACCTGCAATATGAAGACCGCCTGGCCGGTATTGAAGACACGCGCGAACCAGTGCCGATGATGCCGGTCAGTCCCAGCGATCAGATCCGGCCCTATGTGCCCGGCTCGCGCCCGGTCGGGCCCAGCCGGGAGGCACCCGATCTCAGCCCGTTCGAAATTTCACCTGATATGCCGGAAAGAGAGCCGATGGTGTTCAGGCGCGATGGCAATGGCGTTTTGCTGGCATTCGGCACCATTACGCCAGGCACGGCTGAAATCTTCGAACGCGCGCTGCTTGACCTCAAGGAGCCCGTCACGGAGATTGTGCTGCATTCCCCCGGTGGCTCGGTTCAGGATGCCCTGAGCATGGCGCGGCTGATCCGCGACAAGGAGTTGAACACACGAATTATTGCCAATGGCTATTGCGCCAGCTCATGCCCTCTGGTGTTTGCCGGCGGCGTAAAACGCGAAGCCCACGAAACCGCTTGGATTGGCGTGCACCAGGTCTATGCGCCGCCAAGCACCTTCGGCAGTATCCAGCAGGGCATGGATGATGCGCAGAGGATCAGCGCCCAGACCCAGCAGGCTCTGCTCGATTTCGGCGTCGATCCGGCGCTCTGGATCAAGGCCATGGAGACACCGAAGGATCAGCTTTATGTGTTGACGGCGCATGAATTGGAGGAACTGAAGCTGGCGACCAGCGTAGAATTCGAAGTCGGCAATGCAAAAGGCTCGAACCCTTCATGAAACTATCGTATTCTGCGCTCTATATACTCGCATGACCCGTTTGATTCTGATGCGCCACGCCAAATCCTCCTCGAGCGATCCGTCCCTGCCCGATCATGACCGGCCGCTCAATCAACGCGGACGTCACGCTGCGCAACAAATGGCAGATGAACTTGTCCGGCGCGGCTATGTCCCCGATGCAATCATCTGTTCAACCGCGCTGCGTGCCCGCCAGACACTGGCGCCCCTGCTGCAAATGCTCAATGGCTCGGTCCACCTCACCATGTCGCGCGCTCTTTATGAGGCACAATCAGAACATTATCCGGGCCTCATTATGGCAGCTGGCGCAAGCGCCGGACAGCCTGATACCACACCAGGCACTCTGATGCTGATCGGCCATAATTTTGCCATTCAGGATGTTGCGCTGGCACTGGCAGGAAACTGCGATACGCCGCAATACAAAAATCTGAAATCAAAATTTCCCACGGGAGCAGCCGCTGTGCTGGACTTCGCCCGAGGTCTTGCAAACTGCACCCCGGGCAGCGGCACTTTGTCTGCGTTTCTGCGTCCCCGCGATCTATAAGTCACATAACAATTTTGCAACCGCCGCATCGCGTGCCTAAATGCTGTAGGGTCTGGACTTAATCAGGACTGTGTATTGGTGACTATGATATTGCCCCGCGTAAAAGCGCGATGGCTGTGGAAATCGCCAGGTTTTCAAGCCTCTGCAGCGCAAATCTGCAATCCCGTTTAAGTCCAGACCAAAGAGCCCGCACAGGAGTAACAAGCTTGAGTCTTTTGGATATTCTGGATGAGGCTGCCCGCGCCACCCGCGACCAGGCAGAAACGCTGAAGAATGACTATACAACTCCGACCGTGCGTCTGGGTGTCACCGGCCTGTCGCGAGCCGGAAAAACCGTCTTTATCACAGCGCTTCTGCACAATCTGCTCGAAGGCGGCCGGCTGGCGCTGTTCGACGCGCAGGCCAGAGGCCGCATCGCCAGTGCCTCACTGCGGCCACAGCCCGATGATGGTGTACCGACATTCGACTATCGCGCTCATGTCCGTGACCTTGTCAGCAAGCGCCTTTGGCCATCCTCGACCCGGCAGATCAGTGAAATCCGGCTGACCCTGATTTTTGAATCCGAAAGCCTGTGGACGCGAATCTTCAAGGCCAGCCAGATACATCTGGATATTGTCGACTATCCCGGCGAGTGGCTTCTCGATCTGACCCTGATCGACAAGGATTTCGCCACATGGTCCAAGAGCGCATTGCGGTTGACACAAAAACCCGACCGGCAGGATCTGGCTCAGGACTGGCTGATTTATCTCAATACTCTGAGCCAGGAACCGGACGATGCCGAAGCCAGCGCACAGATCGGTGCGGCGCTGTTCACAAAATACCTCGCTGACTGCCGCGCCGGGGATCGCGCCCTGTCGATGCTGCCGCCGGGGCGCTTTTTGATGCCGGGCGACATGGCAGGCTCACCGGCACTGACCTTCTGCCCGCTGCCTGTGGCCTCAAAAGCCGGCGCGCCACAACTCTATGCGCTGCTTGAGCGCCGCTTTGAGGCCTATAAGAGCCTGGTTGTAAAACCGTTCTTCAAAGACCATTTTGCCCGGCTCGACCGGCAGATTGTTCTGGTCGACGTGCTCAATGCCCTCAATGCAGGACCGGATGCAATTCACGATCTGGAAGAAACCCTGGCAGATGTGCTGCGCGCATTCCGGCCCGGCCGCAATTCCTGGCTGGCTGGCATTCTGGGCAAGCGGATCGACCGGGTGTTGTTTGCTGCCACCAAGGCCGATCATGTGCATCACAGTGACCATGATCGGCTGGAAGCTATTCTCGACCATTTGCTGCAGGACGCAGCCAAACGCGTCAAATTCTCCGGTGCCGAGACAAAAACCATTGCCATTTCTGCGGTTCGGGCCACCAGAGAAGCCCATCTGGAAGTTGACGGAGATCGCGTCCCGGCCATTCTCGGCACGCCGCTTGCCGGAGAAACCGCTCATGGCGACACCTATGACGGCACCCAGGAGATTGCCCTGTTTCCAGGCGATCTGCCGGATGATCCGCAAGCCATTTATGCAATTCGAACCACGCCGGACGAAGATCCGCTGCGCTATCTGCGCTTCAAGCCGCCAAAACTGGAGGAAACGGCTGAAGGTCTGACCCTGTCGCTGCCTCACATAAGGCTGGATCGCGCTCTTGAATTTCTGTTGGGAGACAAACTGGCATGACCCGACCGACAGACAACACCGGCCCGACCCGGACCCGCAAACCAAGTGCACAACTGCTCAGCGAAGCCCGGCTCGTAGAGCCGCCAGCCTCGTTGCCTGCCGTCTCCGAGCCGAATGCGGCCGCACCACCAGTTAAGCCTAAAGCGCGCAGATTTTCATTGGGAAAACTGTTCTGGACCAGCCTGACAGGCCTTCTAGGTCTGGCCTTCGGCCTGTGGCTGGACGGGTTGATTGCAGATCTGTTCTCTCGCGCCGACTGGCTTGGCTATGCAGCCATGGCGCTGTCGCTGCTGCTGGTCGTTGCCCTGCTGGCGCTGGCTTTGCGCGAATTGTCGGCGCTGGCCCGCCTCAAGACCATGCACCGCTTGCAGCAACGCGCAGCCTCGGCCTATTCCGAAAACGACCTGCCAAAAACACGGATCGTTGTAGGCGATTTGCTGTCGCTGTATCAGGGTCGCGCCGACACCGCGCGCAGCCGTGGGCAACTGAAAAACCAGTTGGATGATGTCATGGATGGCCGCGATCTTGTCAAACTGGCTGAACGGGATCTGCTTGGTGCAATGGACGCCAGAGCCAATGCCATCATTCTCAACTCGGCGAAACGGACGAGCATCGTCACCGCCATCAGTCCGCGTGCGCTGATTGATGTGCTGTTCGTCGTTGTCGAAAACGTGCGGCTGATCCGCCGCCTGTCACAACTCTATGGCGGCCGTCCGGGATTTTTCAGCTCCTGGCGTCTGGCCCGCGAAGTCATCGGCCACCTGGCTCTTACCGGCGGCTTATCGGCGGGTGACAGCCTCATCCAGAATGCGCTCGGCCACGGCCTTGCTGCAAAAGTCTCCGCCCGCCTTGGTGAAGGCGTCATCAATGGCATGCTGACGGCGCGGGTCGGACGCGCGGCCATGACCGTCTGCAGGCCGCTGCCGTTTCTGGCCGGCAAGCCACCCAGCCTGAAAAGCATCTTCAGCGAATTGACAAAAACCGCATCCCGCCAACACGATGAGCCGGATTAAAGCTCAACTCTTTCATACAGGATAATCGACAGGTGAATGAGGTTACACTTCGCTCCACTGTGAACACATGGCAGTGCGATGAGAATGCGCATATGAATGTGCAGTTCTATTTTGCGAAATTTGACGATGCCGACCGCGTATTCCGCGACCGGTTTGCCCTGCCCTCGCTGAGCCGCGCAATGCGCCTCACCCGCCATGTGCGCTATCACCGGGAAGCGGCGGCGGCGGCCATGATCGAAGTTCGCTCCGCCATAGTGCAGCGCGACGGCAAACCGGCAGCGGTGCGTCATCAGATGACCAGCGAGCCCGGCCATGCGGTCATTGCGACGGCGCTTGATACCTATCAGCCCGATGCGCTTGCGCAGATATCCGCCAGGCTGCAAGTGCCGACAGTCGATTGGGACGACATATCCAACGCCCTGCCCCGCGGACTGGACATCGCCCCGTCCGGCGAGGACAGCGACACCTCAACGCGGTCCGGGATTGCAACCTATCACGGTGTGTTGCATCCGCGGGATTTTGCTGCCGATGGACACCTGCTCGACCGTGCCGTCATCTCCTGTTTTACCGATGCTGCACCTCATGCCTGGGCGGCAGGCGGCATTGAACCGGCCTGGTTGCAGCAAAATAAGTTCGGCCGGGTCGCCGTTGAAATGAAATTGACTTATGGCGCTGTGCCAAAGCCGGGCGCGATCGTGTCGTTGGAAACGGCATTTCTGGCAGTCGGCAACACAACTTTTACGCTGCGCCACACGCTCACCAGTTCAGGGCGGATTGTCGCCTATGGTGAGCTTGTCAGCCTGATGATGGACCTTGATCTGCGCAAGGCGGTTCCCCTGCCGGAGCGGGCGGACCAGATGCGCCAACTGGCAGCAACCCGATTCTCGCAATAAGGCATTATTAGACCAGCTCGCTACTGCTGCTTCTGACCAGCAGGACAAGGGCGAAGCCGGCAATTCCGGCAAACAGAAAGGCGACGGACAGGGGCACCACGCTCAGATCATAAAACCGGCCCAGCACCACCGCGATGATGACAGCAATCAGACTGGAAAGACCCGAGGTCAAAGAGGCCCCCAGACCGGCCACCCGGCCCAGAAACTGCATCGCCATCGCATTCAGATTGCTGAACAGAATTGCAAAACAGAAAAACTCTGCTGCGCAGATCAGCATGAACAGCAGAAACGGCGGCTGACCGTCATAGAGCAGGGATACCGCCAGCAGACCAGCGCTCAGCCCGGCCATGGCCGCAAGCGCCAACACTGCCAGACGCTCCATGCCGAAACGTATCACCAGCAGACTGTTGAAAAACGACGCAAATCCGATACCGGAGGCCAGCATGGCGAAATAAAGCGGAAACATGTTACCCGCGCCATATATATCCTGAAACACCGATTGTGCAGTGCTCAGATAGAGCAGTTTACCGCCAAAAACCGCGCCAAGCGCCACGACATAGGCCATCACCCGCCGGTGTCTGACAATCAGCCAGCTATTGCGTGCCAGCAATCGCAGCGACAGGGGAATCCGGCGTTCAACCGCAAGCGTTTCACGTTGCCGCGTCATCAGCCACAGCGACACGATCAGCCCCAGGGCCAGATAGACCAGAAATATCGCCCGCCAGTCTGCGACCGACATCACCAATTGTCCGAAGGCAGGTGCCAACATCGGCACCAGCACAAACACCATGTAGATATACGACATGATGCGGGCCATCTCATCGCCGGAGAACTTGTCCCGAATCAGCGCCCGTGAGCCGATTTTGGGACCGGACACGCCAAAACCCTGAATGATCCGTCCAAGCAGCATCTGCTCCATTGACGATGCAGTCATGGCCAGAATCGTCCCGGCACAGAAAATCGCCAGACCCAGCAAAATGGTCTTGCGGCGGCCGATGGCATCGGACAGCGGACCGAACAGCAACTCGCCAAACACCATTCCAAAAACGAACAGTGAGATCACCAATTGGGTGTTTTTCGCGTCAGACACAGCGAGCGTCCGGCCAATTTCGCCCAAGGCCGGCAACATCGCGTCAGTCGCCGCAGCTGTCAGTGAAGTGATGAGCGAGAACAGGGCGATGAATTCAACCGTGCTGAGCGGTTTTTCCGCGCGCGCACTGTGGTCAACCGCCATCAGCCTGCCTAACTGTCATGACGGTTGGGAGCAAAGCGCTGAACCGCGCGAACAAAGTCGTGGCTCTCACCACGGGTGCGAACAGCCCAGATCCGGTAACCTTTGGTCTTGCCGAGCGGCGCCTGCTGGTTTTTGAACAACAGCGCCCATGGATGCACGCCCACTTCTTTGGCGGTTTTATCGGTCAGTCCGACCCCGAGAACCGGAGCCGTGCCATGCACCTCCAGCCGGTGCCAGAGCATATCGTCCCACGGGATCATTCGGCTGGAAATGCGCCGGTCATGAACGCCCTGCGGCGAGACAATCAGAACCGGCCGCTTGTCAAACACATGCATGGCAATCACTGCGGAAATTCCGGCAAACGCAATCAGCAAAAGCCAATCGATGTTGCTGCCCACACCCATGATCAGCGCCAGTGCCTCCAACGACACCGAGACCAGTGTTGCCGCCAACCAGGCTCCCATTACCGTGCGGTTCAACTGCGCACTGAATATCCCGGCTTCATCTGTCACTTCGCTCATTCTCTCCAGGCCCCGGTCTCGTCAAAAAACGAACTTGTCGCGGTTGCCAGCGTAACAATCAAGCAAAACATGGCCCGGACCCTCGACCGGTCTTTCTGTTGGTCTTGCAATTTCTCATAATTGAAATATTTTCTCTGACATGGAATATACGCCGTCTCCCGAAAATGCTGCCTTGGCGCTTGCAGTCTGGCTCAAACAGCTGCGCCACCAGCAGAACTGATCGCTGGAACAATGAGCGCAGCAACTATTTTTTTATTCTGTGAGGAGTGATGCGCCGGATGACACCCCCTTTGGCGACACACCCTGTTCAGTGCCTTTCGCTCCAGCAGTTTGATAATTGCCTCCCGCAACTGGCGGAATTGCTCCATGCCTGCGTCCATGACGGTGCCAGTATCGGCTTCGTGTTGCCCTTCAGCCCGGACGATGCCGAAGGGTTCTGGCTGAAGCGGATCCGTCCGTCGCTTGCCGCCGGCAAACGCGTCGTGATGATTGCCCGTATTGACCACAAGCTTGCCGGAACCGTACAGCTTGATTGCGGTTTGATGCCAAATCAGGACCACCGCGCCGATGTCTCCAAGCTCCTTGTGCATCCTGCGTTCCGGCGCCGCGGCATTGCCAGAGTGTTGATGGCAGAGCTCGAACATCAGGCTGTTCGGCGCGACCGCACGCTGCTGGTGCTGGATACAAGAACCGGGGATTCTGCCGAGCCGCTCTATGGCTCGCTCGGATTTGAGATTGCCGGAGTCGTGCCCGGCTTTGCCCGCGACCCGTTTGCCGAAAAATTTGACGCCACAACCTATATGTTCAAGCATCTCAAACCTGACCACAGCTGAGTCTTGAAATCGTATGGCGTCATCAAATTTATTCAGGATAGAAAATCGTGACGCCCGCCGCCTCTGGCTCGCAGCGCAGGGACTGTCCAGCGCACCAACCGGGCCGTTAGATACACTGTCGATCATCCGCCAGCTCGGCTTTGTCCAGCTCGATACTATCCGCGTGGTGTCACGCGCTCACCATCACATCCTCTGGAACCGCAATCAGCACTACCGCGAACCGATACTGAACGAATTACTGGCAGGGCAACGCCAGCTGTTTGAGCATTTCACCCATGATGCTTCGGTTCTGCCGATGGAATTCTATCCCATGTGGCAGCGTCAGTTCACCCGCATGAAACGGCGCATTGACCGCAACGGATATTATGCCAGCATGCCGGATGAAGACGGCCGCGCCGCAATCCGGCAACGCATTGCGCAGGAAGGGCCTTTGTCGACCCATGCCTTCGATACCAGGGTCGAAGGCCAAAAGGGGATGTGGGTCCGCCCGCCGCACAAACTGGCGCTGGATTATATGTGGTATTGCGGCGAGCTGGCGACCTCGCACCGCGAGAATTTCAAGAAATTCTATGATTTGAGCCATCAGGTCATCCCGCCGCAGTTTCGCGGCGCAAACCACACTGACGAGACCCAGATCAACTGGCTTTGCGAGGCCGCCTTGCAGCGTCTTGGATTTGGAACATCCGGGGAAATTCAGCGCTTCTGGGATGCCACCGATGCCGCTGAAGTCAGGCACTGGGCCACACAAAACAGCAGCGAATTGCTGCAGGTTGAATTGCAGGCTGCAGATGGCAGCTGGAGCACCGCACTCGCGCTCCCCGACATTGAAAATCGTCTTGCGGCGGCTCCGGCGCCGACGTCGCGGCTGCGCATTCTCAATCCGTTTGACCCTGTCATCCGCGACCGCGCCCGGCTGAAACGCCTGTTCGGCTTTGACTACCGCATCGAGATATTCGTCCCTGCAGCCAGCCGTAAATGGGGTTATTATGTATTCCCGCTGCTTGAAGGCGACCGCTTTGTCGGCCGCATTGAAGCAAGAGCTGACCGCGCCAAAGGCCAGTTGACCGTGCTTAATTTATGGTCGGAGCCAAAAACCCGGTGGACCGCCGCCCGCGCCGCCAAGCTGGACGCCGAACTCAGCCGCTTCGCCCGGTTCGTGGCGCTGGACGAGATCAACTGGCAATGTGCCAGACAACCTGGCTAGGTCGTTTCACTCGTTATGCCAGCGCAACCTCAGTCAAGCGACTTGACGATGCTCTCGACCATTTTCTTGGCGTCGGCCAGCAGCATCATCGTGTTGTCCTTGTAGAACAGCGAGTTGTCGATGCCGGCATAGCCCGATCCCAGAGAGCGTTTGACGAACAGGCAGGTGCCGGCCTTGTCCACATCCAGAATTGGCATACCGTAAATCGGTGAGGCTTTGTCGTCGCGCGCCGCCGGATTGGTGACATCATTGGCACCGATGACAAAGGCAACATCGGCCTGGGCGAATTCGGAATTGATATCTTCCAGTTCGAACACATCATCATACGGCACATTGGCTTCCGCCAGCAGCACATTCATATGCCCCGGCATACGGCCCGCGACCGGATGGATGGCGTATTTGACCTCGACGCCTTCCTCCTTCAGCTTGTCGCCCATTTCCCGCAAAGCATGCTGCGCCTGGGCAACGGCCATGCCGTAACCCGGCACAATGATGACCTTGGAAGCATTCTTCATGATGAAGGCTGCATCTTCCGCCGAGCCCTGCTTGACCGTCCGCTCAATACCATCGTCCCCGACAGGAACAGCGGATTCGCCGCCAAAGCCGCCAAGAATGACCGAGATGAAAGACCGGTTCATACCCTTGCACATGATGTAGGACAGGATCGCACCAGAGGACCCGACCAGAGCACCAACGATAATCAATGCCAGATTGCCCAGGGTAAAGCCGATACCGGCAGCGGCCCAGCCCGAATAGGAGTTCAGCATCGACACCACCACGGGCATATCCGCGCCGCCAATAGGAACGATGATGAGAACGCCAAGCGCCAGCGACAGCAGCACAATCATCCAGAACACGAAATGGCTTTCCGTGCCGATCAGCACCATCAGCAGAATGACGATGCCTGCGGCAATCGCGATATTGATGAGATGCCGTCCCGGCAGAATGATCGGCTTGCCGCTCATGCGTCCATCGAGCTTCAAAAAGGCGATGATAGAGCCGGTAAAGGTGATTGCGCCGATGGCAACGCCAAAGCTCATTTCAATCAGCACATAGCCCGGAATCTCGCCAACTGCACCGATGCCGAAGGCACTGGGCGCATACAGCGCCGCCGCTGCCACAAACACCGCTGCAAGGCCGACCAGAGAGTGAAACGCTGCCACCAGTTGCGGCATTGCCGTCATCGGTATGCGCTTGGCAATCACCGCTCCGGCACCGCCGCCAATGCCAAGACCCAGCACGATCAGCACGATACTGCCGAAGGATGTACCGGCCAGAAACAGCGTCGTGATGATGGCGATCGCCATGCCGATCATGCCGTAACGGTTGCCTTGACGGGCCGATTCAGGGTTGGAAAGTCCACGCAGAGCCAGAATGAACAGCACAGCTGCGACAAGATAAAGAAGTGCGGAAATACTCGCTGACATGTGTTCGGCCCCTTACCGCTGCTTCTTTTTGTACATCGCCAGCATGCGCTGGGTGACAAGAAAGCCGCCAAAAATATTTACGCTGGCCAGTATCAGCGCGATGAAACCGAATGTCCGGGCCAGTCCGGCACCGTCGCTGGAGGCCAGATCAACCCCCACCGCCAGCAGCGCGCCGACCACAATGACCGAGGAAATAGCGTTGGTGACCGACATCAGCGGAGTGTGCAGGGCCGGGGTCACGGACCAGACAACATAATAGCCGACAAAAATTGCCAGTACGAAAACCGCGAGCCGGAAGACGAAGGGATCAACGGCGCCGCCGGTTGCGCCCTGAACCGCGACGCCAATGGCATCTCCGGCCTGCTCCAGCGCAGAAAAGGCCGCCTGTGCTGCCTGATCGGCCTCGGCAGCCGCAGCGCGCGCAGCTTCGGCTGCCGCTTTGGCCCGTTCTGCCAGTTGGTTAACGTGGGTTGTCATATCAGACCTCGCTCAAGCTCAGGCTTTATCGGTGAAATTCGGGTGCACGACCTTGCCGTCGCGCGTCAGCAATGTGGCTGTCACCAGTTCGTCGTCCCAGTTTACAGCAAGCTCACCGCTTTCCTTGTCCATCATGGTTTCCAGAAACGATGCCAGATTTTTTGCATAAAGTTCGGAGGCTGTGGCAGCGATCCGGCCGGGAACATTCTTGTGGCCGACGATTTTCTTGCCATCCACTTCCACTGTCTGGCCGGCTTTCGAGCCTTCCACATTGCCGCCGCGCTCCACCGCAAGATCGATCAGAACGGAGCCGGGACGCATCGCGGCAATCATCTGCTTGGTGATCAGGCGCGGTGCTGGCCGTCCCGGAATGAGAGCGGTGGTGATGACAATGTCCTGTTTCGCCATATGTGCCAGAACAAGCTCAGCCTGTTGCTTCTTGTAATCGTCGGACATTTCTTTGGCGTAGCCGCCGGCGGTTTCGGCCTGTTTGAACTCGTCATTTTCAACAGCAATGAATTTGCCGCCCAGAGACTCAACCTGTTCTTTCGCTGCCGGGCGCACATCGGTGGCTGAAACCACAGCTCCCAGACGCCGTGCCGTCGCGATTGCCTGAAGCCCCGCCACGCCAGCGCCCATCACGAACACCCTGGCAGCTGGAATGGTGCCCGCCGCAGTCATCATCATCGGCATTGCGCGGTCAAATTCCCCGGCGGCATCAATCACGGCCTGATAGCCAGCCAGATTGGCCTGGGACGACAACACGTCCATAACTTGTGCCCGGGTGATGCGCGGCATCAATTCCATCGAAAACGCCGAAACACCGGCATTTGCCATGGCTTCCAGATCCGACTTGTCGCCATAAGGCTCCAGCATGCCCAGCACCAGTGCACCTTTGGGGATACTTTTCAGCTGTGTTGCATTCGGCCTGCGAACGCACAGCACCACATCGCTGCCCTTCAGCGTTGCCGGAGCGGTCTTGCCGATGGTTGCTCCGGCATCCTTGAAGATATTGTCGGGAACACGCGAGCCTGCACCTGCCCCAGCCTGTACCGCTACGCTGGCACCGCGATCAACAAGGCGTTTGATCATGGCGGCAGAGACAGCAACGCGAGATTCGTCTGCGCTGGCTTCGCTCAACACGGCAATTTTCATAAATTTTGTCCCCCACATCGAAGCCTGTCAGCTTCTCGCCTGAATTGAAGCACACCCGCTTCAGCCGGTTTGCAGCCTCTCGGCTCTGGATCTGAATTGTTGATGAGTCTGTCCTACAACAGGAATATAGCCATCAAAATCAGCACAATGACGGCCGCCACGGTGCCGTATTTGGTCATTTTGATAAACAGATCATAGGTGGATTCATGCTCCGCATAATCCATCGCATTTTCGGTCTTCTCGGCCATTCTGGAGCCCCCTGTAGTCATCAATCATGCGCCCGCCCCTTAAAAGGCCAGCAAATTCGTGCCCACTGTTACAACACAGCTTTCCCCACGGCAATGCCGTGTTGCAGCAGAAAGCAATTGACCGCACCGGTCAACCGTCGGTTTCCAGCGCTTCCAGTTCAGCAATCAGACCTTCAATCACCGAAACACCCTTTTCCCAAAACCCGGGATCGCTGGCGTCAAGGCCGAAAGGTGCCAGCAGCTCGCTGTGGTGTTTGGTGCCGCCGGCACGCAGCATGTCGAAATATTTTTCGTCAAAACCGGCGCTGCCATTCTGGTAAACCGCATAAAGCGAGTTCACCAGACAATCACCAAACGCATAGGCATACACGTAGAATGGCGAATGAATAAAATGCGGAATATAGCTCCAGTAAGTCTCATAGCCATCGCCCAGGCGAATGGCAGGCCCCAAACTGTCCGCCTGAACACTCATCCAGATATCGCATAATTGCTCGGATGTCAGTTCGCCGTCCTTGCGGGCCAGATGGACTTTGCGCTCATAGGCATAAAACGCAATCTGGCGCACCACCGTATTGATCATGTCCTCCACCTTGCCGGCCAGCAGGATCTTGCGCTCGGCCTTGGTGGAGGTGCGCTCCAGCAAAGAGCGGAAGGTCAGCATTTCGCCGAACACGCTGGCTGTTTCCGCAAGTGTCAGGGGTGTCGGCGCCATCAAAGCGCCCTGCCCGGCGGCCAGCACCTGATGCACACCGTGGCCCAGTTCATGGGCGAGCGTCATCACGTCGCGGGTTTTGCCCTGATAATTCAACAACACGTAAGGATGCGCGCTGGGTACCGTCGGATGGGCAAACGCGCCGGGGGCCTTGCCGGGGCGGGTTGGCGCGTCAATCCAGTTCCGGTCGAAAAAATCGCGGGCGATATCGGCCATTTTCGGCGAAAAACCGGCATAGGCATCGAGTACGATGCTGCGCGCCTCATCCCAGCCTATCGGGTCGGCAGCACTTTCCGGCAAAGGCGCATTGCGATCCCAGAAATCCAGAACATCCTGACCGAACCATTTGGCTTTCAGAGCATAATAACGGTGCGACAGCCGTGGATAGGCGGCCTGCACGGTTTCCACCAGCGCGTTGACCACCTCGCCCTCAACCCGGTTGGCCAGATGGCGGCTGTCGGCAACATCCTTGAAACCGCGCCAGCGATCAGAAATCTCCTTGTCCTTGGCAAGTGTGTTGGTGATCAGCGTGAAGGTGCGAATATTTTCCCGGAAGGTTGAGGCCAGCGCCTGTGATGCGGCTTTGCGCACCGCGCCATCTTTGTCGACCAAGCGGTTGAGGGTCGGCTCCAGCGGCAGCGTATCGTCACCGACTTCAAACCGCAGCCCAGCCATTGTCTCATCAAACAACCGGTTCCAGGCACCCCGCCCGGTGATCGATTTTTCGTGAAACAATTCTTCAACCCGGTCCTCCAGCTGGTACGGCTTGTCCTTGCGAAGATCTTCCAGCCAGGGCCGGTAATGGGCAATGGCAGGCGATGTCAGCAACTCGGAAAAATCCGCGTCACCGATCTTGTTCAGCTCCAGCCCGAAAAACAGTAAATGCGTGCTGGCATTGGTGATTTTTTCCTGAATATCGCCATAGAATTTAGCGCGTTTGGCGTCGGTCGTATCACCGGCATACACAAGTCCGGCATAAGAGATGATCCGGCCCAGAAGGTCTTCAATCTGTTCGTATTCAACAAGACAGGACGCCAGTTTCCCAGTGTCTGATTTCGCCAGTCCCGCCAGATGGGATTTGTAGGTCTGCGAAAAGCTCCGGCACATCTGGTCGCCTTTTTTCAGATCAGCCGCAAGGTCCTCTCCATCCATCGCGCTGTAGAGATCGCTCAGGTCCCATTGCGGCAGCGGTCCGAGCGCTTCAGCTGCTCCCTGATCCTTGTTGGCATCATTCAAACACCGGATCGTCGAAGCCGATAGGTTGCGGAACTGAGTCATGTATTTTCCTGTCAAACAGCGGAGTGGCTACAGATAGAGGGCTTTCCCCTCGCCGATCAAGCGCTGTTTCCCGGCCAGGCGCGATTTCATGGCTAACATCTTGTTAATGCCTGCTGTCACACAGTTCCGGTTCCAGACCTTCCAGCGTCTGATTCGCCTGCAACAAATGAAAGACCAGCGTCAGCGTGCATGTACTGATTATCGATACCAATGCGGATACGCGGCCCGATCTAACCCGGATGATCCAGGGTCTGGGCCACAATTGCCGGGTCGCTGAAACCGCTGACAGCGCCCTTAAAATTCTGCAAAGCAGTTTTCCCGATATTATCCTGATGGATCTTTTATTGCCCGACAGCGATACGAGACAATTCATTCAGCTCCTTCGTGACCGGGCGCCTCAGTCCAGACTTGTAGTGATGACCAGACAAGGTGCCGATCCCTCCATCCGCGAAGCTCTCAGCTGGGGGGCAAGTGATTTTCTCGAAAAGCCGGTCCACGAACTGCGCCTGGCCTGCGTTTTGAGCAGTTTGCAACCACGCCACAGCAGCGCAGACGCCGGGACCAACGGGCCTGATTATGTGCCGGAGGTATTCTTCAATTCGGACCCGGGTGCCTACCGGGTTGCCAGAAGCCGATTTGAGAAAGCAGCGCAAATGCAGATTCCGTTTCTCATTGAAGGTGAACCCGGCACCGGTAAAGCAACCCTCGCCAGACACTTCGCCACGCATTATGCGCCCGGCCAGAGCCTTGTGGAATTTGACGCCAGCACGGATGATTTTGAAGAGTGGCGACACAACCCTGTGTTGACGCAGGACGCGCGGCAAAAATCAAACTGCAGCATTCTTGTGCGGCGGGTCGAAGCAGCTGGACTGGAAACCCAACAGGCATTGGTGAAATTTTTTCGTGCCACACCGCACGCTCTCATCTGCACGACCCGCGGCAGGCTGCTGGATCACGCCAGGGACGGTGGCATCGACGCAGCGCTGTATAATTTGCTCAGTCCGGTACCGGTGTGGCTGGCGCCTTTGCATGAACGCACTCATGCCCGCGATCGCCTTACTGCGCTGATGATGCAGCAGGCCAATGGGGCATTCGGCACCAGCGTTCAGCACATCGATTTCACACGGACGCCAAAGACCGTACCGCCGCGATATTACGATAATCTCACTGGTTTCAAGCGCGCCATTTTCAGCGCCGTCGCGGATCATGATTCGCCCTTGTCTCCGGCCTTTGTCTGCTCTGGCCCAGCAGATGCCACGGCAACGGCCCATCAGAATCGCAAGGAACTGGCAGTTCAGCCGCATTTTGCCATGGTGCCTCTGCTCGACGGGCATGGACAGTTGCGCCCGCTGAAAGCAATGGAGAGCGAAGCTCTTCGGTTTGCCTATGAGCATTTTGGTGGACGTGTCGGCCGAATTGCCAAAGCGCTGAAACTTGGCCGCACAACGCTCTACCGTAAATTGCTGGAACTTGGTCTGTCGGAGCCAGCGGCAGCAGGCCGCACTGAACAATCCGGCACATTCGTCCACGAAAATCCACACGATGGCGGGGAAGCGTCTGTCGAATTGGGTAAACACGCGGCGTGATATCTGCCGATGCGGGATGAATATGTCACATTGCAGGAAAATGCCACTGCCTGGTTGCCGCATTGGTTTGATATTAACCAATCCTTTGCTACACAAAGTCATCTTTAGTTCTATATTAAATTGCAAGTATTGCCCACAATTCGGAGATCATTCCCCGTGAAATATGCTAAAAATGCCAGCCGGTCGAAACTGTTCAGAAGCCATTGTCTGTTGTCGGCAATCGTATTGCCAAGCCTGCTGCTGTCATCCTTTGCTGTTGGCCAGACCATCAATGAAGAAAAGACAATCGCTGTAGAAGCGACAGTCTCTGAGGAAAAAACCGTCAATGTTGCCTCTGTTGATGCAACCGACCTGCCTCAGGCAGATGAGGCCGCCATTGTATCGCAGTCCGCAACTCCAGTGTTGCATGCGGCAGCTGAAGCACGCTCTGAAGCCATCCGGACATTTGCCAGAGCCTCAGCCGACAAGCTGGATGCCGCTGACCGGTCCGGCATTGCCGCGCTGTATGAAGACCGGGGGTACAAATCTCTCTGGATGAAAGAGGGTGCATTGCGGCCGGAAGCAAAGGCGCTGATAGCTGAAATCAGACAGGCAGACCGGATTGGACTGAATCCAGCTGATTATTCATTACCAATGTCGGACGATGCTGACGGAACTGTCTTGTCGGAGACTGCGGCATTTGAAATCGATCTTCAGATGAGCCTCGCTGCTGTGCGCTATGTCCGGCACCTGGCCTCGGGACGCCTGGTGCCACGGTCTGTCAGCGCGTCACTGGATATCAATCCGGAGCGCCCTGATGCAAAAGCCGTGCTTACGGAGTTGAACGATGCCGGCGATCCGGTTGCAAAAGCCAATGAGTATCAGCCAAAGCACCAGGCCTACCTGGCATTGTTGAAGGAATTGCAGGCGATCGAGCAGAACAAGGCCGAAAAACCGATTGTGGTTGATGCCGGCAGATTGCTGCGCCCCGGCATGAGCGATCCACGGGTGCTGCAATTGCGCGCGCGCCTGAAAGTGGAACTCCCGGCGGCAACACCGGCGAGTGAAGATGTGGCGGCAACGCCAGCGAGTGAAGATGTGGCGGCAACGCCAGCGAGTGAAGATGTGGCGGCAACGCCAGCGAGTGAAGATGTGGCGGCAACGCCGGCGAGTGAAGATGTGGCGGCAACGCCGGTCGATGAAAATCTCTATGATGAAACTCTCGTCACGGCCGTGAAAGACTTTCAGAAGAAAAGCCGTCTGACTCAGGATGGAATTATCGGTCCGGCAACATTGCGCGTTCTCAATGGCGAGACCGGGATTGAACGCAAAGCCCAGTTGATCGTCAATCTGGAGCGCTGGCGCTGGATGCCTAAAGAACTGGGTGCGTTCCACATCATGGCGAACATTCCCGAATACCGTGTTTATGTCAAAAGCGATGGCAAGGTCACTCACACCACCAGGGTTGTCGTCGGCAAGCCTGAATTCAAAACCGTGGCCTTTTCCGATGAGATGGAACACTTCGTGGTGAACCCGTCCTGGGGCGTGCCGCAATCCATTATCAAAAATGAAATGCTGCCGTCAGCCCGCTCAAGCCCAGGCTATTTCACCCGCAAAGGGTATCAGGTCTTTGCACAGATTCGCGGCCGCACCCGCCAGGTCGACCCGTCCCGGGTCAATTGGAGACGCGTAACTGCATCACAGATTTCGGTGCGCCAGCCGCCGGGGAACAGCAACGCTCTCGGTCGGATCAAGTTCATGTTCCCCAACAAGCATGCAATCTATATGCATGACACACCATCCAAGAGCCTCTTCAACAAGGATGCACGTGCCTACAGTCATGGCTGTGTCCGCATTCAGAATCCGATGGAATTTGCTGATGCGATCCTTGAACAGCAGAAAGACTGGAATTCTACACGCATCAAGAAATTGGTCGGTGGCAAAGAGGTGACGGTGAAACTGGACAAGAAAATTCCGGTACATCTGGTTTATTTCACCGCGATTCAGAACGATGAAGGTGCGGTGGGTTATCTGCCAGATGTATACGGCCATGACCGCAATATGGTGAAGCTTCTCGGTCTCTGATCGAGCCGCAACTCAAAATTTCTGCGCAAGCCGCCCCGCTGAAATATGCTGGGCGGCTTTTTTGCGACACAATTTCACGACAGAAATTGAAAATTGATCAATGATTGAAAATACTGTCAAATTAACCAATTTCGGCAAGATCGTCTTAACCTTGATTGGTTAAACTTTTAATCAGGACTGCTTGATCACCCGGCCTGATGTCTTTAAAAGATTTTGGGTATCGGGCAATGTGACGGGTACAATACGCTGAAGCCACACAGTAAACTCATTACACTTTTCGTTGGGAATGGCCCTTCACGGCCAGGTATCGGAACCGCTTTGCGAAACTTTCGAAACAAAAAGCCATCTGCCGCTCAGCACGGCGTAACGCGCAAGATCACGGCGCTGTTTACCGCATTGACGATGCTGCTTTCCATGGCATTGCCCGCCCAGGCCGCTGAAGAGCGCAGCCTGAAGCTATATTTTGTGAATACCAAAGAGCGCATTGAGATCGTCTATAAGCGCAATGGCCGTTATGTTCCGGCGGCGCTGAAGAAACTGAACTGGTTCCTCCGGGACTGGCGTCGCGAGCAATCTACCACGATTGATCCGCGCCTGTTGGATCTGGTCTGGTCGGTGTATCAGCAGATGGACACCAGAGAAGCGATCAATGTGGTGTCCGCGTTCCGTTCGCCAAAAACCAATTCATTGCTGCGCAGCCGCAGCAGCGGTGTTGCCAAAAACAGCCAGCACACACGTGGCAAAGCAATGGATTTTTTCATTCCCGGGACAAATCTCGCGGAATTGCGTGCAGTGGGCCTACGCATGGAAGTGGGCGGCGTCGGCTTCTATCCGTCCTCCGGCTCCCCTTTCGTTCATATGGACACCGGTGGCGTGCGCCACTGGCCGCGAATGACAGATGCGCAACTGGCAAAGGTATTTCCGCGCGGTGACACCACCCAGATTTCCTCCAACGGCAAACGGCAGAAGCGATACGAAGAATCAGCAGCGCGTCAGAAACGCATAGCGTCAGCCGAAATTTCACCGCCCAACCAGCGGGGCGGCGGCCTGTTTGCAAAAGTATTCAAGCGCAATCAGGAACCGGCAACAATTCCCACCACCGGTCAGACTCTGACAAGCGGCAATGATTCGACCACGGTTGCCCAGGTTCAGGCGCAAACGCGTGCCAGTGCGCCCGCCCTGAAAATTGTGCCACGCTTCAGACCTGACGGCGTACCCACTCAATTACTGCCTGAACCTGTGGTGGAGAATAGCGTGCAACTGGCGCTTTCGGATATCCCCGCGCCGCGACCGATGCCGGCGGATGTGTTCGCTCAGCGTGCTGCAGCTTTGGCTGACAAACCCGTGCCTTTGACCATAGTATCGAAAGAGCCGGCCACTCCTGCTGAAACGCAGAAGTCTGTTCAGGATACCTGGGCCCGGGTTGGCGACAGCCGGTCTACAGATGTTTCCGAAATTATCATCGCCAAGGCGGCCGGCCCGGTTCGGGCAGGCGCGCCCGATGTTGCACAAGCTGTGATGGCAGCGCTTGACGACACCCGTAACAAACCAGCTCTGCAGCCGCTTGATACGCGCACCTTGGAGGCTGCCACCCCTCACACCTCTGCTGCCGCAAGCATTGCAGCGGCCATTCTGTCGCCCCAGGGTCGCACACCGGACCCAAGCCAGCGCAGTATGTTTGATGACACTATCATTTCCGCGTATGCGCCCTCAGATCCGTCGCCCAGATCGCGTGCGGACTTCGACGCAGCAATGGGTCTTGACGGTCAGGGAACCGCCAAAAACAGCACGCGTTTACCACACGTCACCACGCCGGAAGATCTGCCGCCGGTGCGCCGTGCCAGAGCCTTTCATGAACCGGTCATTGCCGCAATTCCACCGCGCATCCGCCCGGAACGGACGCAATTGGCCGCTGTAACACCTGCCGTGCCCTCGCCCGAACAGCCTGCCCGCCGGGAGCCGGTAAACCCGGCACAATCGCCGGATAGCAGCTGGCAGGCAACCGCAAGCGCCCTGCCGACAACTCTAGGCGGACGCGTCCCGCCTGGTGCCGTACAGCCGACTGGCAGCCAATTGGTGTTTAACGGAGCTGATGCGGCAGTGCTGGCGAAGATGACAACTCCCCAGACCACAAGGTCGAATGCATTTGTCCGGCTTGAATTGCCGAATCCTTATGCAATTCGCGGTGTGTTCCAGATCCCGCAAAGCATCGTGGCCAACGGCTTTTCAACCAGCAGCACCACATTGAGGACCGATAAATTTTCAGGTCGCGCCATTGTCGCCACCAAAGTAGCGCTTCTGACGCGACGCTAGAGCGGTTCATGGTTACATTGAATCATTTGACCGGTGTTGCTCGTTTGCCGGCGAGGCACACTTCGCGCCGTGGTCTTCATGACCACAAGCGGAGTGTAACGACGTCCGGCAGGCGTGCAAATCCGGCCTTCGGTGCTCCATATCAGCCCACCGGACAGCGTTAGCCAACTTGCCCGATGCGCCGCCCCAAGTCGTAATGGGAGCGGCGTTGACTGCCTTGCCGATGAACTGATCTGGAGCATCAAATGGTTCAATGTAACCATGAAACGCTCTAATCCAGCGATACCTTATTGCTGGTCTTCTGCAGGCTCGATCGCCATACCCAGCGCATGCAGGTACAAATCAAGCATGGCTTCCTGTTCAGCGCGCTCTTCCCGGTCCTGCTTGCGCAACCGCACAACCTGCCTCAGAGTTTTCACATCGAAACCGTTGCCTTTAGCCTCGCCGTAAACTTCCTTGATGTCGTCGGCAATTGTCTTCTTTTCTTCTTCCAGCCGCTCGATCCGTTCGATAATTGAACGCAGTTGATCCTTGGCAATGCTGGTTGTCGCGCTGGACACGTCACTCATAAATAGTCTTCCTCACGATGGGTTGGTTGGAGCGTTTTGTGGTTTTAGCGAATCACTGAACGGTTTAGAGCTGTTCATGATCCGGTTTGGATTGCTCAAACATGGCTTTCTGGTCCGCTGTCGCCTCGGTCTGATGGCGCGAACGCCACTCTTCATAGGGGATTCCGTAGATCAGTTCGCGGCTTTGTTCTTTCGACAGTGGCAGGTCACGTTCCTCAGCGGCTTCGCGATACCAGTTGGACAGACAATTGCGGCAGAAGCCCGCCAGATTCATCAGATCGATATTCTGCACATCAGTCCGGTCTCTGAGATGCGACACCAATTTGCGGAAAGCCGCAGCCTCCAGCGCCTCGCGCTGGTTGTCAGACATGGTTTCGGTCTGTTGATTGTTTTCGGTCATGAGGTTCTTCCTCGCAATTCAGCGTTTATGGGGAGGCAAGACATCGCAAATACCTTCCACCGTCAAAAGTTGCTCAAGGATCGGAGCCAGCCGCTGAGCCCAAAGTTCGATGTCTGCCTCACTGTCCACCAGATCCTGGCGCAGTTCCAGAAGAGCATGACTGAGACCGCGCTGGGTTCCGTGCCGGTTCAAGGTGTCGCCCGTCAACGCACCCGTATACGGCTCGTTGTCACCTACGATCAGATCACCGCCCTCCTTCAGGGCGGCGATCAGTGGTTTCGCGGCGCGGTCATCTTTGTCCCACAACACGCCTGCGTGCCAGGGACGCGCGAATCCGCGCCAGATAGGCGTAAAACTGTGCAGAGAAATCAGCACAGGCGACTGTCCGGTCGCCATCATGTGCACGATTGATGCGGCAATGGCCTTATGATAAGGCCGGTGATACAGCGCCAGACGGTGCTCTTTTTCAGCCTCATTCGCAAAGCGGTTTCCCGGAACAACCGCCCCGTCAGACAGACGCATCAGAACGGTCG
This sequence comes from Pararhizobium sp. IMCC3301, assembly GCF_030758315.1. Lineage (NCBI taxonomy): Bacteria > Pseudomonadati > Pseudomonadota > Alphaproteobacteria > Hyphomicrobiales > Rhizobiaceae > Pararhizobium > Pararhizobium sp. IMCC3301. The sequence goes on from NZ_CP132336.1 coordinate 1,448,801, forward strand.
GGTCGTCCTCCCCCCGATTGGGATCGATCAGCAGCCGCGAATAGCTCGACAGCACCGCAGGGGCCTCCAGCAGCCTTGCCAGCCGGTGTGTGAGCGCGTCCATCCCGATGTCATAGGCAATGTGCCGTTTCAACTCGCACGCCGGCAGACCCAGATTGTCGTAATGCGGCGGGATGGCGTTTCTGGCGTGATCACACAACAGCAAAATCCCGCCATTCCAATTGCCTTCAACAATTTCATAGGCCACGCGCTCGCCTTCGGGCAGATCGGGACTGGAAACAGCGGTGGCCGTGGCGGCGGAAGTGGTCATGGGATTTGCAATATTTCTGCACGGATTGGCAAAGCGGCGAAGATGAAACATAGTGCGCACCGGCTGCTGATACCATATGGATTGGCACCTAATCCGGTTTTCCCACATAAAAGCATCTGAATCGCGATTGTCCATGCCTCCCATGCCAAATCCGGTTTGCCGCAACGGGACAGCGATGTTGATTTCTGGCGAAACAGGTTTATAAGCCCCCAGAGATGCGCAAAATTGCATTGTTTCGGAAGCGTTTGATTGACAAAACGGCCACGATTGCGCAAAACAAATTATAATGAAATCGTTTCAGCTCGCCACTAATTCGGCGTTTACTCAGGTTTGATGCGTTCGTTCACCATGAGCAAAAAAAGCGAAATTCAGGTATCCGGATATTCTGGCAGTGGCTTTGAAAGTCAGTCCTCCAGCGCAAGGCGCATTTTGCCTCTGACTCATTTTCTCGCACCATTTTCGGCTCGTGTCACGAAAGCCGTAATTCTGTTTGCGCTTTCGCTGTCGATGTATGGCGGTTTGAGCTTCATCAGTTCTGATCAGGCATCTGCCGAATTGCGCATCTGCAACAAGAGCGGAAGCCGTGTGGGCATTTCTGTCGGATACCGCAATGACAAGGGCTGGACCACCGAAGGCTGGTGGAACCTGGAGGCGACATCCTGCGAAGTTATTCTGCCTGGCGCTCTGAAGTCTCAGTATTATTATATGTTCGCCGTAGATTATGACGAAGGCGGTGAATGGGCTGGCAGCGCCTTCATGTGCACCGCTGACAAGATTTTTACAATTAACGGTATCGAAGACTGTCTGACCCGTGGGTTTCAACGCACGGGTTTTTTTGAAATTGACACCGGCACACAAACAAGTTGGACAGTTCAGTTGACAGAACCGACACAACGAGGAACCGGTGGTAAATGAGGCGTAATCGCAAAGTAAAAATTCTCGCCACCCTGGGTCCAGCCTCATCAAATTCCGAAATGATCAAAAAGCTCCACACTGCCGGAGCTGATATTTTTCGTATCAATATGAGTCATGCGTCCCACGATCACATGCGCGAGCTTGTGGCCACGATCCGGAGTGTCGAAGAGGACGTCGGACGGCCGATCGCAATTCTGGTTGATCTGCAAGGACCGAAACTGCGCGTCGGCATGTTTGAAAATGACGCGGTTACTCTGAAAGAAGGTCAGAGCTTTACCCTCGACAGTGATCCCACGCCCGGAAATCAAAAGCGCGTCCAACTGCCGCATCCTGAGATTCTGGAAGCGCTGAAAGCAGGCGATGCGATTTTGCTTGATGATGGGCGCCTGCGCCTGGAGACCGTTTCGGTCGATGGCAAAAGCGCGGTCACAAAGGTCATTTCCGGCACCAAACTGTCGAACAAGAAGGGCGTCAGCCTGCCCGATACTCTGATTGCCTCCAGTGCTCTGACGCCGAAGGACCGGTCTGACCTTGACGCTGCGCTGAAAGAAGACATTGACTGGATCGCCCTGTCATTTGTGCAGCGCCCGGAAGATATTGCTGAAGTACGCAAAATCTCACGCGGCAAGGTGGCCATTATGGCCAAGATCGAAAAACCGCAGGCGCTGGTAAAGATCGACGAGATCATTGAATTGTCGGATGCCATAATGGTGGCGCGCGGTGATCTGGGCGTTGAATTGCCGGTGGAAAAGGTTCCCGGCATCCAAAAACAGCTTATTCGCGCTGGCCGCCGCGCCGGTAAACCGGTGGTGGTCGCGACCCAGATGCTGGAATCGATGATTACCGCGCCTGTCCCGACACGTGCGGAAGTGTCTGATGTTGCAACAGCTGTGTTTGAAGGCGCTGACGCGGTGATGCTGTCAGCGGAATCAGCTGCTGGAGATTATCCGGTGGAAGCCGTTGCCACCATGGACCGCATTGCCGAAGAAGTGGAACGCGATCCGAATTACAGAAAAGTTCTTTATGCGCAACGCGCAGAACCGGAACCAACCGGCGCGGATGCCATTTCCGCTGCCTCTCGTCAGATCGCGGAAACTCTGAAACTGTCTGTGATCGTGTGTTACACCTCCTCCGGTGCAACCGGCATCAGAGCATCCCGCGAGCGCCCCGAAACTCCCATCATTGCCTTGTCACCCATCAAACAAACGGCCCGCCGGCTGACGATTGTCTGGGGGCTGCACTGTGTTGTCAGCGATGATGTCAAAGATGAGGGAAGCATGGTGGATCGCGCCTGCCAGATCGCCTATGAGGAAGGTTTCGCCAAACCTGGTGAACGTCTCATCATTTCTGCCGGCGTGCCCTTCGGAACCCCGGGTGCGACCAATCTGCTGCGCATTGCATTTGTCGGCAGCGATGGCGTCAGCGGTCTCTGACGGTTCGGCAAGCTTGTCACTTCCCCCTATAGAATATGCAGGCGCACGCCGTCCAAGCTGGAGAAACTGCCAATCGGCAGAACCCATCGGCAATCAGGCAGGTCTTTCTTTCGCGCCACAATGTGGATGCCGGCAGTTGCGAAAAGGCAAAAACCGGGAATCCGTAGCATCATGCTGACAGGATGCTGTCATGAGCATCATCCATAGTTTCGTCCTGGTTGACGAGCGCCCAATGCGGAGTTGAAAAATTCCGTCTGCGAAGATGCCACACATCGATGAACAGGAGAAAAACCATGTCCCGTGAAACATTGAAAGAAACCGCCGAGCAGTTGGTCAGCCACTGCCGTAACGGCACCGAGGAAAAAGGCCTGACAGAGCTTTATGCGCCTGATGCTGAGTCAATTGAAGCCATCGCCATGCCCGGTAGCGACAGCCCGAAGACCTCCGGCGTCGATGGCATTCGTGCTAAACATGCAGGGTGGAAAAACACGTTTGAAGTTCATTCCAGCGAAGTCGAGGGGCCGTTCCTGCACGGCGATGACAGATTTTCCGTCATCTTCAGCATTGACGCCACCAACAAGGATTCCTCCGAACGCGTATCCATGAAAGAGGTTGCGGTTTACACCGTGTCAAACGGCAAAATCATACGCGAGGAATTTTATTATTAACCGAACAGCTGAAGACTCTGTAGCAGCCGGTTGAGCAACGCAACTTCGCGGTGCATCGCTGATGAAAAATCTGATGCCTTGCATCGCGCAGCATTGCCTGCCTTGCCGGATGCCCTGACCCTGATCGTCTCTTGGCCCGGATACTCTCTTGTCTCGACAGGGATAAAACGTGCTTTAAATCGGCTGACCCAAAGCGCTGCGCTCCAGCGATTCAAGTTCCTGCCGGACTTCCTCCTGAAAGGGATTCAGTTCCAGTGCCCGTTTCAGGGCATCATAGGCCTTCTTGTCTTCGCCAAGGTCCTCCAGCATAAGACCAAGGCCGGTCAGCGCTCCAAAGTGGCGTGGCTCCAGCGCCAACGTCACTGCAATATCGGCAAGAGACCGCCCGTAATTTTCTTTCAGGTAATACACAGTCGCGCGCCGGTTCCACGCTTCCGCAAAGTCCGGCTCCAGGGCGATCAGCTGATCCAGCACATCAATCGCAAGAGCAAAATCATCATCAGCAATGGCGTCATCAGCTCTGGACAGCAACAGCCGGGCCGTTTCGCCGCGCGCGCCGCGCCACAAATCATCGATTTGTCCCGCCAGATGCCGCGCCTCCAGTTCACTTTGTGAGGATTGCAGTTCGCTGAACAGCCGGTCCAGCCGGTCTGAGAGGGGAATTTCCTTGCCAAAGCCGGATGAGCCGGTCGCCGCCGCCAGCACAATGGCGAGGCTGACAGATCGCAGCTGACTGATGATGATCCCGGAAAACTTCATGGCAGAAGTCTAGTATACAAATCCGCAAAAGCAAATGACGAAAGCGTCACGTCGGAAACACAAAAAGGGCCCGTGATCGATGTCACGTGCCCCAAACCGTATTCATCTGCCGGGCCGGATGCCAGGCACGTTGAATTAGCCCTGACGGGCCTTGAAACGGCGCTTTACCTTATTGATCACATAGACGCGACCCTTCCGCCGTACGAGACGATTGTCGCGGTCTCGGCCTTTAAGGGAACGCAGTGAATTTCTGATCTTCATCGGTTTGCTCTAAAAATTCTCTATTAAGTTACGCTTTATCTTCAACCACTGCCGCGCCAATATGTCGCGCCGAATTGAAGAGAGTGACTGCCAGTCTATATTACCACGCCGAATGTCTGATCCACTGTGAGACAATGGTGGGCACGACTGGGATTGAACCAGTGACCCCTACAATGTCAATGTAGTGCTCTACCGCTGAGCTACGCGCCCCGCTGTCACACCGTCGTCACAGATCTGACGTGAGAAGATGAAGCGATATACAAAAGCCAGGCCGCGGGCGCAAGGGCTGATATCAGGAAAAACGCGCCACGATGGGTTCAGGCCGCCAAAAGCCGGTCCACTTCGCTGACAAGTTCACGCAGATGAAACGGCTTTGATAGCACTCTGGCATCCTTTGGCGCGTTGGAATCCGGGTTCAGCGCCACGGCTGCAAAGCCGGTTATGAACATCACCTTCAGATCAGGGTCGAGTTCAGTCGCCTTCCTGGCCAGCTCTATACCGTCCATTTCCGGCATGACAATATCGGTCAGCAGAACAGTAAACGGCTCTTCCCGCATGCGCTCATAGGCGCTTCTGCCATTGTCGAAATCCACCACCGTATGACCGGCGGTCTGCAACGCCTTTGTCAGAAACCGCCGCATGTCGTCATCATCTTCAGCCAGCAGAATATGGGCCATGTCATTCTCTTCCTTGTCGCCGGCCTTTGCGGGCCTGTCCGGACAGAACACCAGACGGTCGGACGCTCGTCTGCGGAACTTCTAAAATCTGCCGGAGGTTACCCTCCTGACGCGAACTGCTAGCGCCCATATAAGCTTACTCGGGCAAAAAGCCTATGATATGGTAAACGTTTGAAGCAAAAGTTGATCACAACTTCCCCAGCAGCACACGACCCGTAACCGGATTGTATGGCAGCGGGCCGGAATATCAATGCGCTTGATGGCAAAGAATTCGAATCAGAGCTAAAATTATAACTCCATGCATGGGCGCACGGCCAAATTGAATCTGTGGCACAAAATGTTTGTGTCATCATTGGACGGAACCACAAAATCCTGACACGATGGAACTGATGACAGAGCAGATTACAAACCGGATTAGAAATTCTGGCGGCCCCGACGGCAAGAGCGCAACGTCCGGGGCATCGGCTGACCTGCCAACAAATACACCCTACCGTGATTTTATGGAGACGCCCGCCTTCGAGGTATTCGGCGAACCCACTCAGACAATGCCGGTGATTTTCAACTCTCCCCATAGCGGCTCGATCTATCCGGAGCGGTTTTTGGACCTGTCACGGCTGGATCCACACACCATACGCGCCTCCGAAGACATGGATGTTCACAAGCTTTTCCAGAGTGTCACCGAATTTGGTGCCGTTCTGCAGCGCGCCAATTTCCCGCGGGCCTATCTGGATGTGAATCGCGAGCCCTATGAACTGGATTCGGGCATGTTTTCTGCCCCCCTGCCGCCTTATGCGAACACGCGGTCGCTGCGCGTCAATGGTGGCCTTGGAACAGTTGCGCGCATCGTTGCTGAGAACCGCGACATTTATGCCAGCAAACTCGATCCGGACGATGCTCTGGCCCGGATCGAATTGATTTACCGGCCCTATCACGACAGTTTGCGGCATTTGCTGGCCCGCACCCATGGCCGTTTTGGCCAGGCATTGCTGATTGATTGCCACTCCATGCCTTCACAATACGGCGCGCCCCGTTCGGGCGTCGAGACCGAAGCGCGACCTGATATGATCCTGGGAGACCGATATGGCACCAGCTGCCGAAATGATGTGATTGATTACGCGATGTTTCTGCTTCGCCAGGCCGGCTATGTGGTGGTCAAGAACCGGCCTTATGCAGGCGGGTTCATTACCGAGCATTACGGACGCCCACAACAGCATCTCAATGCCTTCCAGATCGAGATTAACCGGCGGCTGTATATGGATGAAGCCACTTTGAAATGCCATGCCGGTTTCGATGAACTGCAGCAGGACCTCAACATCTTTGTGCGAAATCTGATGCAGCATCCCGCACTTCGCTGTGATGATTTCAGCATGGTCAAACCGCTCGCAGCGGAGTGATCCGAAACGCTCCGCTGCGCGCCATCTGGACATAAAAAAAAGCCGCAGCACGAAGCTGCGGCCTAAAGTCTAGGGAGGAAACGCCCACTAGGGGCGGAAGCAACACTCGGGAGGAGTGAATGTTGCTATGCAGCGAAGATGAGGTTGCGACGCACAAAAGTCAAGGTTAGCCGCCGTTTTTTCTATAAAATTTTCATTGGTTTTCTACTCATTCGGTGCAACGGCTACGCTTGTCGATGACGCACCTGCCCCGCCGCTCATGATTTTTTGTTGTATCATCAAGCGTTTATCTGTACCTCGTTGTCGATCCTGAAGACCTTACTCTTTAGCCATGCAAGGAATGCATATCAGCTATGCGTCATGAATTTTCGACGGAATTCGGCGTCCCGGACATTATTTTCGAGATGGCCGGTTTGGCTGCTGATGCGATTCTTCCGCATTTTCGCACCCCTCTGGAAGTCGAAAACAAACTGGCGCAGGGACAGGCCGAAGCAGATGGCGCATTTGATCCGGTGACAATCGCCGACAAAAACGCAGAAGCCGCTCTGCGGCGGCTGATTAACCAGCGGTTTCCCGGGCATGGCATTCTCGGTGAGGAATACGGCGCAGAAAATCTGCAGGCAGAGTATGTCTGGGTGCTGGACCCGATTGACGGCACCAGATCGTTCGTTTCAGGGCTGCCATTGTGGGGCACCCTGATTGCGCTTTGCCATCAGGGCCGCCCGGTTCTGGGGGCAATGATCCAGCCTTTTCTGGCGGAAATTTATGTTGGTGCCGGGCAGAAAGCCTGGTTCGCGTCAACCAGCGGCGCGCACCCGCTCCGCAGTCTCAAAGCCCGGCAGGACGGTCGGCTCAACGACGCCACCTTGTTCACGACCGACCCTGGATTTTTCACCGAGGCGGAACGGCTGCGTTACGACACGCTGGAACAGCGCTGCCGCATACGCCGTTTTGGTCTCGACTGTTATGGCTATGCCATGGTCAGCGCCGGCTTCGGCGATCTCACTGTGGAGGCAGGCTTGCAGATTTATGATATCGCTGCGCTGATTCCACTGATCGAGGCGGCGGGTGGCGTGGTGACAAACTGGCAGGGCAAACCGGTTGAGGGTCTGGAGCAGCATTCCCGTCTTCAGATTCTGGCCTCGGCAAATTCACAGCTTCACAACGAAGCGCTTGCCATACTGGGCTAGGCAGTGGCGGTCTGGCCACATCCTGATCGCAACCACATCAGATATCGGTGCCGGGAATAAACGCATCAAATGCCGCCCAGAACTGATCGCGAAACATATCCCGCTCCTGCAGTATCTCGTGTCGTGCCCCCGGCACCACGATATGCCACAGCGAACGCATGACGGAGGCAAGTTTCTCGATTGCCTCAAGTGAGACGACCTCATCACTGCCGGATGCGACCACAAGCACCGGTGTGCGGTTGTTAAAGGCGAATTCGGGATTGCGAAATTCCGCCATGGCCTGACAGGCTGCATGGACCCAGCCCACGGTAGGAGCGCCAATCTTCAGAAACGGCGCCTTTCGCAACAGCCTCACAGAATTCTGAAACCGGTCCGGATCACTCGTCAGAATGTTCCTCTCCATATTCAATGTCTCGTAATTGGTCTGGCTGGCAAACGGCATTCGCCGTTCTCCCAGGCCAAAACTATTCAGAAACCGGGCCATTCGCGCCACCACTTTCTGTCTGGGTCGTCTAAACCCCAGCCCGATCATGGGTGCAGTGAGAACAACCCGGTCAAACACCAGCCTGCCCTTGTCCAGACTGTGCAGCATGACAGCTGCGCCCATGGAATGGGCCAGTGCATAGAAAGGAGCGGGACATTCGGGCAGCAGAATTTCCGACATCACGGCTTCCAGATCCGATACATAATCTGAAAGCGTGTCGACATGTCCGCGTTCGGGCTGGTGCAACAGGCGGTCTGAACCGCCCTGGCCACGAAAATCGAAAGCTAGGACTGCAAAGCCGCGTCCGCGCAGATCGGTGATAACCTCATAATATTTTTCAATATACTCAGTGCGACCCTGGATAAGACAGACCGTGCCTCTGACTTCCTTTGTCGAGGCCGGCCACCGCGCACAGCGCAATTGCACGCCGGCACTGTCCAGCCACTGCAGCGTAGCGCCGGCAGGCGTGGGATTGCCGGCGACAGAGACAAGACCGGGACGAGAATTTTCCGGCTCCAATCCCGCTGCCGGTTCTGCAGTTTCCAAAACGAATGCCTGACCCAATTAACCACCCCGAAACATGTGCTCAAACTGGTACCGGTATGGGCGGATAAGGCAAGAAAAAAAACCGGCGACGCTCTTGCGCCGCCGGCTTTGCAGGGCTTGGTGTGGCATCCGGTTAGAGCTGCCACAACCATCGGGGGGTGCCGTTAAACGACCCTGCAAACTGATAATGGCTTAGCTGATACGGGTGCGACGCTCGATTCGCCCGTTAAAGGCGTTGACACGCAGCCGGACAACCTGCCCGCGACGAGCCTCGGCAACCACAACATAGTAACTGCCACGCCGCTCGATCCTGCGGAAATCACGGAAGCCGCGTTGCCGTAACTCCTGACGAATCTGTTGACGCGTCATAGCGCGTTGAACCTGGTGCGGTGCCGCGTGCTGGTGACGAGGGGTGTAATAACTTCCGCTTCCGCCTGAGTAGTGGCCGCCGCTTGAATAGCTGCCGCCGCTATTTCCATAGAAGCCGAAATAGAATCCATCCGCCTGAGCAGCAGGTGCAACAGCAAAGGTTGCCATTGTCAAAGCGGAGACTGCGATTAGTGTTTTCTTCAGCATGGTATCTCTCCTGTTTCCTGAATCCGGATGACGACTAAATTGGCGACCGGACTTCGATGACGCCGAAATTGCCAGAGCTATGCTGAACGAAACCGGAAGGTCTCATTCAGGTTCGGTTCATATTGCTGAAGGCATCTTTTGAATTGCAGAAAACAGCCGTTTTCCCCGCGCAGATTGCGAAAAAAAATCTTCTTGAATCGCAAAAATTGCGTACCTACATAATTTCTGCAGACGCCAATAACGGGTCTGCGCAGCAGAACGGACGCCTCTGATTACCGGCATCATACGGTAAAACGGGTCCAATTTGCTGATCTGACAAACATAACTGTTGCTCAATGGAGAATAGATATGCGTACTTTCGACGTAAGCCCCCTATATCGATCCACGGTTGGTTTCGACCGCCTGTTCAAACTGCTGGACGGCATGGCCACCACCGACACGCCCGGATCAACCTACCCGCCCTATAATATCGAACGCACGGGCGACAATGCCTATCGTATCAGCATGGCAGTGGCTGGCTTCAGCGATGAAGAACTCAGCATTGAAAGCCGCGAAAACGGCCTGACTGTCAAAGGTGACAAAAGCGTTTCCGACGAAGACAATGCAGATGTGCTGTATCGCGGAATCGCCGGTCGCAGTTTTGAGCGTCGCTTTCAGTTGGCTGACTATGTCAATGTGACCGGTGCAAAGCTGGAAAACGGCTTGCTCCATATCGATCTGGTTCGTGAGCTTCCCGAAGCCATGAAACCGCGCAAGATTGAAATTGCAAACAGCAATCCATCGTCCAGACAAATCGAAGCAAACGCCGCCTGATAAGGTCGCATGGCGCGCCTGATCGTCCGTCTCGGGACGTTCAGGCGCGCATCCGGTCTGGAACACCTGGCTTGCCTTGGGCCGGTCAGGTGTTTTGCCAGGCCCAAGCGTTAGATCGTTTCATGATTACATTGAACCATTTGATGCTCCAGATCAGTTCATCGGCAAGGCAGTCAACGCGGCGCGATGCTGCGCATCGGGCAAGTTGGCTAACGATGTCCGGTGGGCTGATATGGAGCACCGAAGGCCGGATTTGCACGCCCGCCGGACATCGTTACACTCCACTTGTGGTCATGAAGACCACGGCGCGAAGTGTGCCTCGCCAGCAAACGAGCAAAACCGGTCAAATGATTCAATGTAACCATGAAGCGATCTAGACCGTTTCCCTCGTCCCATCACAAAGGACGACGGTCCGGTGTGCGTTTCCGGGCGGCAAGGCCCCAGTCATTCGACGCTTTAGACAGGCAGCAGAAGGACTGCCCGCAATCCGCCATATCTGCTGTCGCCAAGCGTGATGTCTCCGCCATGGGCCAAAGCAATGTCACGCGCAATCGCCAGCCCAAGTCCGGTACCGGTTTCATCCTGATTGCGCGCCTCGTCGAGACGAAAAAACGGTTTGAAGACATCTTCCCTTGCACTTTCCGGAATGCCGGGGCCGTTGTCCTCCACTGCAATCGACAATTGGCCGTCACCATGGTGGACATAAATGTCGAGCAGGCTGCCGTAGCGGCAGGCATTGCTCACCAGATTGCCCAGGCAACGCTTGAACGCAGTTGGCCGGATATCAATCGCCGCCTCCCCTTCAATCGTAAATGTGCAAGGCACATCGTGGAGCCGTGCATGTTCACACAGTGATGTCAGCACCTCATTCAAATCCACTGCGGCCGTAGCTTCCTGGGTATTGTCACTGGCAAAAGACATATAATCGTTCAACATGCTTTCCATGTCGTCCACATCATGGATCAGAGCCCGATTGTCTTCCGATGCATCCATCATCGCCAGTTGCAGCCGAAATCGGGTCAGAATTGTCCGCAGATCATGACTGACGCCAGCCAGCATGGTGGCACGTTGTTCCACCTGGCGCGCGATCCGTTCGCTCATCTGCACCAGAGCAAGCGAGGCCTGCCGCACTTCTCTGGCACCTGAATGCGACAGATCGGAAATGGATTGACCCCGGCCGAACCTGTCGGCGGCGTTGGCAAGCCGCTGTATCGGCCGGATCTGATTGCGCAGAAAGATCACGGCAATGAAGATAAGTACAAGAGACGTGCCCACCATCCAAACCAGAAAGATATGCGAATTGGTCGCATAGGCCTGGCTGCGCCGGGCGAAGATGCGCACCACCTTGTTATCCAGCAGAATGCGGGCTTCGATGACATCTGTGTTGCCCACAGTATCAATCCAGAAAGGTTTGCCCACGGCCTCGCTGATCTCCCGGGCCAGAGTACGATCAAGCAGATTGAAAAACGGCTTTCTGGAAGGGGACGGGAGCCGGGCTTCCGGCAGCACTGTGACCCGAAGACCCAGATTTTCAGACGCAATTCTGATCAACCTGTCGAAATCCTGTTCAGGATATGTCTCCAGCAAATCCACCACAGCTGCAATCTCGCCGGCAACGGCTTCCGACATGCGTTGCGTCACAAGCGTCCAGTGCCGCTCCAGAAACACAAAGGCAACGACCGATTGCAACAGCACCATGGGCGCAACGACAATAATCAGCGATCGTCCGAACAGGCTGGTGGGCAAAAGACGTTTGACACCGCGGAACAAGCCGCGTGGCTTTGCCTCATCATCGGGCGGAGATGTCAGTTCAGGAAGCCTTGGCTTCAGTGTTCGCTCTGTCACAATTGTTCCTGAATTGCGGCCTCTAAGCCCTATTCTGACATGAGACGGTAGCCGATACCACGCACGGTTTGCAGGAATAGCGGATTTGACGGATCCACCTCTATTTTCCGGCGCAGCCGGTTGATCTGCACATCAACGGTGCGCTCACTGGCGTCAGCCTCGCTCCCCAACAATTCAAGGCGCGGGACCGTCTCACCGGCACGTTCAGCAAAACTGCGCAACATGTCTTTTTCGCGATCTGTCAGCCGCACAATCGTTTCCCCCCGTTTCAACTCGCCCCTGGCAAGGTGAAATGTATAGGGTCCGAAACAGACAAACTCGACCAGCGGCGTGGCCGGGACAGCACTGCGCCGCAGGATGCTGTTGATCCGCAACAGCAATTCCGTGGGATCGAACGGCTTCGGCAGATAATCGTCAACTCCGGCTGACAGGCCCGAAATTCTGTGCGGTGTTTCTGCTCGGGCCGTCAGCATCAAAATAGCAATGTTGTTGGTTTCGCGCAGCGATGTTGTCAGTTCAATGCCACTTTCACCCGGCATCATCACGTCCAGAATCATCAGATCAAAGTGGAAATTATTGAGGTAATTGCGCGCCGATGCTGCATTCTCCGCCAGAGTTACCCGAAATCCGTGTTCCGACAGAAATCGCAGCAACAAGGAGCGGATGCGACTGTCGTCATCCACCACCAGCAAATGCGGTGCATCATCTTCAAGTGCCTGGCTTGCAGCAGGTTTGTCAGCCATATCAGTAGCAGTCATGATTTTGTTTCCAACCGGTATCCTGCAATCCTCGCTGCGATTTTCCCACTACAGTTCCGCCGCATTGGACATGCGCAGAGCCAGGGACCGCTCATCTTCATTAATCAGATATGACAGAAAGCGCTCCGCTCCAGCTCGATCCCGCGCATCCAGACTTTCTAATGCATGGCGGATACGGCGAGACTGTGGCTCACGCAGCCGGTTAAACAGCGCTGCTCCCTTTTCAGTTGTAAACAGCAACCTCTGGCGCCGGTCCAGCGCACCCTGTTGCTGCTGGATGAAGCCGGTTTCCACAAGCTGCTTCAGCACCCGTGCCAGACTCTGCTTGGTGATCTGCAGAATTTCCAGCAGCTCAGCCACTGAAATTCCCGGATTGCGGGCCACAAAATGCACCACCCGGTGATGCGCTCTGCCAAAGCCGTATTCCTGCAGCAAAGCATCTGGGTCACTGACAAAATCGCGATAGGCAAAGAACAGAAGTTCGATGAACACAGTGACATCCGCGTCGGGGTCGTCGAAACGGTTTTTCACGATCTCACTCATAAATTTATGTCAGCCTTATTGACATATTTCTTTTCGTTTGTTACCGAATTCCAGCGTCCTGAGACAGATTTATGCGTAACGTGGCACAATACGGCAATGAAACTGCAAAACCGGATTCGGCAGCACAGCTGCTGCCATTGCTTTATAGGGTCTAATTCGCGTGTTTCGCAAATTGCAGCCGATAGTATGGCCAGGATGCGTGGAAACAAGTTTGCATGACACTTTGCATGACACCGAGTAACAACAAACAGGATAAGTGAAAATGGCTGGCGTTCCGTTTGACCAACTGCAGGGAGAAATCTGGTACAATGGCAGTTTTGTCCCCTGGGCAGATGCCACGCTGCACGTTTTGACCCATGGTTTGCATTATGCCAGCGCGGTGTTCGAGGGCCAGCGCTCCTATTCCGGCAAGGTCTTCAAACTGGAAGAGCATACCGCGCGCCTTCGCACTTCGGCACATATTCTCGGCTTTGAGATCCCGTACACTGACGACACCTTGAATGCGGTGACAGTGGAATTGCTGCAGCGGCAAGATCTTGTCGATGCTTACATTCGCCCGATTGCCTGGCGCGGCAGTGAAATGATGGGTGTTTCGGCGCAGAACAACACCATAAATGTGGCCATAGCTGCGTGGCCATGGCCATCCTATTTTGATCCCGAGCAACGCCTCAAGGGCATCCGCCTGGATATGGCGGAATATCGCAGACCGGATCCAAGAACGGCGCCGTGCCGCTCCAAGGCGGCAGGGCTTTACATGATCTGCACCCTTTCAAAACATGCCGCCGAGCAAAAGGGCTTCGCTGACGCTTTGATGCTGGACTGGCGCGGCCAGGTTGCTGAAGCCACAGGAGCGAATGTGTTTTTCGTCAAGGACGGCGTCATTCATACGCCAACCCCGGATTGTTTTCTCGATGGCATAACACGGCGCACTGTGATCGACCTGGCAAAGCGCCGCGGGCTTCAGATTATCGAGCGCGCCATACTGCCTGATGAAATGGCCGAGTTCGAGCAATGTTTCCTGACGGGAACGGCTGCGGAAGTAACGCCCGTTTCGCAGATCGGGCCTTACCAGTTCACGGTCGGCGAAATCGCCCGCACCCTGATGGAAGATTACGAAAAGCTGGTCAATGGTCGGCCTAATCTCGACATCGCGGCGGAATAAAGCCAACGAAAAGCCCGCCCCAGAATATTGAGGCGGGCTAAAACTTTCAAAGGCCGGGAATTACCCTTCCATCTGCAGATCGACAGCTTTCGGGCCTTTGCCGCGCTTGTCAGGTTCTGTTTCAAAAGAAACACGCATATTGTCCTGCAATTCCGGCAGACCAGACGCCTGGACTGCTGAAATATGCACGAACACATCGGTGCCGCCATCATCAGGTGTGATGAAGCCGAATCCTTTGGAGCCGTTGAAAAACTTAACTGTGCCGCTTTGGCGCATGGGAGGAATCCTTTTCCCTTAGTCTAACACTGCGTATGCCGGTGTGGCATAGGCTTTAACGCACGTTCAGCAGCATGGTTTCAAAGGGAACTGGATCATGTTTTCACGGCGCATTGTCGGTAATCCCTCTCTCCCCCCAATGAGTTCAGGATTATCTCCAAGTATTGCCGTTCTTATTATTGTCCCGAGGCAAAAGCCGGGTCGTCTCTATCATCCCTCGGGCATGGCTGCCACCCGAGCCTCATTACTATGGGTCTGGTAATTGGGAAGCGCAAGCAAAAGTTAAATCAGTGTTTTGCCGGATAGCCTTAGCTGGACAGATCTGCCGGAGAAAAAAGCACGCCGAACTGTTCGCACCATATCACCACCGATTTATACGCTGAAACATCTGTACCTTGCGGAATAATATAAGTCTGATCGCCAATGTTGCCTTTCAGCGACCCTAGAGCGTTTCACGGTTACATTGAACCATTTGATGCTCCAGATCAGTTCATTGGCAAGGCAGTCAACGCAGTGCGATGCAGGGCATCGGGCAAGTTGGCTAACGCTGTCCGATGGGCTGATATGGAGCACCGAAGGCCAGATTTGCACGCCTGCCGGACGTCGTTACACTCCCCTTGTGGTCATGAAGACCACGGCGCGAAGTGTGCCTAGCCGGCAAACGAGCAAATCCGGTCAAATGATTCAATGTAACCGTGAAGCGCTCTAGAGACAGCCATTCGCTGGCACTGACATCTGATGAGGACTGAATATCGGAAGCTTTCACCAGCCAGACTACAAGATCCGGACCATTGGTGGTTTCAAATTCTGTCAGACGAAGCACATTTGCTCCAGTCGCTATTCTGAATATGGCAGCGTTGCCTGCGCCCTTGTGAGAGCTGTCAGCATCACGGAAGCTTCCCTGCGCCACCTGATCCATCTGCAGCGCCGCTGGCAGCTCTTCGGAGACCACTGTGTCGATCCACAATGGCGATGCCAGATACCAGAACGCGTTGCCCACGACGAATCCAATGGAACCGGCGAGGAAAGCAGTCAGGAGAATTTTTTTCACGTGTGCCCCCAAGTCAGTGTACCGATCTGCTCAGTATCAGGACTTGGGCGCTTGTGATCAAGAAACCTTTTCGTGAAGGTTTTTGCTGCGGGCCGTCACATAAATGTGACCGGCCGGATCATAGCCGGGAAAGATTTTTCAATGCTCGAGCCCGGCGGCATTGCGGGTTTTGTTCAGGTCCATCGCAATAACAGGTATGTCCCGGTTGCGTTCCGTATCGGTAATCGAAATGATGACGCGCATCAGATCCTGCCGCTGCAGCAGCAGATCCATATTGCCCTGAGTGCGGCCGCGGGTGAGGCGCAATTTCAGCGCATCGCCGTTGCGATCACCGTAAATGTCCAGGCCATTGCCCTTGGCGCCGCCCATGAAACGTCCAACATATTTCTGCACACCTTCTGAATATTTGATGCTGGCTCCCATTCGGGCCGAAAACCGGCCAATGGAGCATTTCCCATCCATTGCAATCTTGACGCCGGTCCGGCTGGGTGTGCCACTCAGAGAGCATTTGAAGCTGGTGCCCTTGTCAGGGCCGGCCAGGACCCGGCCGGTTCCACTCCAGTTACCCTGTAACTGTGCCAGGAAATCCGTTTCCACTTCGCTGGCGGTGCTGGCCGAAACAGTCAAGCTGAGAGCAACCAGGATGAAAGCCAGATTGGTCAACATTTTGACAATGAGATTCTGAAATGAATTAATAACGCTCAACACAACAAAACTTCCTTCGATTTGCAGACAGCCAGGGTGGGATCAGTGTCGTCACAACGGGCTTGTTCGTAAGATAACCAAATGTACACCAACAATAGCAAGCAATCGTTAACCAAAACCAAATGTAACCGATGCTGACGATCCGGCGGCGAGATTTTCTCTCCGCTGGCGCTGGCGTCATCGCCTCAGCTTTTCACCGATCCCGATGCGGGCTGATATGAAGTGTCAAAAGCTGGCTGTGTCAGGGTTTGAAACCTGCCGGCAATGGCGGCTTTTCCGCCATCAGTAGAATGCTGACGCGCCGGTTGGCGGCAAGGAAGGGATCATTGGGAAACAGCGGCTCCTGATCCGCCTTTCCGGTGACGGAATGAAACCGGTCATTGGGAATGCCGTATTCCGCAAGAAGACCGCGCACCGCATTCGCCCGGTCGGCCGAGAGTTCCCAGGTTGTATAATACGAAGTGGACAGCGCGCTTGATGCGGTGGTGTGTCCGGTAATCGAGACACGGTTCGGCAAATCGCGGATGACAGGAGCCATGGCCCGGATCAGTTTTCGCGCTGTTTCCTCTGGAAATTTCGACCCTTCGCCGAACATCGCCCGCCCGTCCTGGTCAACCAGTTGAATGTTCAGCCCGTCTTCTGTCTCGACCATGATGATGTTTTTGGACAATTCTGCGATTTCCGGCATTTCCTGCCATGCCTGACGCAACGATGCGGCGGCTGTCGCAAACTGTCTGGGAATGTCAATGTCTGCCTTTTCAAGATCCCGAGTGTTGGCTTCCGGCCCCTGACTGCGCTTCTCATCATGCCGGATATCTGCATAATCTGTATCGGTATCGCGCTCCACTGCAGCAACACGT
Organism: Pararhizobium sp. IMCC3301; assembly: GCF_030758315.1. Lineage (NCBI taxonomy): Bacteria > Pseudomonadati > Pseudomonadota > Alphaproteobacteria > Hyphomicrobiales > Rhizobiaceae > Pararhizobium > Pararhizobium sp. IMCC3301. Next base: position 1,466,027 of record NZ_CP132336.1, read on the forward strand.
CGTGCATAGTCACGCACGGGAGTGCCTTCAATTTCAATCATACCGGACTTGCGGGAGTCACTCCTCACACCGAAGGCCTCGCGCATCGAGCCGGCGACAACCTGCAACTTTTCCTTGTCCTGAATGGAAAACGAGATGATCAGTACAAAGAAACACACCAGCAGCGACATCAGATCGGCGAATGTAACGAGCCACTCCGGAGCTCCGCTATTGCCGGGTTTCGGCGCTCTGCGGCCCATTTTAAGCGGCCTCACCGGGTTGGAAACCGGCCCGCGCATGTTCCGGCAGATACGAAATGAGCGCCTCCTTGACAGAATCAGGGCTCTTGTTCTGCCGCAGTTGCATCACACCATCGATAATCAGGCTCTGATTGAGTTCCTCGGTCTTGAATTTCGAACCAAGCTTGTCGGCAATGGGCATACATATGACGTTGGCAATGAGCGCTCCATACAGGGTCGTCAGCAACGCGGTTGCCATGGCCGGACCGATCGCCGAGGGGTCATCCATATTTGACAGCAATTGAACCAGCCCGACCAGCGTGCCGATCATTCCAAAGGCAGGCGCTGAATCGCCCAATGCCTTGAAAACCCTCTGCCCTTCTTCAAGTCGTTCAAGATAAAGGTCGCGCTCGCGCTCCATGGCGTCGCGGATAAAGGCGGCTTCGTAACCATCGGTCACATATTGCACGCCCTTGGCAAGAGTGGGGTCTGACAGTTCTACCTCTTCAAGTCCCAGCGGTCCGTTGCGGCGCACGATGTCTGCAAGTTCGGCGATCTTTTCGATGATGCTGCGGGCGTCTGATTTCTTGTGTTTGAAAGCAACTTTGCCGCCGGTTCCAAATGCTGCGAGCAGACCGGCCAGCGGAAACCGGATCAGCGTTGCCGCAAGCCCGCCGCCGATCACGATGAGCACAGAGGGAAGGTCTACGAATTGGGAAAGATTGCCCCCCAGAAACATCGCGACAACGACAACAGAAAAACTGAAAACGATGCCTAAAATGGAAGCCAGATCCATATGACTGGTGCTCCGGTCTGAAAATTACTGATACTCGACACAATGTGCTTAAGGGAATGAAGCTAAAAAACTGATAATGTCAGCCGGATCAGAGATGTTCCGTAAACGCAGGGCCAGTCGAAGCTTCAGATCAGGCGGTGCCGATGCGCAGCAAATCATGCAGGTGAAGGATACCGACGGTCCTGCCATCATCGACCACGAAAACAGCAGTAATTGCAGATGCATTCAGCACTTCAAGTGCTTTCGCCGCCAGCATGTCAGATGAAATCGATTTTGGGCTGTGCGTCATCACATCATCGACACTCAGCGCCAGCAGATCACCATCCAGATGACGCCGCAGGTCACCATCGGTGATGATCCCGATCAATCGGCCTTCGCCGTCTTCAATCCCAAGCGCACCGAAGCCCTTGGCTGTCATCAGGACCAGCGCTTCGCGCATCGATGTCCGGCTTGCAATCAGCGGCATGGCATCGCCCTGATGCATGATTTCCCGGACGTAACGCAATGTCGCGCCAAGTTTTCCGCCAGGGTGAAAGACGCCGAAATCATTGGCGCTGAACCCGCGCGCTTCCAGCAGTGCGACCGCAAGCGCGTCACCGATTGCCATTTGCAAAAGGGTCGACGTGGTTGGCGCCAGACCATGAGGACAGGCCTCTTCAATCCGCGGCAGTACCAGCGCAATGTCAGCCGCCCTGGCAAGGGCACTGTCCGCACCGCAGGTAATCGCGATCAGGGGCACATTGTAGCGTCTGGAATACTGGATCAGATTGCTCAGTTCAGGGGTTTCGCCGGACCAGGACAGGGCCAGCACAGCATCCTGTTCGGTGATCATCCCCAGATCACCATGGCTGGCTTCAGCAGGATGAACAAAGAATGACGGTGTTCCGGTTGAGGCAAAGGTAGCAGCCAGCTTGCCCCCGACATGGCCACTTTTGCCCATTCCGGTAACAATTACACGGCCCTTGATGCCGAGCATCAGCTTGACGGCATCGAAAATGGCACCGGCCAGCGGCCCCTCAAGGGCACTGATGACGGCTTCGACACCGCACACTCCGGTCCGCAGACTATTGCGAACCGAAATTATCGGGTCGCGAGGCTCGGTCGCACTGACAATCACACTGGACACTGGCAATCCCGTCAAATCGGTTCATTGGCGCCGCTTGTAGCATGTTTTAGCCCCCTGAAAAGATCGGAATGGACCTCAGAAATCTCCCATTGGCCGCCCGATGGTAAGAGCTTCTTAACCATAAAATCGCAAAACATGTGTATCTCAGAAGGGGATGATATGTGGCGCGTCTGCTGACCCGTGCGATTTTCAATGCTGGAATGATCACTTTGTGGATGATGGCCTTTGCCTCGGCACAGGAGCAGCCCGGCACGGACGCAGAGACCCTGGGATTGCGCGGCGTGGCTGCCGAGCCAGCTCCGGCTGCCCGACAGGCCGGCCTGCGTCTTGGCAGCTTTCAAATCGACCCGTCCCTGGAAATCGGTGTGTCACATAAAAGCGGCGAAACCAACAAAACTCTGGGAGCCAAAGTCGTGGTCCAGTCCCAGTGGAACCGCAACGATTTGCGGCTCGAAACAAAATTCGACACTGCAAGCCGGCGCGGACTGAACGTCGAACAATGGACCGCAGCCGCGGTGCTCAACGGCCGCCTGGATATCACTGCAAGACTGGCTGCAACCGGCGAGTTGCGCTATTCCATGACTGCTGATGAGGAAGAACAGGACCAGACCAATTATGGCGCAACCGCCGCTGTGCTGGTCACTCCGGGTCCGCTGGAAGTAAAGCTGCGCGGATCATTGGACTACCAGATGGTTGGTGACCCGGTTGCCGGATCTGAAAGCGGCAATGACTATCGCGAAACTGCAGCGGAACTTCGCCTGGCCTATGACAGGGGTGCAATACTGGCGCCCTTTGTCCAGGCAGTCCTGACCGACCGCAAGACCGGAACTGTAACCGGTTTTGACGGCGATGCCACGCTGTGGGAACTGCGGGGCGGCGTGCAGATCGACCGCGGTGAAAAGTTTTCCGGAGAAGTTTCCGCCGGCATCGGGCAGATCAGAACGCGCGATTCGCGGCGCGATACTTTAAACGGCCTGCTCTGGGCGGCGTCTCTGACATGGTCGCCCGTGCGACTGACCACAATCACCCTTGATGCGTCCGGCGGCTTGCAGTTCAGCGAAACGACTGATCTGACGGACAGCACCATGACAAACGGCATCCGCAACACCAGAATCGCACTGCGTGCAGAGCGAAATTTCAATTACCGGCTCGATGGTTTTGCCCGAGCGAGCTACAGTTACGGCTCATACAGCGGCATTGACCGTGCCGATCAGACGATGCTGTTCGAAACCGGTCTGACCTACGCACTGACGCCGCAAAGCAGCCTGTTTGCCAGCTTTACCCATGAACGTTCGCGCAGCAGCGGAGCGGATCAGGCCGAAGATGATGAGCGCAGCAATGGTGTCGCCGTACGCCTGCAGGTGCGCCGCTAGCGCATTTTTTTCCGGTGGAATCAGGAAGAGCTCAGTTTTAGAGACCCAGAATCATTTCCAATTCGGCGCGGAAATCGCCTTCGATATCTTCGCGCTCCAGTGCAAACGCCACATTGGCGGCAAGGAAACCTATCTTGGAACCGCAGTCGAAGGTCTGGCCGTGGAATTCCTGGCCGAAAAACGACTGGGTTTGCATCAGTTCAACCATCGCATCGGTAATCTGAATTTCGCCGCCGGCACCGGCTTTCTGACGTGACAGGATGTCAAAAATTTCCGGTTGCAGAATATAGCGCCCGTTGATGAACAGGTTCGAGGGAGCCACATCCGGCTCCGGCTTTTCCACCATCTGCGAAATCTGGAATGCGCTGCCCTCGCCGTCCGGAACATCTTCTCCAACACCGACAATGCCATAGCGGTGCGTCATTTCAGGCGCACATTGCTCCACCGACAGAATATTTCCGCCGGTGCGTTCATAAAGGCTGCTCATGCTGGCAAGACAGGGCACTGCGGCTTTCATCACCATATCGGGCAGCAGCAGGGCAAACGGTTCATTCCCAACCAGCTCTCTGGCACACCACACCGCATGGCCCAGTCCCAGCGGCGATTGCTGCCTGGTGAAACTGGAAGATCCCGCAGGAGGCAGGTCTTTTTGAAGCTCATTGAGAATATCGAACTTGCCACGCTCGCGCAGCGTCGCTTCAAGTTCAACCTGAACGTCGAAATGATCTTCGATCACGCCCTTGTTGCGGCCTGTGACGAATATGAAATGCTCGATGCCCGCTGCTCGCGCCTCGTCCACCGCATATTGGATGACGGGCCGGTCGACCACGGTCAGCATTTCCTTTGGCATCGCCTTGGTTGCAGGCAGAAAACGTGTGCCAAGCCCGGCGACCGGAAAAACAGCTTTTCGTATGCGTTGCGACATTTTATTGCCAAACTCCTGTTTCACATGTTGATCTTAGCAATAAGACCATCACGTTATCAAACATGCGTTAACCTTTTATTGGTAACAAAGCATTAACCTTACGAATGTGTTAAACAGATTGCGAGCAACGGTCCAGCTTATGACGCGTTTTACAGACAATATCCTTCGACGTTTCCTCTGCGCGCTTTTTGCGTTGGCGGTGTTCTTTCCGGCAATTGCCCAGGCTGACAGTTTTGACGACTGGGTCCGCGATTTCTGGCCCACGGCGCGCGCGGAAGGCATATCTTCCAGCACCTACAAGGCTGCTTTCGCCGGGGTGACTCCCGACAAGAGCATCCTGAAAAGCGCAGGCAGCCAGGCCGAATTCGTGCGGCCGATCTGGAGTTATCTGGACAGTGCCATTTCTGAAAAGCGCCTGGCGAACGGCCAACAGAAACTTATCGACTATCGTCAGACTCTCGATGCCGTTGAAGCACGCTATGGCGTTGACCGGCATATTGTCGTGGCTATCTGGGGCATGGAATCCTCCTACGGTGAAGTGCTGAACAATCCCAAGATCGTAAAAAGCGTTATCCGGTCCCTCGCAACGCTTGCCTATGCGGATCGCAGGCGCAAAAAGTTCGGCCGCCAGCAATTGCTCGCGGCCCTGAAAATTCTGGAGCGCGGGGACATTGATCCCGCCGGATTGACCGGTTCCTGGGCCGGCGCAATGGGCCACACCCAGTTTATTCCAACCACCTATCAGGCCTATGCGGTCGATTTTGATGGCGATGGCCGCCGCAACATCTGGACGTCAATTCCCGACGCGCTTGGTTCAACGGCAGCCTATCTGAATAAAATGGGCTGGCGCGGCGGAGAAACCTGGGGCTATGAAGTTGTCCTGCCGCGCAATTTTGACTTTGAATATGCCGATGCAAAAACCGAGAGAAGCCTGACGCAGTGGAAGAACCTCGGCGTCGGGCGCACCACCGGTCGGACCTTCCCGAGACCAGAGGACAAGGCCGTGCTGTTCATGCCTAGCGGCGCACGGGGACCAGCGTTTCTGCTGCTGAAGAATTTCAAAGTGATCAAACGCTATAACAATGCCGATGCCTACGCTCTGGCAGTGGGCCATCTGGCGGACCGGTTGCGTGGCGGTGAGACATTTGTCCAGACCTGGCCAAGAAATGCAAAACCGCTGACCACAACGGACCGCAAAGCGCTGCAGCAACTGCTTCAGGCCAAAGGTTTTTACACCGGCAAGATTGATGGCAAGATCGGTGCCGGGTCACGGGCGGCAATCCGCAAATATCAAAACCGGATCGGCCATATCCCCGATGGCTATGCCTCAACAGAAATTCTCAGTCGCCTGCAGGGCGGCTGAGACCGGGCATGCATGGCGAAGCCTCACAAGTAACCCCCGCCACCCCAATCTGCGCGCAATAGCCAACTCTCCAGACCGGACGTTACCGGAGTGGTTTATCCCTGTTCCATCCTGCTGATAAAACACCCGCAGGCTCTTTTGGCTTGCCCGGGCAAATGCTATACAGGGTGAAAATCTACCGCAGCATATCACTGGATGAGTGTCAGCAAATGCAGGGTCGGCCTCTAGTTCACGGATTGAAACATGTCAGCAGGCCTATCGTTGCAGCGCTTGTCATGTTTGCAGTCAATCTGACAGCGCTGCCGGTGGATGCCATACCGGCTGCCAGACCTGCCTTGTCCTATGGCAGCAGTCTGCCGGTTACGAAAATTCAGGAGGGCGGCTTTCTGCAGCGGCTTTTCCGCGGCAACCGCAACCAGCGTCAGCCACAACGGCTGCTCAGGCGCAATCCTGACCGCGCGGCGCCAGCTCCACAGGTGAAGCGCTCACAGCCGCGCCGTACACAGCGCCAGCCGCAGCAACCACAAAGGCAAACACCGCAACCAGAACAGTCCGCACCAGAAATCAAACAGGTGGAAAAAAACACCGATGCGCGGCGAATACTGGTGCTGGGAGATTTTTTTGCGATCAGTCTGGCCCAAGGCCTGGCAGAAAGCTTTGCTCAGGACCGGACCGTCGCTGTCGACTCATCGACGAATGCCGCCTCCGGCTTTGTTCGCTACGATACTTTCAACTGGGAAGCTCATCTCAGGACTGTTCTGGCAGATTCGGATCTGGGCGGCAGAGCCGATCTGATCGTTGTGATGATGGGGGGTAATGATCGCCAGTTCTTTCGCGCACCTGAGCGCATAGGCCTCGACACAAAGGCCTGGCTTTCACAATATGAAGCCAATGTGGATGCGTTCGCCGAAAAGCTCGCCGAAACAAGATTGCCTGTGATCTGGGTCGGTATGCCTCCGGTACGTGGACCTAAAACCTCTGCACATCTGGCAGTTCTGACCGGCATCTTCAAATCGGAAGCTGAAGAAATCGGAGCCCGCTATGTCGATATCTGGGATGCATTTGCCGATGAAAAAGGTGTCTATGATGAAAACGGCCCTGACATCAACGGCCAGCAGACCCAACTGCGTCGTGGCGACGGCTTCGGGCTGACAACAGCGGGCCGCGAGAAACTCACATTCTTCGTCAAACGCCAGTTGGACCGTTATCTGGCCGGAAGTGGCGCGGTTGCAGGCACGCCGGGCGGAGTGGTCTTCTCCGAGGATGGACCCGTCATTCCGCTCGCTGGCTTTGCCCTTGAAGATGCCATTTCATTAAAGGGCGGCGTGCCGCTGATCGGCCCGCCAATGGATCCCGGCAGACCGTGGGAAGAGGTGTCAAACGCGTATAATGTTCTGATCCGGGGTGTTGCCCTGGATGCGCCGGAAACCCGCGCGGACAATTTTTCATGGCCTCAGCCACAACCCGATTGAGGCCCCGCCAAAGCCCGATTGAGCGGCCGGAATGGGTTAACCATCCCGGACCGATCCGGTCTTATCTTGGTAAAATGGTGTCGCCCATCAAATCCTTGTCAATTGAGTGAGCAGCCTGCCGGCCCTCGCGAATGGCCCAAACCACCAGCGATTGTCCGCGGCGGATATCGCCAGCGGCGTAGACCTTATCCATCGACGTCTTGTAGGTTTTGTCATCGGCCAGCACATTTGTCCGCGCATCACGGGCGATAGCCTCTCCGGCTTCGCTCAGCAGACCTTCCCCCTTGGGACCGGAAAAGCCAATTGCGATAAAGGCGAGATCGGCTTTGATGAAGAATTCTTCTCCGGCGATCGGCTCCCGCTTCTCGTCAACGCGGATACATTTCACATGGCTGAGAACACCATCCTCCTCGACAAAGCCAAGTGTTGCCGCCTGGAATTCCCGTTCCGCACCTTCGGCTTGCGAGGATGACGTGCGGAACTTGGTTGGCCAATAGGGCCATACCAGCAATTTGTCTTCCCGGATTGGCGGAACCGGGCGAATATCCAGTTGGGTAACCGCCAGCGCTCCCTGGCGGAATGCTGTTCCCACACAGTCAGACGCCGTATCACCGCCGCCGACAACCACGACATGTTTGCCGCCTGCCCAGATTTCCTGCTCGCCGGCAAGGCTTTCCCCGCCCACGCGTTTGTTCTGCTGCACCAGATAGGGCATGGCGTAATGCACACCTTCCATATCCAGCCGTTCCAGCCCCGGATCCCTTGGCGTTTCCGCGCCGCCTGTCAGCAGGATCGCATCAAACGCGTCTTGAAGATCAGCGAACAGCTTGTTGCCGCCAATATCGACATTGAAATGGAAAGTTACGCCTTCCGCCTCCATCTGCTCAACCCGGCGGTCGATATAGTGTTTTTCCATTTTGAAATCAGGAATGCCATAGCGCAGCAGGCCTCCTGCATGAGCGTAACGCTCGAACAGATGCACATCATGGCCGACGCGGGCCAATTGCTGCGCTGCCGCCATGCCGGCAGGTCCCGACCCGACAACAGCGATTTTTTTATCGGTTTTTTCGGAATAGATTTCCGGAACGATCAGACCCAGTTCATAGGCCTTGTCGGCAAGCGCCTGCTCAATGGTCTTGATACTGACCGGCGAATCTTCAAGGTTCAGCGTACAGGCTTCCTCGCATGGGGCAGGACAAATCCGTCCGGTGAATTCGGGGAAATTATTGGTCGAGTGCAAATTGCGCACCGCTTCTTCCCAATCATTATTATACACCAGATCGTTCCAGTCGGGGATCTGGTTGTTAACCGGGCAACCCATCGATCCATGGCAATAAGGGATGCCGCAATCCATGCAGCGCGCCGCCTGACGCACCACTTCCTGATCGGGAAGCGGAATGGTGAATTCACGAAAATGCCTGATCCGGTCCGACGCTGGCTGAAATTTCTGCTGCTGCCGGTCGATTTCCAGAAAACCTGTTACTTTTCCCATTAACTCACCATTCTCATCATGCCGTGCCGCGGCCTGATTGGCGCGAGTCGTCGGCTTGTGTTTTTATTATCCGGTCCGTCAGAACCGAAGCAGGTTTGTTTCGCTGGCCGGCGCGATCAAACTCAAACCGCAGGCCGGATGGCTCCTCTGCCGGCCTCAGACCGGGGCTCTTATGATTCCGCAATTGCGCTTTTCTTCCATGTCCAGCAAGGCACGCCGGTAATCAACCGGCATCACTTTTACGAATTTCGGCCGGAACGCGTCCCAATCGGCCAGTATTTTATGGCCAAGGCCGGAATCAGTATAGTGAACATGGCTTGAAATCAGAGTGTAGAGCCGCTCTTCATCATGAACGGTCATGTTTGAAGACACGTCGACCCGGCCATGATGTTCAATATCGCCACCATGATGGTGCAACTGTTCCAACAGATCGTCTTCTTCCGGCACTGGCTCAAGATCAACCATCGACAGATTGCAGCGCTCGGCAAACGTCCCGTCCTCGTCCAGCACATAGGCAACACCGCCGGACATACCGGCAGCAAAATTGCGGCCTGTCGGACCCAGCACTGCCACCACGCCGCCTGTCATATACTCACAGCCGTGATCACCAACGCCTTCAACAACCGCGACCGCCCCGGAATTGCGCACCGCAAAGCGCTCACCGGCAATGCCGCGGAAATAGGCTTCCCCTTCCACCGCGCCATACAGCACGGTATTTCCGACAATGATCGATTCCTCAGGAACAATCCTGGCATTTTCAGACGGCCGCACGACAATGCGTCCTCCACACAACCCTTTGCCGACATAATCATTAGCGTCCCCTTGCAGATCCAGAGAGACACCACGCGAGACAAACGCCCCGAAAGACTGGCCGGCCGTCCCTTTAAAACGGATCGAGATCGTATCGTCCGGGAGACCCTTCATGCCGTAACGCTTGGCGACTTCGCCGCTCAGCATCGCGCCAACAGACCGGTTGAGACTGCGTATTTCCGAGGTAATCGTCACCGGTGTCTTGTTTTCCAGCGCGGGCATGGCTTCGGCAATCAGTTTTCTGTCCAGGACATCATTGATCGGATGGTTCTGCAGCTGGGTGTGGCGAATGTCATCGGCCCCGGCCTCGGGTTTGAAGAACAGGCCGGCAAATTCCAGTCCCTCACTTTTGCCATGGGCGATAACACGGTCCTGCTCCAGCCATTGAGTCTGTCCGACCAGTTCATCAAACCTGCGCAGGCCCATGGAAGCCATAAGGTGGCGCACTTCTTCAGCCACATAGAAGAAGAAATTGATCACATGCTCAGGTGTGCCGCGGAACCGCTTGCGCAGAACCGGGTCCTGCGTGGCGACGCCGACAGGACAGGTGTTGAGATGGCATTTGCGCATCATCAGACAACCGGCCGCAATCAGCGGTGCGGTGGCAAAACCAAACTCATCGGCCCCCAACAGCGCGCCGACCACAACATCGCGGCCGGTTCGCAAACCGCCATCGACCTGCAGCGCAATTCGCGAACGCAAACCGTTCAGGACAAGCGTTTGTTGGGTTTCCGCAAGCCCCAGTTCCCACGGGCTGCCGGCATGTTTCAGCGAGGTCAGCGGAGACGCACCGGTACCGCCTTCAAACCCGGAAATGGTGATGTGATCAGCCCGCGCCTTGGCGACGCCGGCAGCAACCGTGCCAACGCCCACTTCGGAGACCAGCTTGACAGAGACATCAGCCGCCGGATTGACATTCTTCAGATCGAAAATCAGCTGTGCCAGATCCTCGATGGAGTAGATATCATGATGCGGCGGCGGCGAAATCAGTCCGACACCGGGAGTGGAATGCCGCACCTTGGCAATCACGGCATCGACCTTGTGGCCGGGAAGCTGTCCGCCTTCGCCCGGCTTGGCTCCCTGCGCGACCTTGATCTGCATCATGTCGGAGTTCACCAGATATTCCGTTGTGACGCCAAACCGGCCTGATGCAACCTGCTTGATCGCAGAGCGTTTCGGATTCGGCCGCCCATCGGGAAGCGGATTGAAGCGCTCCGGCTCTTCACCGCCTTCGCCGGTGTTCGACTTGCCGCCAATCCGGTTCATTGCAATAGCCAGAGTCGAATGGGCTTCAGCGCTGATTGAGCCAAAGGACATGGCACCTGTGGAAAAGCGCTTCACAATCTGTGCAGCCGGTTCCACTTCGTCAATTGAAATCGCCTCGTCGGCCAGCTTGATATCGAACAGGCCGCGCAACGTCATCAAGGCCTCGGACTGATCATTCACGGTCGCCGCATAGTCCTGGTAGTCAGCCCAGCTTTCGCCGCGCACCGCATGTTGCAGTCTGGCCACCGCGTCCGGCGTCCAGACATGGGCCTCGCCGCGCACGCGATACATATACTCACCGCCGACATCCAGCGAACTGCGCAGCACAGGATCATCACTGAAGGCGCCCTGATGCCGGGAAATGGTCTCTTCCGAAACCTCTTTCAGCCCGACCCCCTCGATCTGGGTGGCAGTGCCAAAGAAGAACCGCTTGACGAATGTCGATCTCAGACCGACCGCATCGAAAATCTGTGCGCCGCAATAGGACTGATAGGTTGAGATGCCCATTTTGGACATCACTTTCAAAATTCCCTTGTCGATCGATTTGATATAGCGCGCGACCACTTCCCCGGCATCAACAACGTCTGGAAAGTCTCCGCGTGTATGCATATCCGACAGAGTTTCAAATGCCAGATAGGGGTTGATCGCCTCAGCGCCATAGCCTGCCAGCACGCAGAAATGATGCACTTCGCGCGCTTCACCGGTTTCCACCACAAGGCCGACCGAAGTGCGAAGCCCTTTGCGGATGAGATGGTGATGCACCGCCGCCGTAGCCAGCAAAGCCGGAATCGCAATCCGCTCCTCGCCGATCAGACGATCCGACAGGATGATGATATTATAGCCGGTCTGCACCGCCCGCTCGGCGCGTTCGCCAAGCCGGTCCAGCGCCGCTTCCATGCCGATGGCACCCTTTTCGGCTCCATAAGTTATGTCGAGGGTCTGGGTTTGAAACTGATTATCGCCGATATCGCCGATCGCGCGGATTTTCTCCAGATCATCATTGGCCAGAATTGGCTGGCGCACTTCCAACCGTTTGCGCTCCGACTGGCCTTCCAGATCAAACAGATTTGGCCGGGGTCCGATAAAGGAGACCAGGCTCATGACAATTTCTTCACGAATCGGATCAATCGGCGGATTGGTGACCTGAGCGAAGTTCTGCTTGAAATAAGTGTAGAGCAATTTGGATTTTGCGCTGAGCGCCGAAATCGGCGTATCGGTTCCCATTGACCCCAGGGCTTCCTGCCCGGTGGTTGCCATCGGAGACATCAACAGCTTCAGATCTTCCTGCGTGTAGCCAAAGGCCTGTTGCCGGTCCAGAAGGCTGGCATGAGAGCGCGGTGCCCTTGCGCCGACTTGCGGCAGATCTTCCAGAACAATCTGCGTGCGTGCAAGCCATTCGCGGTAAGGATTTGCATTGGCAATGCGGGCTTTCAACTCGTCATCAGATACAATGCGGCCTTCCTCAAGATCGATCAGCAGCATTTTACCTGGCTGCAACCGCCATTTCTGCACAATTCTCGACTCTTCGATTGGCAGAACCCCCACCTCGGACGCCATGATGACACAGCCATCATCGGTCACCACATAGCGCGCAGGGCGCAGTCCGTTACGGTCCAGTGTTGCGGCGATCTGCCGTCCATCGGTAAAGGCAATCGCCGCCGGACCGTCCCAGGGCTCCATCATGGCCGCGTGATATTCGTAAAATGCACGGCGGTCCTCACCCATCAGCGGATTGCCCGCCCAGGCTTCCGGCACCAGCATCATCGCCGCATGGGAAAGCTCATACCCCCCCATGGTGAGGAATTCCAAAGCATTGTCAAAACAAGCCGTGTCGGATTGGCCTTCATAGGAAATCGGCCACAATTTCGGCATTGAGTCACCGAACAGCGGCGATTCCACAGAGGCCTGCCGCGCCGCCATCCAGTTGACATTGCCGCGCAACGTATTGATTTCGCCATTATGCGCCACCATCCGGTAGGGATGGGCAAGACGCCAGGACGGAAATGTGTTGGTTGAAAAGCGCTGATGCACCAGAGCCAGCGCCGATTCAAAGCGCTCGTCTTTCAGATCCCGATAATAGGCGCCAAGCTGATCCGCCAGGAACATGCCCTTATAGACAATGGTGCGCGATGACAGGGACACAATATAGAAGTCGGTGTCTTCAGCTCCGTTATTCGCGTCATAAATCTGGTTTGAAATCATTTTACGCAGCAAAAACAGCTTGCGCTCAAAAGCGGCCTGATCGGTAATTTCCGGCCCGCGTCCAATGAAAACCTGTCTCGAAAATGGTTCTGTTGCAAGCACCTGCCTAGACAGACCGTCATTGTTCACCGGCACATCCCGCCAGCCAAGCACCACCTGGTGGCAACTCGTCACGATAGTTTCAACGATGCGTTCAAAATCCGCGCGTGTCACCTCGTCCTGCGGCATGAACAGAAAGCCGACGGCATAATCACCTGGTTCAGGCAGATCGAAATCACAGACTTCTTTGAACAGGCCATGCGGCATCTGGCTGAGCAGACCAGCCCCGTCGCCCATCAGGGGATCGGCACCAACGGCGCCGCGATGTTCCAGATTTTCCAGAATCTGGATACCATCCTGAATGATTTTGTGGCTGGCACCGCTCTTCATATTGGCGATGAAGCCGACGCCACAGGCGTCATGTTCTTTGGCCGGGTCATACAGACCCTGGGCTGCCGGAATGCCATTGTGGCGAGACCCGGCTTTCAGCCGCCTGGTTGCAGGGGTGCGCGCATCCGTACCGGCCAGGCCGACGGTGTTGAGCAGAGAGAACCTTCTTTGCGTCATAGACAACACTCCAACATTGGGGACTGCATCTGCAGGCGTCCCGTCATAGTCACTTCTAACCCGAACCAGCGGCACGCCTTCATTCGGGTCGCGCTTCCCCGGTCGTCGGGAACGCGGCTCGGGCGAGCGGGCCGGCAGACGCCGATGCTCATGTTCTGGGTCACGCGGCGGTCACCGCCGCTTCTGGCACGCGAACCCGTCCGAGGGTGATACATACACCGACAAACAGGTTGGTCGCTACCAAACTGTGCAGGGCCCCACCGAGTGCCCCCCGGCTCGTCAATGAGAATCCTGCCCGACAACCGACGACGCCCGCTTAAGTGACGTCACCGGCAATTTAGGACAGCAATGCTGTCCAATTACTCCAGAAAATGCCAGAAATGATAACAAAGAGCAAGCCCATAATCACACAGCAAATACGCGCAAGTTTCATTTTTCTGCCCGTTCTTGAAAGGAAACACCTTTATTCCATCGATAAATTTGCAAAACTTGCGCATCAGTGAGCAAAGGCCGCTCACAGCTCCGTGATGTAAATGTGAGCGTTTGTCACGTCTGTTTGATTTTCAATTGACTTCAAACTCGGTCAATCTGCTCCCTGTCAGACAGAAACGGCGTTTATGGCCCGCAAGTCTGCAGTCAATAATTAACCGGTCAATTCACGGAGAACTTCATGTCCGCTTTCACAAAAACCGCCCTTTCTGCCGCTCTGGTCGCTGGCGCAATGGCAACCGCACTGTCCTCTGTCACGATTTCCAGCAACGCTGAAGCCGCATCAGACAGCAAGGAAAAATGCTTCGGCATCGCACTGGCAGGCAAGAATGATTGTGCAGCCGGACCCGGCACAACATGCGCAGGCACATCGAAAGTCGATTACCAGGGAAATTCCTGGAAACTGGTTCCGGCAGGCACTTGCGAAACCATGGAAATTGACGGCGCCCGCAAAGGCTCTCTGGCAGCGTTGACCCGCGACATCCCCTCCTGATTTTTTTGAAAATAGCACTTTCGGCCCGGATCGTGGTACAAGCGGTCCGGGCCGCTGGCCTTTCCAATTGCTAGATTTGAGATCTGAAATGCTCCACGCCGACGCTCCAGCACCAATGGCACCGCCGGTCGAGGCGCGCGTTCCGGACCGCTCCGGTGTGGGTCTGAAAGGTCAGCATTACGCAGACATTCTGGAACAGAAACCGGATCTTGGCTGGTTCGAGATTCACCCCGAAAACTATATGGGGGCCGGAGGGCCGCCGCATCATTATCTTGAACGCATTCGCGAAAATTATCCGCTGTCCTTGCACGGGGTCGGTCTATCAATCGGTGGAGAGGCCGAACTCAATCCAGATCACCTGCGCCGTCTGAAAGAGCTGAATGAGCGTTATCAGCCCGGGCTTTTTTCTGAGCATCTGGCATGGTCAAGCCATGAGAGTCATTTTCTCAATGACCTTTTACCGGTCCCCTACACCGAACAGACGCTTGCCAGAGTGGTCGCGCATATAGACCAAGTGCAGCAGGTCATCGGCCGCCAGATGCTGCTGGAAAATCCATCGCTCTATGTGGCTTTCGACCAGTCCACCATGGGTGAAATCGAGTTTCTCACCCGTGTCGCCGATCAAACCCGGTGCGGGCTGCTGCTTGATGTCAACAATGTCTATGTAAGCGCTACCAATCAGCAATATGATCCGTCAAAATACATCGCCCGGTTTCCGCTGCACATGGTCGGCGAAATTCATCTGGGCGGCCATGCTCCGGACCAGGATGAAACCGGCGCTCCGCTGCTGATCGATGCCCATGACCGGGCTGTCGATAATGCGGTATGGGCGTTGTATGAACGCACCATCATGCTGGGCGGACCGCGTCCCACTCTGATTGAATGGGACAATGATGTGCCGGTGTTCGCGACGCTTCTTGGCGAGGCCCGGCAGGCTGAGGCGATCATGGCACGCAATCCGCTGCTTGGCAGCCGGCATGGTTAGCAACAGTCTGGGTTCGTTCGCCGAGGCTCTTCTGCAGCCCGGCGCGCCGGTACCCGATGGCATCATCAATCCTGATGGCGTTCCTGCAACCAAACGTTTCGATGTCTACCGCAACAATGTGATTGTCAGCCTTGTCGATGCCCTGGCAAGTCGCTATCCGGTTATCAAAACCTTGGTCGGCGATGAGTTTTTTCAGGCCGCCGCCCGTGAATTTGTTATCCATCACCCACCGCAATCACCTGTCATGCTGGCCTATGGCACCGCATTTCCAGGTTTTCTTGATACTTTTCCCCCCGCCGCTTCAGTGCCGTATCTTGGCGATGTTGCACGGCTGGAGAGCGCCCGGCGGTCTGCCTACCATGCCGCCGACGATCCGGTTCTTGACCCCACACGGCTTGAGCAGGTCCCCCCAAACCTGCTTGAACGGCTGACGTTCAGCACTCATGCTTCGCTGGCCCTGATCGCCTCCGACTATGCCATCCTGTCAATCTGGCAGGCCAACAGTCAGGGCATCGGACTGGACGTGCCGGTCGATACACCGCAAATAATCATGATCTGCCGTCCGGCAATGGAAGTTGAGGTTCGCGGCCTGCCGGAAGGAGCATTCGACTTTCTCACGGCTCTTCAAAGCGGTGAGATGCTGGGCGCTGCGGCGCAGGCTGGCCTGTTATCCAGTCCCGCCTTCGACCTGGCCGCCACTTTATCCGGCGCTTTATCGGCGGGCGTCTTTACGGATTTCAAACTGGCACAATCAATCAGGGGCTGACATGAACAATTTCATCAATTCGCTGACACAAATGCACTTGCGTGGCTTTAACGCCATTGAAACGGCGACACAGGACTGGCTGCTCGGCCTTGCGGCACGCCTGGTGTTTGCCGCCACCTTGCTGATCTATTTCTGGAAATCCGCGGCAACCAAACTTGGCGATGGAGTGTTCGGTTTTCTCTCCCCTTCAGATGGGGCCTATATCCAGATTTTCCCGAAAGCTTTTGAAAGCGCCGGCTATGCCAGTTCCGCTCTGGGCGCGCACCATCAGCTGATTGCCATATTGGGAATGTGGGCGGAATTCATTCTCCCGGCGTTGATTGTCGCCGGCCTGTTTACCCGGCTTGCCAGTCTGGCCTTTATCGGCTTTGTCGCAGTCATGACCTTCGTCGATATTTTTGGCCACGCGGTTGATCCGGCAACGATCGGCGCCTGGTTTGACGGCAATCCTTCCTCTCTGATCTCCGATCAGCGGGTGCTGTGGGTATTTTTGCTTCTCGTTCTGGTCATCAAGGGCGGTGGCACGCTGTCACTGGACCAACTCCTGATGCGTGTGCGCAGCCGCTGAGCCACGCTGACTTGAAAAGACGGCTGCCAGCCGCTACAGCACGCTCTGTATTGGATCATTTGACCGGACCTGCCCCATGATGTTTGCAAGCGACAATTGGGCAGGTGCATGTCCGCAGGTTCAACAGGCCCTTGCCCGGCTTGGCCCCGAAGCTGCGCCGGCCTATGGCGCAGATGATCTGACAGCTGCTGTCGATGAGAAACTGTCGGAGATTTTCCAAACACCGGTGAAGAGCCTGATGGTGGCAACCGGATCGGCCGCCAATGCGCTCGGGCTTGCCCATTTCGCAAAACCCGCAGGCATCACCCTTGCCCACAGAAATGCCCATGTGAATGTGGATGAATATAACGGCCCGCAACGCGTCAGCCCCGGCCTGAAAATTCTTGGCCTGAAAGGCCATGCCAGCAAGCTTACACTGCAAGAGCTATCCGGCGTTCTGGCAGCGTTTCCCGGTGGTGTCTCGCGCCAGGGCCGATTGAGCTGCCTCACCCTCACCCAGGCGAGCGAGCTGGGTCAGGCCTATACGTCTAGGGAGATCGCCCAACTCAGCGGCGCGGTGAAGAACATCGGCGTAGGTGTTCATATGGATGGCGCGCGTTTCGCCAATGCGCTGGCCCATCTGGAATGCCCGCCAGCAGATCTGACCTGGAAAGCGGGCATCGATTGCCTGTCCCTTGGTTTTACGAAAAACGGCGCCTGGGCGGCGGATCTGTTGGTTTTTTTCGGCGGCGATGGCGTCGACGAAACCGACTATATCCGCAAGCAGATGGGCCACTATTTTTCAAAACCCCGCTTCATGGCGGCACAGATACTGGCTATGTTGCAGGATGATACGTGGCTTAAAAACGCGGCTCATGCCAATCAGCAGGCGGCAATTCTGGCCACTGCTTTTGCAGCCAGCGACAGGGTCTCTATTCCCCTGTTGCCGCAGTCCAATGAGGTTTTCGCCTATTTCAGCAAGGCTGACATCGACACTCTGCAGCAGGCCGGCGCCAGCTTCTATCCCTGGCCGGATGAGGACATTCCGGAGAATTTGCGGGACCCGGACAGACATTTGATGCGGCTGGTCTGCAGCTTTGCCACGCAACCGGCAGAGGTCGAGACATTTCTCAATCTTCTTGGCTGACTGCCTGGTCCAACGTCAGACTGGCGTCACTACATCAATGGCTGACCATTATGCACGTCGTCCCTGTCCACCGAGGCAAGCACGATCGCGCCGGCTTCATCCTCAAATCCGAGGGTCAGAACTTCAGACATGAACTTGCCAATCTGGCGTGGTGGAAAATTGACCACGGCCAGCACCCGGCGGCCGACCAGCGTCTGCGCTGTATAATGAACCGTGATCTGCGCGGATGACTTTTTGATGCCGATGATATCGCCAAAATCGATCTTCATTTTGATCGATGGTTTACGCGCTTCTGGATAGGGTTCAGCTTCGATGATGGTTCCTGTGCGAATATCGACCTTGAGAAAATCATCAAAACTGATCTCGTCCTTACGCTGCATTCTGCCGTTCCCATTCACTCATTGCCGCGGCGGATTTTTAAAACTGGCCTGCGCTCAGCTCTCCATACCCAATTTGATTGCACGGCGGTGCGCCGCCCGAATTGTCTTTTCGATCAGCGCAGGCAACCCGTCTTCCGCCATCAGCACGTCCAGACCAGCGGCAGTGGTGCCTTTCGGCGAGGTCACATTCACCCGCAATGTTTCGGCGCTGTCTGAGGATTGATGCAGCAATTCTCCAGCACCGGACACGGTTTCACGCGCCAGAATCATCGCCACATCGTCGGGCAGACCCAGTTTTCGGCCGGCTGCCGCCATCGCTTCCACCAGATGAAATACATAGGCCGGACCACTTCCTGAAACCGCTGTGACCGCATTGATCGCAGCTTCGCTGTCAACCCAGACAACTGTCCCGATTGCTGCCATCAGATCGGCGATAAAGCTTTTGCGCTCGTCAGACAGCGGATGTGCGGGAAACAATGCTGTGACACCACGCCCGACCAGAGCCGGCGTGTTGGGCATGGCGCGGATTACCAGCGCATCGCTGCCGAAGGTGCTGGACAATGTCTCGATGGTGGTTCCCGCAGCGACGGACAGGACAATCATGTCCGCAGCGTCGGGACGCGCTGCAAACGCTGCCAGACCCGGCAACACTTTTCCCATCATTTGCGGCTTGATTGCCAGCATCAGCAGCGCCGGGGTTGGCACCTCATCCGGCACGCCATGGACGGAAACGCCCTGACCGCGCAATGCCTCGCTCTGCGCTGCGTCGAGACCAGGATCAATGACGTGGACGGCACCATCCGGCAGACCCTTTGCAAGCCAGCCCTGCAGCATCGCTCCGCCCATCTTGCCAGCTCCCACCAGGACCAGTGGACGCTCTTTGCTAACATTGACACTCATAACGGCTCGGCTCGCTTCTTGGTTTGACTGGAATATTTGGGTGGGGTTTCACATCTGTTGGCTATTGGTATAAGTTTTGATCGTCAAACGGGTCAATGCAAACATCAGCCAGTTTAAGCCTCACCAACAGTTTCAAACAGGGTTCCGGCCAGCGCGTCGGGTGCAGATTTACCGGCCCACAGTATAAACTGGAAAGCCTGATAGTAGCGCTCACACGCCTCTACTGCGCCGGACAGCAAAGCCTCCAACTGCTGCTGGGTCGGCTCGGCACCCCCGGACAGAAGCAGCGCCTGGCGGAACATCACGACACCCTCCTCGGCCCAAAGGTCAAAATGCCCCATCCAGAGCTGTTCATTGACGAGAGCGAGAAGACGGATAATCTCGTTGCGGTGTTTGTCAGAAACCTTGGCATCGAAAGCACAGGCCAGATGCAGCGCTTCAACCTCTTCCATCCAGGAAAAAGACACATGATAATCGCACCAGCTGCCCACAACCGTGATGGTGATTTCATCTTCACCTGAGCGTTCAAACACCCAATCATTAAGGCCGGCCAGTTGCTCTATGAAGTCCACCGGATTAGCGTCGCGGTCCAATTCGACATCGAGCATGCTCATGGGATACTCCCGCTGCTGCTTACTATTACGTGAGGGTCAAGAATCGCCTCTCAACCCACTATATAGTGTGGTTAGCCTGTGACGACACCATTTATACCGGGACCGGCCGTTTCCTGTGGACGAATCGGGCGTAAACGCCTTGCGATCACAGGGCTTGATCAGCTGCCCGCCGGCTTTTTCGCCGCAGTTTTGCGGGCAGCCGGGCGGCGGCTGCTTTTCGAGCTCTGCATTTCCTCGCGCAGCGCATTCAAATCCGCCCGCAAAGCGTCGTTTTCATCACGGGCTTTGGCCGCCATATCGCGCACCGCCTCGAAATCTTCGCGCTGCACCAGATCCATGTCAGATAACAAGCGCTCAAACTGGCCTTTCACTGCCGTTTCAACTTCGCGCCGCATTCCCTGTGCAACACCGGCTGCATCGGTTGCCAGTTTCGCAATTTCGTCAAACAGACGTCCAGATGGTTTGGTCATGGGTTATTCCTTTGCTATTGCCTCTATATGCGGTGTTCCAAATCTAAACTCAAGATAAGGTGACAAAACTTCTGATTTGTCATAAGCCGCGCCCTGAGAGCTATGAAACCCGCAACAGAACTGGCTGAATCGTGCCCACTTTTGTCCTGCCTTTCCCGATGATCGACCCGGTGCTGATCGAAATCGGCCCACTTGCAATCAGATGGTATGCGCTCGGCTATATTGCCGGCATTTTATTGGGCTGGTGGTACGCCCGGCGGCTGGTGTCGAAGGAAGCCCTCTGGGCACCGGGCTCGCCAGCGATGACCCCTGAGGATGTTGATGATTTCGTGTTGTGGATAACGTTCGGCATCATTCTGGGCGGCCGCATCGGCTATGTGCTGTTCTACAATTTTGACGTCTATCTGCAAAACCCGCTCGAGGCTTTGAAACTGTGGCAGGGCGGCATGTCCTTTCACGGCGGTTTCATAGGCTCTGTCCTGGCGGTTATTCTGTTCGCCCGGCGCCGCGGAATACGCCTGTTGTCGCTGCTCGATATCAGTGCCCTGTGCACACCATTCGGCCTGTTTTTTGGCCGCCTTGCGAACTTCATAAACGCCGAATTGTGGGGCCGCCCGAGCGACGTTCCTTGGGCCATGGTGTTTCCTGGCGCCGGTCCCGAGCCACGCCATCCCAGCCAGTTATACGAGGCCGCCCTGGAAGGCATCGTTCTGTTTACAGTATTATGGATACTGGCGCACCGGTTTGATGCTTTCAAAAGGCCGGGCCTGATTGCCGGAACCTTCGCGGCGGGATACGGCGTGTCACGCTTCATTGTTGAATTTTTCCGCGAACCCGACGCCCAGATTGGATTTCTCAGCGGCGGCTTGACCATGGGTATGCTGTTGTCTCTGCCGATGATCGTTATCGGACTGTGGTATATTGCCGGATCGCGCAAGCGAACGCTTTGACCAGTAGGGACAGATGCCGGACCTGAAAAACCGCATTCTGGAAGACATTGCGCTGACCGGGCCAATGCCGTTGCCACGTTACATGAGCCTGTGCCTGGGAGATCCGGAAGCCGGCTATTATATGCGCCGCGATCCGTTTGGCGCAGAAGGCGACTTTACCACGGCGCCGGAAATCAGCCAGATGTTTGGCGAGTTGATCGGCGTCTGGCTTGTGTCAGCCTGGAAGGCTCTGGGCAGCCCGCCACGGACCCGGCTCGTTGAATTCGGCCCGGGCCGTGGCACCCTGATGGCCGACTGCCTGCGCAGTCTGGCGCTGCAACCCGCGCTGCTGCGGGGCCTTGAAGTTGAGATGATCGACATCAGCCCGGTGTTGAAAGCTGCCCAGCAAAGCACCCTGATGCATGCCCCCTGCCCGATCCACTGGCATGATGAACTGCAGGACAGCGCCTTGCCTACTCTCATTGTGGCAAATGAATTTTTCGATGCTTTACCGGTGCATATTCTGGTCAAAACTGCAGATGGCCTTGCCGAGCGCCACATAGTGGCAGGCAGCCAGGGTCAGCTGGCCTTCGCAGATTTGCCAACCAGCCAGTCGGTCCGCATTGCCCAGACCGAAAAACTCCCCCCAGGCACGGTGTTCGAACTGTCTCCCCAGCGCAACGACATGGCGACGGCAATGGCAAAGCAACTCTCGGCACATGGCGGGGCCGCACTGCTGATTGATTATGGCTTTGTTCAACCCAGGACCGGCGCAACCTTTCAGGCTCTTGTCCGGCATCAGCCGGTTGACCCGCTGGACCAGCCAGGTCAGGCGGATTTGACCGCACTGGTGGATTTTACCGCATTGGCAAACGGGTTCCGCTCACAGGGCATGCATGTCTGTGGGCCGGTCAGCCAGATGGACTTTCTGCTTGATCTCGGCCTCGTGCAGCGGGCGGCTCATTTGGGCGCGGAGCGCGATCAGGAGGCCCGCGAGACGCTGCAACAGGATGTCAACCGGTTGGTTTCACCGGATGAAATGGGTGTCCTGTTCAAGGTGCTTGCAGCAAGCAGTTTTGAAGTTTCCCTGCCCGGATTTCATAATCCTGCTTGATTTTATTCCATCAATCCGGTCACTTGTCGCCATGAACAAGCCATTCGCACCCGTTCCGTTCACGACCCATCCAGCCCTTGGCGGGCCGGGCATCCGTCATGGTTTCTTCGGCCGAAAGGGCGGTGTTTCTAGCGGCATCTACAGCACTTTGAATTGCGGGGTGGGATCGGACGATGTGCGGGAAAACGTCCTGCATAATCGCCGCTTGCTGACGCGCACGCTTGTCAACTCGGACGTGCCGCTCATCACGCCCTATCAGATTCACAGCAGCCGCTGCGTTGCTGTCACCGGGCCATGGCCGGCAGAGACCCCTGAAAAATGCGATGCTGTGGTCACGGCAACGCCAGGAATAGTGTTGGCTGTGGGATCTGCCGATTGCGGTCCGGTTCTGTTTGCTGACGCGGAAGGCGGCGTTATTGGCGCGGCCCACGCCGGCTGGAAAGGTGCCCTTGGCGGCGTGCTGGAAAGCACGATTGCGCAGATGGAAGGTCTCGGCGCCCGGCGCAACCGCATTACAGCGGTGCTGGGACCTGCGATTTCCCGGGTCTCCTATGAAGTCGGTGCCGAGTTCAAAGAGACATTCTTGAACCATGACCCTTCCAATGCGGCTTGTTTCACCGAAGGCGCGCGCGAAGGACACTTTCAGTTCGATCTTCCGTCCTATATCGTCAACAGATTACGCGGCTGCGGACTTGCCAACGCCGAATGGACCGGTCAATGTACCTATCTTGAGGAGACGGCGTTTTTCAGCTATCGCCGGACAACACACCGCAAAGAGCCGGATTACGGCCGCCAATTGGCTGCAATTTCAATCACCTGATCAACAGCGAGAAAGCTCATGACCCTGCATTTTTCCCGCGAGGAATATGATCATCGACGCGAGCGTTTGCTGGCGGTAATGGAAGAAAACAATCTGGATGCGATGCTGCTGTTTTCCCAGGAAAGCATGTACTGGCTGACCGGATTTGACTCATTTGGATTTTGTTTTTTCCAGTGTCTTATCGTGCGCTCCAACGGCGAGATGTCCCTGTTGACGCGGATGCCGGATCTGCGCCAGGCCAGACATACGTCCATCATTGAAGATATCCATGTCTGGATGGATTGGGGAGAAGCCGGGCCGGTCAATCAGTTGCGCGATCTGATGGACAATCTGGATATGCTCGGCAACAATATCGGCGTTGAATATGATACCCAGGGACTGACCGCCTTTTATGGCCGACAGATTGACGACAAGCTGAAAAGCTTCGGCAATCTGACCGATGCATCGACCCTCATTCCGGCCCTGCGCGTGCAAAAGAGCTTTGCCGAGATCGCCTATATCCGTGAAGCTGCGGAGATGGCCGATGATGCCTTTGAAGCGGGGCTTGCGGTCATCCGGCCAGGAGCCAATGACGCCGATATTCTGGCCGCCATGCAGGGTTCGGTATTCGCTGCCGGAGGCAGTTATCCGGGTAATGGCTTCATCATCGGGTCGGGCAAGGATGCCCTGTTGTGCAGGACCAAATCCGGGCGCCGCACGCTGGAAGAACAGGATCAGATAACTCTGGAGTTTGCCGGAACCTCGAAAAATTACCACAGCGCATTAATGCGCACAGTCATCCTGGGGGAGCCGACACCGCGTCATATCGAACTGTTCGACGCTGCCCAGACCGCACTTCAGGCCTGCGAAGAACTGATGACGCCCGGCCATACATTTGGCGAAGTGTTTGAAGCCCATGC
Organism: Pararhizobium sp. IMCC3301; assembly: GCF_030758315.1. Classification (NCBI taxonomy): domain Bacteria; kingdom Pseudomonadati; phylum Pseudomonadota; class Alphaproteobacteria; order Hyphomicrobiales; family Rhizobiaceae; genus Pararhizobium; species Pararhizobium sp. IMCC3301. The sequence continues at coordinate 1,490,229 of NZ_CP132336.1, forward strand.
CAGTGTTCTGGATGAACGCGGCCTTCACGCTCACCGCCTCAATGCCTGCGGCTATTCACTCGGTGCCCGCTTTGCGCCATCGTGGATGGACACACCGATGTTCTACCGCAAGAATCCCTTCCAGATTCGGCCCAATATGAGCCTGTTCCTGCACATCATCATCATGGACAGTGAAACCGAGACCGCCATGACGCTCGGCCGCACCTATCTGACTACCGAGGGGTCTCCGGAACCCCTGTCGCGCCTGCCGATTGAACTTGTAACCGTGAAGAGCTAGTAGGCCGGGATGAATCTCGTGCCCTTGCCATTCCGCGCAATTCTGGTTGCGCTGCTCTGCCTCATCCTGAGCGCCTGTCTTGGTACGATTGAAGAAAATCTGGATAAAGCCGAGACCGAAGCCCAGGGTCAGGTCTATGACCCGCCGGTGACCCGCGAAGAGATTGCGCCGATTGATGGTGCGCCGACCATACGCGCCTCTGGCCTGGCTTCTTTGGCACGGCTCGGATTTGCACCGATTGACGGCATTCCACCGGATATTGAATCCCGGCTGTCGGAATCTCTGCGCCGCACCGCCTTCCGGCGCAATATGTTTCTGGTCCCCAATGGAGATTCGACCCAAAGCCACCTGGTGCGCGGTTATCTGTCGCTGGCTTCCAATTCCCTTGGTGCTGTGATTGTCTATATCTGGGACATCAGCGCAAATAACGGGTCGCCGCCGCACCGCATCAGCGGACAGGTGCTGGCACCCAATGCCCGTGCCAGCTGGAGCAGCATCGATTCCGAGGCGCTCGATATTCTGGCTGTTCAGTCAATGGAGGCGATAATTTCCTGGCTCAACAACCAGTTGGGTCGCCCCAGACCTGATGATCGGAACATCGTCCCGTTCAAGTAGTGGGCGATCTGCCTGCATATTCCGCCAAAACCATTGAATTAGCCCTTTTGGCAGCTTTACACCGGGCGCTGCAGCTTGTTAGAAGCAGCGCCATACGCGATCTCGGCCACGCCCCAGGATGCTTTCCAATGAAACTTATTGCCGGTAATTCCAATCCTGCCCTCGCAAAGTCGGTGGCGGCGTATCTGGATATTCCACTTGCACATTGTTCTGTCCGGCGCTTTGCCGATCAGGAAATTTTCGTCGAGATTCAGGAAAACATTCGCGGCGAGGATGTTTTCGTCCTTCAATCGACAAGCTACCCGGCCAATGACCATCTGATGGAACTGCTTATACTGATGGATGCGGCGCGCCGCTCCTCAGCCAGGCGCATCACCGCGGTGGTGCCCTATTTCGGCTACGCCCGTCAGGATCGCAAACCCTCGGCCAGAACCCCGATTTCCGCAAAGCTGGTGGCCAATCTGATCACCGAAGCTGGCGCAGACCGCGTTTTGACGCTGGATCTGCATGCCGGCCAGATTCAGGGCTTTTTTGACATTCCCACTGACAATCTGTTTTCCGCCCCCCTGTTTGCCAGGGACATCAAAGCACGCATGCCCGGCGAGAAAATCATGGTGGTCTCACCGGATGTCGGTGGTGTGGTCCGGGCACGCGCAGTGGCAAAACGCGTCGATGCGCCTTTGTCCATCGTCGACAAACGGCGTGACCGTCCAGGCGAGTCGGAAGTTATGAACATTATCGGCGATGTGGAAGGCCATGACTGCATTCTGGTCGACGACATTGTCGATTCCGGCGGCACATTGTGCAACGCCGCAGATGCGCTGCTTGACCAGGGGGCAACCTCGGTCAGAGCCTATATAACCCATGGGGTTTTGTCGGGAGGTGCCGTGGCCAGGGTGACCGCCTCCAAGCTGAAGGAACTGGTGATCACCGATTCCATTCAGCCGACCGGTGCGGTGGAATCAGCCTCCAATATCCGCGCCATACCGATTTCGACACTGATCGGTGAAGCGATCTCGCGGACTAGTCTGGAAAAATCGGTTTCCAGCCTGTTTGACTGAGCGGAAATTACAACAGCCTGTGCTGGCAAAAGCACCATAAACCCCTTGCGTTTCTGTCATCTGTCACCTAAAAGCCACCCCACGCGGTCACACCCTTGGAGGGACCGCATAACCTGGGCGGTTTTCGCAACACATATCACGCGGCCCGCCCTCATCAGAGAAAATCGGAGTGCTCCCAATGAGTGATGAACTCAAAGCGGTGGCGCGGGAACGAGTTGGCAAGGGGGCCGCTCGGGCAACGCGTCGTGAAGGTCTTGTACCTGGCGTCATTTATGGCGACAAAAAACCACCACTGTCTATCGCCCTGCCTGCCAAAGAAACAGCCCTTGCTGCCAACAGCGACAGCTTCATGGCCCGCGTTATCAACCTTGATGTCGATGGCAAGACCCATTCGGTCATCGCCAAGGATGTGCAACGCGATCCTGTCAAGGATTTCGTCATCCATGTCGACTTTCTGCGCGTTGGCAAGGGCAGTATCCTGACCGTTAACGTGCCTGTCCACTTCATCAATGAAGAGGCTGCACCGGGTCTGGAACGCGGCGGCGTGCTGAACATTGTGCGCCACGAAGTGGAATGCGATGTTCCGGGCAATGCGGTTCCTGAATTCCTCGAAGGTGATCTGACCGGTCTTGATATCGGCGATGGCCTGCATATTTCTGCAATCAAGCTTCCGCCGGGCGTTGTTCCCACCATCACCGATCGTGATTTCACGATCGCCACGATCGCGGCGCCGGCTTCGCTTAAGAGTGAAGAAGACGAGGAAGCTGAAGCTGCGGCAGCTGAAGAAGCAGCCGAAGGCGAAAGCGAAGACGCTGCTGCAGAAGACGGCGACAGCACCGAAGAGTAAACCGAGACAAGCCGAACGGGTCGACCCATGAAACTTCTCGTTGGACTGGGAAACCCCGGACTGCAATATGCCCGCAACCGGCATAATATCGGCTTTCACACGGTCGACGAAATTCAGTCCCGCCACGGCTTCACGCCGTGGCGGGATCGTTTTCAGGGGTGGGTTGCAACCGGCACTTTGAATGACGAAAAAGCCACTTTGCTGAAACCGGCGACCTACATGAATGAATCCGGCCGCTCCGTTGGCGAAGCAATGCGTTATTTCAAGATACCGCTCGATGATCTCATTGTGTTTTACGACGAACTCGATCTGGCTCCAGCCAAGGTCCGGGTCAAGACCGGCGGTGGTGCCGGTGGCCATAACGGCATCAGATCAATTGATGCCCATATAGGAAACGAGTATCAGCGCGTACGTATCGGCATTGGCCACCCCGGCCACAAGAATCTGGTGTCCCGCTATGTGTTGTCGGATTTTGCGAAAGCCGATGCGGAGTGGCTGGAATTGCTGATCGGCAGCATCGCCGATGCGGTGCCGACACTGCTGAAAGACGGTTCAGCCGGATTCTTGAATGAATTGGTCCTGCGGCAAAAGCCGGAAACCGAAAGACCTGACCGGCTGAAATCAGCTCAGAAAAAATCCAGCAAGGCGACCACCGAAGCTGCAGCTTTGGTTAAAAAAACCGGAACGAATGCCGGAAAAAAACCTGTTGGGCCCATGGCAGCTGCTCTGAAAGCGCTCCTGCCCAAAACCAGAAAGGACTGACCCTATGGGTTTCAAATGCGGGATCGTCGGCTTGCCGAATGTCGGAAAATCCACCCTGTTCAATGCATTGACCAGGACGGCAGCGGCACAGGCGGCCAATTACCCCTTCTGTACCATCGAGCCAAATACCGGCGATGTTGCGGTTCCCGACACCCGGCTGGGCATCCTGGCGACTGCCGGAAAATCCGCCAACATCATTGCAACACGGCTGACCTTTGTTGATATTGCAGGCCTTGTGCGGGGCGCCTCAAAGGGTGAAGGCCTTGGCAACCAGTTCCTTGCAAACATTCGCGAAGTCGACGCTATCGCCCATGTTCTGCGCTGTTTTGAAGATGAGGACATCACCCATGTGGATGGCCGCATTGATCCTGTTGCAGATGCCGAAACCGTCGAGACGGAACTGATGCTGGCCGATCTGGAAAGCCTTGAAAAACGCATCGTCAATCTGCGCAAGCGTGCCACTGGCAATGACAAGGAAGCCAGGCAGTTGCTGCCGCTGGTCGAGGGCGCAATCGCGCTTTTGACAGATGGAAAACCCGCCAGAATGCTGGATGTCGACCGCGACGACGATAAAGCATTCAAGGGGCTGAACCTGCTCACGTCCAAACCGGTTCTTTATGTCTGCAACGTGCTGGAAGAAGATGCCGACAAGGGCAATGCCTATTCAGATGCGGTCGCGCAGATGGCGCAACGCGAAGGCACGCAATCCGTCGTCATTTCGGCGAATATCGAGGCCGAGATCGCCCAGCTGGATGCAGCCGAAGCCGCTGAATATCTGGAAAGCATGGGGCTTGAAGAACCCGGTCTCGACCGCCTCATCCGCGCCGGCTATCAGTTGCTGGATCTCATCACCTTCTTCACTGTCGGCCCCAAGGAAACCCGGGCCTGGACCATCACCAGAGGCACAAGGGCTCCGCAGGCTGCCGGCGTTATTCATACCGATTTTGAACGCGGTTTCATCCGCGCCCAGACCATTGCCTATGATGATTATGTGGCGCTTGGCGGCGAAAGCGGCGCCAAGGAAGCCGGCAAGGCCCGGGATGAAGGCAAGGATTATGTCGCCCATGATGGCGATGTGATGCTGTTCAAGTTCAACACCTGAGGCGCGCGCGCCATGAGCCATCAACAGCCGACAAAGACGGATTTCGGCAAAGATATCCTGTTTCTGATGGCCGCCCCGGCGGAATATGGCGAGGCTCTGAAAACCCGCATAGATCCGCAGTTCATTGGCGTCGGCCCGGTGGAGGCTGCCATCAACACCACCCGTATTCTCTGCGGCCTTGCCGCCTGCAATGCGCTGCCGGATCTGGTCATTTCTCTCGGCTCGGCCGGGTCCGCCCGCCTGGAGCAGACGGAAATCTATCAGGCTGTTTCGGTTTCTTACCGGGACATGGATGCCTCCCCGCTCGGCTTTGAAAAGGGCGTCACGCCATTTGTCGATCATGCGGTAGAAGTGCTGCTGCCAGCCCGCATTAAGGGTGTAGCAGAAGCGCGCCTGTCCACCGGGGGCAATGTCGTTTCCGGCGCAGCCTATGATCAAATTGATGCCGATATGGTGGATATGGAGACATTTGCGGTGTTGCGGGCCTGCAAGATGTTCAATCTGCCACTGCTTGGCCTGCGCGGAATTTCCGATGGACGGGAAGATCTGGACCACTATGACGACTGGACCCGTTATCTGCACGAAGTCGACAGAAAACTGGCAGAAATTCTCGACACGTTAAGCGAGACATTGCAGATCGCACCACCGCACTCCTGAAATAGGTTTGATCGTAAACCGCTCTAATGCCCGGGATAGGACACCAACGCCTGAACCGGGACGTCCAGCGCTCTGATTTTATCGGCACCGCCAAGGTCCGGCAGATCAACAATGAAGCACGCTGCCACTACATTTGCACCCAGCCCTTGCAACAGTTTGATCGCCCCTTCAGCAGTACCTCCCGTTGCGATCAGATCATCCACCAGAATAACTTTTTCACCGGCTTTCACCGCGTCCTTGTGAATTTCCATCTCGTCAAGACCGTATTCCAGCGAGTAAGCGATGCTGACCGTTTCATGAGGCAGCTTACCCTTTTTGCGGATCGGCACGAAGCCCGATGACAATTGATGAGCAACAGCTCCACCGAGAATGAAACCACGTGCCTCGATCCCGGCGACCTGATCTATTTTTTCGCCTGCGAAAGGCTGAACCAACTCGTCAATAGCTTTGCGGAAGGCACGCGCATCGGACAGTAATGTGGTGATATCGCGGAACATGATACCCGGCTTGGGATAGTCGGGAATGGAGCGGATGGCAGCCAGCAGCTTTGGATGGCCCGTAGCGGAATCAGACATATTCTTGAGCTCCAGATGGCGCTGATAAAGCATTGTCCATAAACGAAAAGAGCCCCCTTAGGGACTCTTTTTTATCGTTCATGCCTGCATGTCTGAATCGGTCAGCAAAACACAATCAATGCTTTGTACCGGCCCACACTTTGCGTTTGGAGAAATACAGCAATCCGGCGAAAATCAGAAGGAAGATAATCACCCGGAACCCCATGGTCTTGCGCTCAACCAGATGCGGCTCCGCTGCCCACATCATGAAGGATGTAACATCCCGTGCATACTGTTCCTGGGTTTCCGGCGAGCCATCGGAGAATTCATGCTGTTCATCGCTAAGCGGCGGTGCCATGGCAATCTGGACACCCGATTTGAAAACCGGATTGTAATACATGCCCGAACCCATTTCGATATCTTCCGGCACATCCTCTTCATAACCGGTCAGCAGATTGTAAATATAATCGGGCCCGGATTCCTGATATTGGGTAAAAATATCAAATACGAAGGTCGGAAATCCGCGTGTCACTCCGCGGGCTTTTGCAAGCACCGAAAAATCGGGTGGCAAAGCACCATTGTTTGACGCACGCGCCTGTTCGTCATTGGCCCAGGGTGAAGGGAACCGGTCGGACAGCCGGCCCGGACGATCAAACATTTCCCCATCCGCATCAGGGCCATCCATCACTGAAACTTCAGCGGCAATGGCCCGCACCTCAGCTTCCGAGAAGCCCGGTCCGCCGGATTGCATCAAGTTGCGGAAAGATACCAGGTTCAGACTGTGGCAGGATGCGCAGTTTTCGGTGTAAATCTGAAATCCGCGCTGCAGTTGCGCCTGGTCAAATTTGCCGAACGGCCCGGCAAAACTCCAATCCTGTTCCTCAAGCTGTTTTTCTTCAGCAGTCGCTGCTCCGGTAAATGCCATGCCGAGAATGACGGCTGCAGCAATTGTTTTCGTAAGGAAAGTCGTCATTGTGTTGTCCTTGAACCTCATTACCTGACCCCGATCAACCTTTGGTCTCGGGCGATGCAGCAGCGCCGGTCGGCAATCCGGAGCCACCTTTTCCGGAGCCATCACCCAGCACCGATTCGGTAATCGAACTTGGCAGCGGTTTGGTTTTCTCAAACATCCCCAGCAGCGGCATCAGGATGAGGAAATGTGCGAAATAGTAGGCAGTGCATATCCGCGCCGCAAGCACGTAGCCGCCTTCAGCAGGCTTTGAACCAAGCCAGCCAAGCAAGATGGCAACAATCACAAACAGCCAGAAGAACACTCTATATGCTGGTCGGAAAGAGGCTGAGCGCACCTTCGATGTATCGAGCCATGGCAGAACAAACAGCACTGCAATTGAGCCGAACATCAGCACAACACCGCCCAGCTTGTCAGGCACGGCGCGCAGAATGGCGTAGAATGGCAGGAAGTACCATTCAGGCACAATGTGGGCCGGCGTCACCAGCGGATTGGCCGGAATGTAATTGTCCGGATGACCCAGATAGTTCGGCAGATAGAACACGAACCAGGCAAAGATCACGAAGAAAACCACCAGGGCGAAAGCATCCTTGATGGTGGCATAGGGTGTGAACGGCAACGTGTCGCTTTTCTGTTTCACTTCAACGCCGGTCGGGTTGGTCTGCCCGGTAACATGAAGCGCCCAGACATGCAGGATAACCACACCGACAATCATGAATGGCAGAAGATAATGCAGCGAGAAGAAGCGGTTCAAGGTGGGCTGATCCACCGAGAACCCGCCCCAAAGCCAGGTCACAACGCTTTCGCCGACCAGAGGAATGGCAGAGAAAAGATTGGTAATGACAGTCGCACCCCAGAATGACATCTGTCCCCAGGGCAGCACATATCCCATGAACGCTGTCGCCATCATCAGCAGGAAGATGACAACTCCGAGAATCCACAGAACTTCACGTGGCTCCTTGTAGGACCCGTAATACAGTCCCCGGAAAATATGCACATAGACCGCAACAAAGAACATCGACGCGCCGTTGGTATGCACATAGCGCAGCAGCCAGCCATAATTCACGTTGCGCATGATGCTCTCAACCGAGTTGAACGCAACGTCCGTGCTGGCAATATAGTGCATCGCCAGTACCACGCCGGTGATAATCTGAATCACCAGCATGATCGACAGCATGCCACCAAATGTATAGGAATAATTCAGATTGCGCGGCACCGGATAGGACACGAAGGAATCGTGCATCAGGCGCGGCAGCGGCAGACGTTTGTCGAGCCACTTCATCGCACCATTCTGGGGATCGTAGGAGGAAGGTCCACTCATTGCGAAGTCTCCGTATTTCTCAAAAACCGATGAAAGCGCTTAGCCAATGCGGAGCTTCGTTTCGGACATGAATTCATAAGGTGGGATGACAAGATTCAGCGGTGCCGGACCTTTGCGAATGCGGCCGGCAGTGTCGTAGTGAGATCCGTGACAAGGGCAGAACCAGCCACCGAAATCGCCGGCATCTCCAAGCGGCACGCAACCAAGATGCGTGCAGATGCCAATCATCACCAACAGGTTTTCACGGCCCGGAACAGCACGTTCCACGTCCTGCGCCGGATCCTTCAACTGATCCATGGGAACCGCTTTGGCAGCTTCCACTTCGGCATCTGTGCGGTTGCGGATGAAAATCGGCTTGCCACGCCATTTGATGGTGATGCTCTGGCCCAGTTCGACGGCACCTATATCCACTTCTGTGGACGCCAGTGCCAGCGCCGAGGCATCCGGGTTCATCTGATCCACCAGAGGCCAGATAGCAGCACCCGCCGCTACAACGCCAAATGCGCCGGTTGCAACGTAAAGAAAATCCCGACGATTGCCATCATCCCCGGAGGCTGAAGATTCGTGTTGAAGAGCCGTATCCGACAAGGCCTTATCCTTTGCAGCAAAGCCGCGCCGCAATATTCGCTGCGGTGCGTCGATTCACATCTTTATACGCGATCTGCGCTTTGTTTGAAACAACAGCGCGCAAGACCACCCAGTGTGAGGGTTATATCCCGCAGCAGCGTCAAAACGTCAACGCCCGCGCGCCCGAGATTCGTCGATTTGCGACGATTCACTCATCAAAATATCTTCTCGTAACCGCTTCAGACGGATATTTCAGCCGATTGATACAGTTCGATGCCCTGGAATTACCTGCCCCGGGCCTAATAACCGATCGCCAGACCATCCTTGCGCGGGTCTGATCCGCCGATAAGAACACCGCGTTCCTGATCGATCACTATGATCTGACCGCCGCCCAGGGGTTTCCCCGAGCGCACAATCCGGTGGCCTTTGTCCGCCAGAGCCTTGGCAACCGCCTGAGACCAGCCCTCTTCCAGTGCCAGCGCACCAGTTGCGTCCCAGAAGGCGCGTGGGAAATCCAGCGCAGCTTGCGGATCAAGACCGTAATCCAGCATATTCTGCAACACATGAGCGTGCCCGCAGGCCTGATAATGCCCCCCCATCACACCAAAGCTGATCGATGGTTTGCCCGCTTTCATGGCCATGCCGGGGATGATGGTATGCAGTGGCAGCTTGCCGGGACCGATTGCATTGGGATGCCCTGCCTCCAGCGAGAAACACCCGCCACGATTTTGCAGCATGATGCCGGTATTTTGCGTCATGATGCCGCTGCCAAATCCGCCATACAGGGAATTGATCAAAGAGCAGGCCATGCCATCGCGGTCAACCACGCTCAGATAAATCGTATCTCCGCCGGGAACCGCGACGACCGGTTTGTCCAGAACTTCGGCCGAACTGATTCGTTCTGATAAAAGGCGTCCATAGGCCGGATCGATCAGGTCTGCGACGGCGCTCGTCATCGCGGCCGGATCGGTGATGAAGGCGTCGCGAACACTGTAGCCAAGCTTGGCAGCCTCGATTTGCTTGTGCACGCGTTCCGCCG